>JBKHXE010000098.1:0-6418 GCA_046566185.1 Actinomycetes bacterium | reverse complement strand
GAGGGCGTCATAGACGTGCTTGTCCAGGTCGAAGGTGGTCAGCATGACCACACGGCACGGCAGGTCCGCCGCCACGATCCGCCGGGTCCCCTCTACTCCGTCCGTGCCGGGCATCCGGACGTCCATGAGGACGACGTCCGGCAGCAGCTCACCGGCGAGGGCTGCGGCCTCGGCGCCGTCCCTCGCCTCAGCGACGACCTCGACACCGGCGAGCTCGAGGATCAGCCGGATGCCGCTGCGCACCATGTCCTGGTCGTCGGCCAGCAGGACCCGCGTCATCGCCCCTCCGCGGGTGCCGGCAGCCACGCCGTCACCTCGAACCGGCCCCGGGCCCGGGTCACCGTCAGCGTGCCACCCAGCAGGCGCGCGCGCTCGGCCATGCCCGGCAGGCCGTGCCCCGACCCGGGGTCGGCGCCGCCGGGGAAGGGGTTTGCCGCCCGGACCAGCACGGCTGCCGGCGACCACTCCACGCTCACGTCGACCTGCTGGCCCGGGGCATGCTTGCCGGCGTTGGTGAGGCACTCCTGCACGATGCGGTTGACCGCGAGCCAGTGCTGAGGAGCGTCGGACCACTGTTCGCCGGTGACCACGAGATGGCTAGCGATGCCGAGCCGCGATGCCCGGTCGACCAGCTCGGCAAGCCCCCGCCCGTCGTGGGCGACCGCGGTGCTGCCGTCGCCCAGGAGATCGAGGATCGCCCTGAGCTCACGGCCGGCCCGCCGAGCGGTCTCCCGGACCGACGCGATCGGCGCGGCTGCGCGGTCCGGCGCCAGGTCCAGCGCCATCGCGGCCGCCTCGGACTGGATGGCCATCAGCGTCACCTCGTGCCCCACGACGTCGTGCAGCTCACGCACGATGCGCGCGCGCTCCTCGTCGGTGGCCTCGCGGCGGGCGTCGTCCCGCTCGGTGGCGATCCGCTGCTCTGCCCGGCGGTCCTGGGCGGCCATCGCACGGCCGACGGCGAACGGGACCAGCACGATGAGCCAGAAACCCAGGAGGCCGAGCAGGGTGTCGGCGCTGGGGATCGTGAGCTCGGCGACCTCCTCCCGGACCTCGAGGTCGAAGAGGAGGGGGACGAAGCGGTCCTCCGCGTGCTCGATCGCCAGGAAGCCGAAGGTCCCGGTGGCGAGAGCCCACACGCACGCGAGGACCGCTCCTCGTGGTCTTCGCGCCCAGCGGCCGACGGCGAAGCAGAGCAGGACCGCGCAGACGTAGCCCACGAACAGGAAGGCATCCGTCGGGACCCACCACAAGGAGCTCCCGACCACGGCTGCCGCCACCGGACGGGCCCGCCTCCAGGCCAACGGGACGACGGAGACGACCGCCAGGAGAGGACCGAACCAGGAGGCGCCCGGGAACCACAGGCTGCGCACCGGCTGGACCCAGAGCACCTGGACCAGGCTCACCAGCAGGAGCGCACCGCAGAGCAGGACGTCGGAGCGACGCACGCCCAACCTCACGCCCTCGCCGGCCCTCACGACTCGTGAGCGTAGAACGCGTACCGTCCCGGCGACTCAGCCCTGGGGCTGAGTCGGACATCGGCTCCTGGGTCGATGCGGGCGCCGGCGTCGGGCTCCTAGCGTCGCGGCGTACCGACCGAGAGGAAGCGTCATGAGCACCACCATGGTCACGTCCACGCGCAACGTCCCGCTCATCGCCGCGCGCGTCGTCGCGGGACTGCTGGGGGGTGCCGAGCTGGCAGGGGTTACCTACTTCACGTTGGTCGCCCCGGAGGAGGCGGTGTGGGTCGGCCCGTGGCTCGACATCCCGATCGTGGCGCTCATGGTCGTGGGCGCCGCTCTCCAGCTCGGTCTCGCCCTCCTGCCCGGGCTCAGCG
The DNA here is from genome assembly GCA_046566185.1 of Actinomycetes bacterium. Lineage (GTDB taxonomy): Bacteria > Actinomycetota > Actinomycetes > Actinomycetales > SCSIO-59966 > SCSIO-59966. Next base: position 4,581 of record JBKHXE010000098.1, on the reverse strand, counting down.
CGACCCGTCGGATCGTCATGGGGTTCGTGGCCGCCGGGCTCGGGATCGCGGTCACGCTGGTGAAGATCCCGCTGTACGACGAGCCGGAAGGCGTGCTCTTCATCGGGTTCGACGCCCTGCTCCTGGTGCTGCTGGCGCTTGCCTGGCGCAGCAGGAGGCGTTGAGCCGTCAGCCCTCCGGGTACCCCTCTGGGTTCGCGGACTGCCACGCCCACGTGTCCCGGCACATGTCGTCCAGCCCGAGCTTCGCCGTCCAGCCCAGGTCGGCCTCGGCCCTGGCCGGGTCGGCCCACGAGGCGGCGACGTCACCGGGGCGGGGGTCGACGATCTCGTAGGGGATCTCCTGCCCGCTCGCCCGCCTGAACGCGTGGACGACCTCCAGCACCGAGTGCCCGACGCCGGTGCCGAGGTTCCAGGCGCGGCAGCCGCCCCGGTCGGCGAGCGCCGCGAGCGCCGCGACGTGGCCGGCCGCCAGGTCGACGACGTGGATGTAGTCGCGGACGCCGGTGCCGTCGGGAGTGTCGTAGTCGCCGCCGAACACCAGCAGCTTCTCGCGGCGTCCCACGGCCACCTGCGCGACGTACGGCACGAGGTTGTTGGGGATGCCCTGCGGGTCCTCACCGATCCGGCCGCTCGGGTGCGCGCCGACGGGGTTGAAGTACCGCAGCAGGGCGACGCGCCACCGGTCGTCGGCCACGTGCACGTCGCGCAGGATCTGCTCGATCATCAGCTTCGACCAGCCGTAGGGGTTCGTCGCGGTGAGCGGCGCGTCCTCCCGCAGCGGCAGGCTCTGCGGGTCGCCGTAGACCGTGGCGCTGGAGGAGAACACGATCGTGCGGCATCCCACCTCGTCCATCGCGCGGACGAGGTTGAGCGTGCCGCCGACGTTGTTGCGGTAGTAGCGCTCGGGCTGCGCGACGGACTCCCCGACCGCCTTCAAGCCGGCGAAGTGGACGACGGCGTCGGGCCGTACCTGGGCGAGGACGTCGCTGACGCCCTGCTCGTCCAGCAGGTCGACGACCTCGAGCCCCACCGGGCGCCCCGTCAGCTCCGCGACCCGGTCGACGGCGGCGCGCTTGGCGTTGCTGAGGTTGTCGAGGACGACGACCTCGTGACCCGCCTCCAGCAGCTGCACGACCGTGTGGCTGCCGATGTAGCCGGCGCCGCCGGTCACGAGGGTGCGCATGCGCACACGCTACTGGCACGGCCGCGGGGCTCCGCGTTCTCGGGACGGCGAGGGCACCGGGCCGGTTCACTGGTGCGGTGGAACCAGCGCAGGACGGCCGCCGGACGGGAGTCCTGGCCGCCGTCGGCGGGACACCCATCGTGGAGCTCCGGCGTGTGGTGCCGGCCTCCGGGGCGCGCATCCTGCTGAAGTGGGAGCCCGCCAACCCGACCGGGTCGATGAAGGACCGGATGGCGGTCGAGGTGGTCCGGGCCGCAGCCCGGGACGGCCGGCTCCCGCCGGGCGGCACCGTCGTGGAGTACACGGCCGGGACGACGGGCATCTCGCTGGCCCTGGTGTGCGCCGCCCTCGGCTACCGCCTGCACGTGGTGTTCTCCGACGCGTTCAGCGTCGAGAAGCGTAAGACGATGCTCGCGCTCGGCGTGGAGATCACCGACGAGCCCAGCGACGGTGGCCGGATCACCGCGGACCTCATCAAGCGGATGATCGCCACGTCCCAGGAGATCAGCACGCGCCCCGGGCACTGGTGGGCCGACCAGCTGACCAACCACGACGCAGTGCGCGGCTACGTTCCCCTCGGCGAGGAGATCTGGCGCCAGACCGGCGGCCGGGTCGACGCGTTCGTCCAGTCCGTCGGCACCGCCCACTCGATCCACGGGACGCCGCAGGGCTTCGGCAGCGGCGGCGCCCGGCCTCGGGTGGTGGCGGTCGAGCCCGACGAGTCGGCCGTGCTGTCCGGCGCACCCACCGGCGCGCACCGCATCGAGGGCATCGGGATCGGCTTCGTCCCGCCGCTGTGGCAGCCGGAGCTGGTGGACTCGATCGAGCGGGTCAGCAGCGAGGAGGCCCAGCAGATGGCGCGGCGGCTGGCGGCCGAGGAGGGCGTCTTCGCCGGCACCTCGACCGGGGCCAACGTCATCGCGGCGCTGCGTGTCGCCGAGACACTGCCGGCCGAGGCCCGGGTCGTGACCGTCGCTGTCGACTCGGGTCTGCGCTACCTCAGCACGGCGCCCTACTCCTGAGCCACCGGTGGTGTGTGAGGGTGGGGCCATGACTCGCCCGGACACCGTCCTGCTGGACGTCGACGGCACCCTCGTCGACTCGAACTACCACCACGCCGTCGCCTGGCGGGCCGCGTTCGCCGGCGTCGGCGTGGAGGTGCCGGTGGCGCGGATCCACCACGCCGTGGGGATGGGCGGCGACCGGCTCGTCGCGGCGGTCGCCGGGGACGACGTCGAGGAGCGGCACGGGGACGCCGTCCGCGACGCCTGGGAGCGCGGCTACGACGAGCTGCTGGACCAGGTGCGCCCGCTGCCCGGTGCGGCCGACCTCGTGCGGGCCTGCGCCGACGCGGGACTCCGCGTCGTCCTCGCCTCGTCGGGGAAGGCCAAGCACCTGGACGCCGCGCGGCGGCTGCTGGACGTCGACGAGCACGTCGCCGGGGTGACGACCTCGGACGACGTCGACTCCTCCAAGCCGGCCGGCGACATCTTCGCCGTCGCGCTCGGGACCGTCGACGGCCGGCACGGCGTCGTGGTCGGTGACACCCCGTGGGACGCGAGAGCCGCTGCGGCCGTGTCGATGTCGTGCGTCCTGCTGCGCACCGGCGGGTTCTGCGACGAGGACCTGCGCCGCGAGCACCCCGTGGTCGCGCTGCTCGACACCCCGGCCGACCTGGTGCCGCGCGTCGAGGGGCTGCTGCTGCGGTAGACACTGCGGTCGTGGCCACCCCCGCGGAGACCGAGGCGATGCGACGTGCCGTCGCGCTGGCGGCGCGCGGCCGGGCGACGACCCTGCCCAACCCGGTCGTCGGCTGCGTGCTGCTCTCCCCGGACGGCGACCCGGTGGGCGAGGGGTGGCACGAGGTGGCGGGCGGCCCGCACGCCGAGGTCGCCGCGCTGGCGGGCGCCGGCGCCCGTGCCCGGGGGGCGACCGCCGTGGTGACCCTGGAGCCGTGCCGCCACACCGGCCGCACCGGCCCCTGCACCGAGGCGCTGCTCGACGCGGGTGTGGCCCGTGTCGTCGTGGGCAGCCCCGACCCGACCGCCGAGGGCGGTGGCGGCGTCGGCGTGCTGCGCGCCGCGGGCGTGGACGTCGAGACGGGCGTCCTGGCCGACGAGACGGACGCCGTCAACGAGCCGTGGCTGACGGCCGTCCGGCGGGGCCGGCCGTACGTGACGTGGAAGGTGGCGACCACCCTCGACGGCAGGGTCGCCGCGGCCGACGGCACCAGCCGCTGGATCACCGGCGAGGCCGCTCGCGCCGACGTCCACCGCCTGCGCGCGGAGGTCGACACCGTCCTGGTCGGCGTCGGAACCGTGCTCGCCGACGACCCCGCCCTGACGGTGCGAGGGCCCGACGGCGGGCTCGCGGCACGGCAGCCGCTGCGCGTGGTGGCCGACACCTCGGGCCGCACCCCGGCCACCGCCCGGGTGCGGGACGACGCGGCGCCCACCTGGGTGGCCACCGCCGCCGAGGTCGGCACGGACGCCTCGGGCCGTCTCGACCTGGACGCGCTGCTGCGCAGGCTGTTTCGGCGCGAGCGGCGCCACGTGCTGCTCGAGGGCGGACCGCGCCTGGCCGGCACCTGCTGGCGAGCGGGCCTGGTCGACCGGGTGGTCGCCTACGTCGCTCCGGCCCTGCTCGGCGCCGGCCCCGCGGCGGTCGAGGACGCCGGCATCGGGACGATCGCCGACGCCGCGAGGCTGCAGCTGGTCGACGTGACCCGCCTCGGCGACGACGTGCGGCTGACGCTGCGGCCCTGAGCGTCCTCAGCCGGACTCGCGCAGGATCCGCCCGGCCCCGTGGCCCGCTGCCGGCCGCAGCGCCGACCCACCCGCCAACGAGCGGGAGATGCCTCGGGCCGCAGTGCGCAGCAGCGGCACGAGCATCGCCGGGTCGACCGAACCGTGGCGAACGACCACGGATACGGCGGCTACCACCGCACCGGCGGTGTCGCGGATCGGCGCGCCGACGGACAGGCTGTCCATCGTCACCTGCCGGTCGCTGACGGCGATGTCGCTGCGGCGCACGTCCGCGAGCACGGCGCGCAGTTGGCGGGGGCTGGTCACAGTCTTCGACGTGAACCCCTCTAGGTGCCCGGCGAGCACCTCCTCCTGCACGTCCGGCGGGGAGAAGGCAAGGAGTACCAGGCCGGCTCCGCTGGCCGGGAGCGGGACTCGCATCCCCACCTTCGTGTGCACGCCCACGGAGGAGCGGCCCGCGATCCGCTCGATGAAGACCAGCTCTCGTCCCTCTCGGACCGCGATCTGCACCACCTCGTGCGTGACCTCGTAGAGGTCTTCCATGAACGGCATGGCCGCGTCCCGCAGCGCCACACCCCTCGGGGCCAGCGCACCGACCTCGTACAGGCGCAGCCCGACGCGGTACAGCCCG
>JBKHXE010000097.1:0-12785 GCA_046566185.1 Actinomycetes bacterium | reverse complement strand
CCGACGATGACGAGGATCCATCCGATGACCTGGATGTCGAGGCCTCCGACCTCGAACTCGACGGCGAGGGCCAGGATCAGGCCGAGAGCGATGAGGAAGATGCTCGCGCCGATACCCATTCCAACCTCCCTGTCAGCGGGTCGTGCCGACCCGTACGTGTCGATCATTCCGCCGCCGGCCGGATCCGCAACCCGGGACCGGACGCGCGAAGGGCCCGCCCCGACCGGGGCGGGCCCTCCGCGTCACGAGATCACGCCGGCGGCTGCTCCTGCGTGAGGACGAACGACGGCCCGTCGGCGCCCTGCTGGGCGTCGAGCGTGCTGTCGCCGAGCAGCTCGGCGGTCTGCGGCTCGACGAAGACGGGGGCGTCCTGCGCCCCGACGACCTCGTCGCCCGGCTCCGGGCCGGCGGCGATGGACACCTGGAGCTGGCCGGGGGCCGCGGCCGGCGCGATGCGCAGGCCCGCGCCGTTCGGGAGGTCGGGCTGGGCCGTCAGGTCACGGACCAGGGTCTGGGCGTTGTCGGTGAGGGTGAGCACGAGCGCTCCGATCGCAGTCGACGGCGGTCCGGTGGACCGGTCCTTGCGTCTCCACCGTTTCACGCGGCGGGGCCCCCGTGTCAACCTCGGTCAGAAGGCGGCCTCGTCGACGTCCATCAGGGAGGTGTCGGTCGCCTCGGCGATCGCGCGCTCGGCCGTCAGGCGCGGCAGCACCGTGCGCGCGAAGAACTGCGCGGCGGCGACCTTGCCCTCGTAGAACGCCCTGTCCTTGCCGGAGGCGCCGGGCAGCGCGGCGAGCGCCACCTCCGCCTGGCGCAGCAGCAGCCAGCCGACGACGAGGTCGCCGGCGGCCATCAGCAGGCGTGTCGTGTTCTGGCCGACCGCGTAGATCTTCCGGGCGTCACCGTCGTCGGCCCGCGGGTCCGACGCCATCAGCTGCCCGACCATGAAGCCGACGATGCCCTGGACGTCGTCCAGCGCCTGACCGAGCAGGTGCCGTTCCCGCTCGAGCGGGTCGCGCTCGGCTCCGCCCTTGACGAGCTCGGTGACCTGCGCGGCCAGGTGCGCGAGGGCCTGGCCCTTGTCGCGGACGATCTTGCGGAAGAAGAAGTCCATGCCCTGGATCGCCGTGGTCCCCTCGTAGAGGGTGTCGATCTTGGCGTCTCGCACGTACTGCTCGACCGGGTAGTCCTGCAGGAAGCCGGAGCCGCCGAAGGTCTGCAGGCTCTCGGTGCCGAGCAGCACCCAGGCGCGCTCCGAGCCGACGCCCTTGACGAGCGGCAGCAGCAGGTCGTTGACCCGCACCGCCAGGTCGGCGGCCGAGCCGGCCTCGAACTGCTCGCTGCCACCGGCGGCGCGGCCGGCGGCGTCCACGGCGTCCTGCTGCGTGGCGGTGTAGAGCACGAGCGCGCGCAGGCCCTCGGCGTACGCCTTCTGCAGCATCAGGGAGCGCCGGACGTCCGGGTGGTGCGTGATGGTGACGCGCGGCGCCGTCTTGTCGCTCATCCGGGTGAGGTCGGGTCCCTGCACGCGCTCCTTGGCGTACTCCAGGGCGTTGAGGTAGCCCGTCGAGAGGGTGGCGATCGCCTTGGTGCCGACCATCATCCGCGCGAACTCGATGATCTTGAACATCTGGGCGATGCCGTCGTGGACGTCCCCGAGCAGTGTGCCGACCGCGGGGATGCCGTCGACCTCGCCGAACCGCACCTCGCACGTCGTGGAGACCTTGAGGCCCATCTTGTGCTCGACGTTGGTGACGAACGCGCCGTTGCGCTCACCGAGCTCGCCGGTCTCGGCGTCGACGTGGAACTTGGGCACGATGAACAGGCTGAGGCCCTTGGTACCGGGGCCAGCGCCCTCGGGCCGGGCCAGCACGAAGTGCACGACGTTGTCGAAGAACGGGGCCTCGGCGCTGGTGATGAACCGCTTGACGCCGGTGATGTGCCAGCTGCCGTCCGGTTGCTGCACCGCCTTGGTGCGGCCCGCGCCGACGTCGGAGCCGGCGTCCGGCTCGGTGAGCACCATGGTGGCGCCCCAGTGCTTCTCGACCATGTGCGCCGCGAGCCTCTTCTGCTGCTCGGTGCCGAGCGAGTACAGCACCTTGGCGAACGAGTAGCCCGCCGAGAACATGTGCACCGCCGGGTTGGAGCCGAGCACGAGCTCGGCGACCGCCCACCGCAGCGACGGCGGGACGACGGTGCCGCCGATCTCGGCCGGCACGTCCATCCGCCACCACTCGGCGTCCACGTAGGCGCGGTAGCTGGTGACGAACGACTCCGGCATCCAGACCTCGTGCGTCGCGGGGTCGAAGACGGGCGGGTGGCGGTCGGAGTCCAGCAGGGACTCGGCGAGCTCGTGCTCGGCGAGGCGCGCGACCTCGGCGAGGATCTGGCGCGCGGTGTCGGCGTCCACGTCCGCGTACGGCCCGGAGCCGAGCAGCTCCTGGCGCCTGAAGACCTCGAAGAGGGTGAACTCGATGTCGCGCAGGTTGCTCTTGTAGTGGCCCATCGAACGGGTCCTTCCGATCTCGGCTGCTCGGTCGCGGGACGACGATGGTTACCCGCCGGTAACCCCATGATGCTACTCGCTGGTAACCAGGGCAAGCGCTTCCGGTCGCGACGGCGGGGGTGAACCGCCGGCCGACTCAAGATATTGACAACCGTCGATGGACCACGGCACAGTGACATCGAAATTCATCGATGCGAGGAGGTCCCGTGACCACCACCGACCCAGCAGCGCTGCGCGATCAGGTCCGCGACCGCTATGCCGCAGCCGCCCTGGCCGTCACCTCGGGCGTCGCCGGCTGCTGCGACGACGCCTGCGGGGAGCGCGGCGGCGACTTCGGCGCCGCCCGGTACGCACCGGCCGACCGCGACGGCGTCCCGGCCGGCGCGCTCGCCGCCAGCCTCGGCTGCGGCAACCCGACCGCGGTGGCCGAGCTGCGCGCCGGCGAGACGGTGCTCGACCTCGGCTCCGGCGGCGGCATCGACGTCATCCTCTCCGCCCGCCGGGTCGGCCCGAGCGGCACCGCGTACGGGCTGGACATGACCGACGAGATGCTCGCGCTCGCCCGCCGCAACGCCGCCGAGGCCGGCGTGACGAACGTCCAGTGGCTGCGGGGGCACATCGAGTCGGTGCCGCTTCCCGCGGACACCGTGGACGTCGTCGTCAGCAACTGCGTGGTCAACCTGTCGGTCGACAAGCCGGCTGTGTTCGCCGAGATGTTCCGCGTGCTCGTGCCGGGCGGTCGCGTCGGCGTCTCGGACGTGGTCGCGGAGGACCGGCTGAGCCCCGAGGAGCGCGCCGAGCGCGGGGACCACGCGGGCTGCATCGTCGGCGCCCTCTCGGTCACCGAGTACTCGAGCGGGCTGCGCGCCGCCGGCTTCGGCGACGTGTCGGTCACGCTCACGCACGAGGTCGCCGACGGGCTGCACGGCGCCATCGTGAGGGCGACCAAACCGGCTACGGGCTGACGACCCCCAGCAGGCGGACCCCGTTGTGCCACAGCACGTCGCGCAGCCAGTCGTCACCGAGGCCGAGGCACTCGAGCGCCTCGAGCTGGTGGGCGTACGGGTAGGGGATGTTGGGGAAGTCGGTGCCCAGGACGACGCGGTGCTGCAGGTCGGCGACCCGCGGCAGCAGGCGCCGCGGGAAGGGCGCGGTCTCCTCGAAGAAGTCGGTGAACGCCATCGTGGTGTCGAGGTGGACGTTCGGGTAGCGCTCGGCGAACTCGAGGAACCCCTCGTACTCCGGCGTCCCCATGTGCGCCACGACCACCGTCAGCGCCGGGTGCCGCGCGAGCACCTCGGACAGCGGGCCGGGACCGGTGAGGCCGCCGCGCGGCACCGGCCCGCTGCCGGCGTGCACGACGACCGGCACCGCGGACTCGGCGAGCAGCCCCCACGCGCCGTCCAGCACCGGCTCGCGCAGGTCGAACGCTCCCACCTGCACGTGCAGCTTGAAGACGGCGGCACCTCGCTCGACCGCCGACCGCACCTGCTCGGTGACCCCCGGCTCCGGGAAGAACGTCGCGGACGGCGCGCAGCCCGGCGTCCGGGCAGCGAAATCGAGTGCCCAGTCGGTGAGGTCGGCCGCCATGCCGGGCCGGTGCGCGTAGGCGAGCGCCGTGAAGTGCCGGACGCCCATCGACCGCAGGTGCTCGACGCGGTCCTCCTCGCTCCACCGGTAGGTGATCGGCCAGGGCCGCCCGACCAGTGGCCCGGCGTCGTCGAAGTGCGCCCACACCTTGCGCAGCATCCGCGCCGGCAGGAAGTGGGTGTGGACGTCGGCCAGCCCGGGCAGCGAGAGCCGTTGCCACAGCGCGGGAACGGAGGCGTCCTGTGCCGGCGGGACGGCGGGGTCGACATCGAGGTCCGTCACGCCGGCCGAGCCTAGAGAGTCAGCCGGCGCGCACCCGGCGCACGGCGTCGTCCACGCCCACCACCAGCCAGGCCAGCAGCGCCACCCCCAGCACCCGCAGCCAGGTGCCACCGTCGATCGGTGCGGTGTCGAACAGCCGGTTCATCGCCGGCGCGTACGTGATCGCGGCCTGCAGCAGTACCTGGGCCGTCACCCCGACGACGAGCCACCGGTTGCTGAGGAGTGACACGGCGAACGGCGAGCGCGTGAGGGAGCGGCAGCTGAACAGGTAGAGGGCCTCGACGGCGACGAACACGTTCACCGCCGCCGTGCGGGCCTCGGCGAGGCCGGCTCCGGCGTCGAGCTCCCACCTGAACAGCCACCACGAGCCGGCGACGAGCAGGGCGGAGACCAGCAGCACCCGGACGACGAGGGCGCCGGTGAGCAGCGGCCGGCGCGGGTCGCGCGGCGGTCGCGCCATGATGCCGGGCTCCTTCGGCTCGAAGGCGAGCGTGAGCCCGAGGGCGACTGCCGTCGTCATGTTGATCCACAGGATCTGCGTGGGCAGGATCGGCAGGGCGGCGCCGGCGAGGATCGCCACCAGGATGACCAGCCCCTCGCCCATGTTGGTCGGCAGCGTCCACACGATGAACTTGGTGAGGTTGTCGAAGACGCCTCGGCCCTCCTCGACCGCGGCCTCCATGGTGGCGATGTCGTCGTCGGTCAGCACCATGTCGGCGGCCTCCTTGGCCACCTCCGTGCCCGACCGGCCCATCGCCACGCCGATGTCGGCCTGCCGCAGCGCCGGCGCGTCGTTGACCCCGTCGCCGGTCATCGCCACGACTTCGCCGCGCGCCTGCAGGGCCCGCACCATCCGCAGCTTCTGCTCCGGCGTCACCCGCGCGAGCACCCGGGCCCGGTGGACGGCGCCGGCGAAGGCCTCGTCGTCCAGGGCGGCCAGCCGGGCGCCGGTGAGGACCTCGCCGTCCCGCTGGCCGCGGCCCACCAGGCCCAGGCGGACGGCGATCGCGGTCGCCGTCGCCGGGTGGTCCCCGGTGATCATCTTCACGTCGATGCCGGCGCTCCGGAACGCCTCGACGGCGGCCCGGGCCGCGGGCCGCGGCGGGTCGTGCATGGCTTGCAGCCCGGTGAGCACGAGGCGGCCGCGCACGTCGTCCTCGGTCACCGGGCCCGCGCCGGCCACCTCGCCGGTCGCGGTGGCGAGCACCCGCAGCCCGTCGTCGGCCAAGGCGTGGGCGGCGGCGTGCACGGCGCCGCCGTCCAGCGGCTCGCTGGCACCGCACGGTGTCATCGCGCCGCCGCAGAGCCCGACCACGCGCTCCGCCGCGCCCTTGACCAGGACGACGAAGCGGTCCCCTTCGACGTCCCGGTGCACGGTCGCCATCAGGAGCCGCTCGGAGGAGAACGGCGTCGTCGCCGTCCTCGGCAGCGCGCGGTCGAGGTCGTCGCGCGACAGCCCGGCCTCGGCGGCGACCGCCAGCAGCGCGCCCTCGGTGGGGTCCCCGACCGCGCCGCCGTCCGTGGTCAGCCCGGAGTCGTTGCAGCAGGCGCCGACGACCAGGGTCCAGCGGACGGCCTCGTCGTCGAGCGGCAGGGGACCGGCGTCGGGCGCGTGGACCGCACCGTCCGGCGTCCAGAGCCGCCGGACGCTCATCCGGTTCTCGGTGAGCGTGCCGGTCTTGTCCGAGCAGACGACCGTCGTGCTGCCGAGGGTCTCGACCGCCGGCAGCCGGCGCACCACGGCGCGGCGGCGCGCCATCCGCGAGACGCCGATGGCGAGCGTGATGGTGACGGCGGCGGGCAGTCCCTCGGGGATCGCGCCGACCGCCAGCGCGACGGCGGCGGTGAAGGTCTCGGAGGCCTCGCGTCCCCGCGCGACCCCTACCGCGAAGGTCAGCGCGCCGAGCCCCAGGATGACGACGGTCAGCAGCGTGCTGAACTCCGCCAGCTTGCGGGTCAGGGGCGTGGCGAGGGTGTCGGCGGTGCCGACGAGCCGGTGGATCCGGCCGAGCTCGGTCAGCGCCCCGGTGTCGACCGTGACGCCGGTGCCGACGCCGCGCGTGACGAGCGTGCCGCTGTAGAGCATGTTCCGTCGGTCGGCGACGATGGTGCCGCCGGGCAGGACCACGTCGTCCTTGACGACAGGCAGCGACTCGCCGGTGAGGGCGGACTCGTCCGCCTCGAGGTCCGACTCCGCCACGATGCGCAGGTCGGCGGGCACGCGGTCGCCCGCCTGCACGCGCACCAGGTCGCCGGGCACCAGCAGGCGGGAGTCGACGTGCCGCTCGGCGCCGTCGCGGACGACGCGCGCCTGTGTCGTCACCATGGTGCGCAGCGCGTCCAGCGCCGCCTCCGCCTGCGACTCCTGGAGGAAGCCGACGACGGCGTTCACGACGACCACGCCGAGGATCACGGAGGCGTCGACGTACTCCCGCAGTGCCAGCGTCACGGCCGCCGACGCGAGCAGCACGTAGATCAGCGGGTGGTGCAGCTGCCGGGCGAGGCGCAGCAGCGGGCCGGCGCGGCGGGACGCGGGCAGCTCGTTGGTGCCGAGTCGGTCGAGCCGCTCGGCCGCCTCGTTCTCGGTGAGGCCGCGGCGGCGGTCGGTCCCGAGCAGCAGCACCACCTCGTGGGCGGGCAGGCTGTGGTGCGCCGCGTCCGTCGTGGCCGCCATGGGTCCAATCTGGGCGGGCCGTGCTCTGCCCTGAAGGGCCTTCGGTCACCGCCGGGCACAATGTGTCCATGACCCAGGACGTCCTCGGGCCGGGGTACACCGCCCGCACCCTGCAGCTCACCCCGGACCACGAGGGCGAGGTCGTGGCCACCCTGGTGCGGCGCGAGGCGGCGTCGCCGTCGCGTCGCGCCGTCCTGTATGTGCACGGGTTCGTCGACTACTTCTTCCAGACCCACCTGGCCGACTTCTGGGTCGAGCGTGGCTTCGACTTCTACGCCCTCGACCTACGCAAGTACGGCAGGTCGCTGCGGCCGCACCAGACGCCGAACGGGGCGGCCTCCCTGGAGGAGTACGACGAGGAGCTCGACCTGGCGGCCGAGACGATCCGCGACGAGGACGGCCACGACGTGCTCGTCGTCATGGGCCACTCGACCGGCGGCCTGGTCACCAGCCTGTGGGCCGACCGGCGGCGGGGGCACGGCCTCGTCGACGCGCTCGTGCTCAACAGCCCCTGGTTCGACCTCAACGCGAGCCTCTTCCACCGCACCGTCGCGACGACCGTCGTGGACCGCCTGGGCGCCGTCCGCCCTCTCGTGCCGGTCGGCCGGCTCGGCCGCGTCTACGGCGAGTTCCTGCACTCCTCCACCGGCGGCGAGTGGAGCTACGACCTGGCCTGGAAGCCGATCGAGGGCTTCCCGGTGCTGGCGGGCTGGATGCGTGCCGTGCGCCGCGGCCACGCGCGCGTCGGCCGCGGCCTCGACGTCGACGTCCCCGTGCTCGTCGCCTGCTCCTCGCGCAGCGGGCCCACCGACCGACCGTCCGACCTGCTCCCGCGCGCCGACTGCGTGCTGAACGTCGACCACATCGCCCGTCGGTCAGCGCTTCTCGGGCCGAACGTCACCCTGGTGCGCATCGACGGCGGCATCCACGACCTCACGCTGTCGCCCGAGCCGGCGCGCTCGCAGTTCTTCGACGAGGTCGAGCGCTGGGTCGGCGCCTACGTGCGCCACGACTCGGTGGCGACGTGACCCCGGGCGACGCCGGGTACCTGCAGGCGCAGCGCGGCGACCTGCTGCGGTTCGCCGCCGGCTCCCGGCACGACCGGGGCTTCGGGTGGCTGGACGACGAGGGCCGGCTCGACCCGTCGCGGCCGGTGGAGCTGTGGATCGCCTGCCGGATGACGCACGTCTTCTGCCTCGGGCTGCTGGTGGGTGAGCCGCCGGCGCCGGGCGGCCCGCGCGCCGGCGACCTGGCCGCGCTGGCGGCGCACGGCGTCCGTTCGCTGGTCGGGCCGCTGCACGACGACGAGCACGGCGGCTGGTTCGCGGCGGTGGGCCCGGACGGCCCGGTGGACGGCGCGAAGCAGGCCTACGGGCACGCGTTCGTGGTGCTGGCCGCGACCTCGGCGGTGGCGGCCGGGGTCGAGGGGGCGCAGGCGCTGCTGGAGGAGGCGCTCGCCGTGCACGAGCGCCGGTTCTGGGACGACGACGCCGGCCTGGTGGTCGAGGAGTGGGACCGGTCGTGGTCGACGCTGTCGGACTACCGCGGTGTCAACGCGAACATGCACACCGTCGAGGCGTACCTGGCCGCCGGCGACGTCACCGGGGACGTCGGGTGGCACCGGCGGGCGGCGCGCATCGCCGAGCGGGTCGTGGGCTGGGCGCGGGCGAACGGCTGGCGCGTCCCGGAGCACTTCGACGCCTCCTGGACGCCGCTGCTGGAGCACCACCGCGAGCGTCCCGCCGACCCGTTCCGGCCGTACGGCGCGACGGTCGGGCACGGCCTGGAGTGGGCCCGGCTGCTGGTGGCCGTCGACGGCTCCTTGGGCGAAGAGGCGCCGCCGGGCATGGTGGACGCCGCCGTCGCGCTCACCGACCGGGCCGTGGCCGACGGGTGGGCCGCGGACGGCGCCGACGGCTTCGTCTACACCACCGACTGGCAGGGACGCCCCGTCGTGCGGGCCCGGATGCACTGGGTGCTCGCCGAGGCCGTGAACACGGCGACCGTGCTGCACCGGGTGACCGGTGAGCGGCGGTACGCCGACGACGCCCGGCGCTGGTGGGCGTACGCGGACGAGTACCTGGTCGACCACGAGCGCGGGTCGTGGCGGCACGAGCTCGACGAGCGGAACCGTCCGGCCGCGGGCACGTGGGCGGGCAAGCCCGACGTCTACCACGCCTACCAGGCCGCCCTGCTGCCCGAGCTGCCCGTCGTCCCCAGCTTCGCCGCCGCCCTGCGCCGGCGGGCGATCACCCGATGACCGGTCGCTCCTCGGGCAGGCGGTAGAGAACCTCGCGGTGCCGAAGCGCGATGGCGGTGGCGAGCGTGATGGGGCCCGTGCGGCCGAGGAACATCAGCACCACCAGTACGAGCTGGTGGGGGGTCGGCAGGTCGTCGGTGATGCCGGTGGACAGCCCCACGGTGCCGAACGCCGAGGTGACCTCGAACAGCACCTCGTCGAGCGAGAAGGGGGTGGTCATCGCGAACAGGATCGACGGGCCGACCACGGCGGCCACCCCGAGCAGCGCGACGGTCAGCGCCTGCCGTTGCGCGCTGACCGGCACCCGCCTCCCGAACGCGGTGACGTGCTCGTCGCCGCGCACCTCGGCCACGATGACCAGCAGCAGCACGAGGAACGTCGTGATCTTGATGCCACCGGCGGTGCCGGCGCTGCCGCCGCCGATGAACATGAGGACGTCGGTGCCGAGCCACGTGCCGGTGTTCATCGCTGCGACGTCGAGGCTGTTGAAGCCCGCGGTGCGGGGCATCACGCCGCTGAAGAAGCCGGCGAGCAGCTTGCCGGGCGTGTCGAGCGGACCGAGCGTGCCGGGGTTGCTCCACTCCGCCGCGGTGACGAAGAGCGTCCCACCGAGCAGGAAGACGGCCGTGCCCAGCACGGTGATCTTCGTGTGGAGGCTCCACCGGCTCGGCCGGCGCAGCTGGCGCCGGAGCTCGAAGAGCACGGGGAAGCCGATGCCGCCGAGGACGACCGCGACGGCGATCGGCAGGCAGACCCACGGGTCCGTGACGAAGCCCATGAGGCTGTCGCTCCACAGCGCGAACCCGGCGTTGTTGAACGCCGACAGGGAGTGGAAGACACCCAGCCACACCGCTCGGCCGATCGGCTCCCCGTAACCGAGGGCGAACCTCGCCGTGAGGACGAGGGCGACGCCGGCCTCCACGACGACGGTGACCCGCGCGACGCCGAGCAGCACCGACCGGACGTCCCCCAGGCTGAGGCTCTTGGACTCGTGCGCCGTCGTCAGCCGGCTGCGCAGCCCCAGGCGCCGGGAGATGAGCAGCCCCAGCAGGGAGGCCATCGTCATGATGCCGAAGCCGCCGACCTGGATCAGCGCGAGGACGACGACCTGCCCGAACCCGGTCCAGTAGGTCGGCGTGTCGACGACGACCAGCCCGGTGACGCAGACGGCCGAGGTGGCCGTGAACAGCGCCTCGACGAACGTGGCGCCGCCGTCGCCGGCCTTGGCGACCGGCAGCATGAGCAGCGCCGTGCCGACGGCGACCGCGGCGGCGAAGCCGAGGACGACGACGCGGGCCGGGTGCACGCCGTGCTGCTGCCCCCGTCGCCGTCGCGGCACGGGGGACGCCGCGGGGCGTAGGGGCAGCAGCACGCGAACAACTGTCACTGTCAGCGACGTCCGCGGTGCCGGAATCGTCCGGCAGGCGGCGAACCTTGACGCGTTCCTAACGCTCGAAGCGGTAGCCGAGACCCGGCTCGGTCAGCAGGTGCCGGGGCCGCGACGGCTCGTCCTCGAGCTTGCGGCGCAGCTGCGCCATGTAGACCCGCAGGTAGTTGCTCTCGGTGCCGTAGGCCGGTCCCCAGACCTCCTGCAGCAGCGTGCGCTGCGATACCAGCCGGCCCTCGCGCCGCACCAGCACATCCAGCAGGTGCCACTCGGTGGGGGTGAGACGCACCTCCTCGCCACGGCGCGTGACGGCGGCCCGGGCCAGGTCGACGACGAGCTCGCCCGCCGTGACCACGGGATCCTCGGGCAGCGGGTCGGCGCGGCGGACGGCGGCCCGCAGGCGCGCGAGCAGCTCCTCGACGCCGAAGGGCTTGGTCACGTAGTCGTCGGCGCCGGCGTCCAGGGCACGGACCTTCTCCGACGACTGGTCCCGGGCCGACAGCACCACCACCGGGACGGCGCTGCGGCGCCGCACCTCGCGCACGACCGTCACCCCGTCGACGTCCGGCAGCCCGAGGTCGAGCAGGACGACGTCCGGGCGCTCGTCGGTGACCGCCGTGAGCGCTGCTCGCCCGGTGCCCGCCGTCACCACCTGCCACCCCTGCGCCTGCAAGGTGAGGGCCAGCGCGCGCAGCAGCCCGCGGTCGTCGTCGACCAGCAGCGCACGCATCAGGCCACCGGCAGCCGGAGCGCCATGGTCAGGCCCCCGCCGGGGGTGTCGCGGGCGGCGAGCCGGCCCCCGACCGCGGTGGCCAGGCCGCGCGCCACGGCGAGGCCGAGTCCGGCACCGCCGCGGGCGGTCGCGTCGTCCAGGCGCTGGAACGGCTCGAAGACCTGCTGCTTGGCCTCGTCGGGCACGCCCGGGCCGTGGTCGACGACGAGCACCTCCAGCTCGCCGTCCGCCGGGCGCGCGGTCAGGCTCACCGGCTGGGGCGCGTCGGTGGCGTGCCGGACGGCGTTCTCCAGCAGGTTGGCGAGGACCCGCTCGAGCAGCCCGGCGTCGGTGCGCACCAGCGGCAGGTCGTCGGGCACGTCGACGTGGACCGCGCCGTCGTCGACCCCGTCGAGCGCGGGGCCGACGACCTCGTCGAGCGCCACCGGGGAGAGCACCGGCTGGACGACGCCCGCCTGCAGCCGGCTGAGGTCCAGCAGGTTGTCGATCAGGGCCTGCAGCCGCTCCGCACCGTCCGCGACGGTCTCCACCAGCTCGTCGCGGTCCCGCGGGCTCCACTCGACGTCGCGCAGCAGCAGGCTGGACGACGCGGCGCGGATGGCCGCGAGCGGCGTCCGCAGGTCGTGGGAGACGGCCGCGAGCAGGGCGGTGCGGACGGCGATGCCCTGCTCGAGCCGGTGGGCCTCGGCCGCCCGGGCCCGCAGCCTCTCGCGCTCGAGGACCACGCCGGCGTGGGACGCGAAGGCGGTGACCACCCGGCGGTCGTCGTCGGACAACGTGCCGGTGCACAGCACCAGCCGCAGGGTGGGCCCGACCTCGACCACCTCGCGGGCGTCGCCGGCCACCTGCCCGGACGTCTCGACCGGGTGCCACACCCCGCCGGGGTCCCGCTCCTCGAGGGCCGCACCCGGCGCGGCGAACGTCTCGCGCAGCCGGCCGAGCACGGCGGCCACCGAGTCCTCGCCGCGCAGCACCGAGCCGGCGAGCAGGCTCAGCGTCTCGGACTCGGCACGGCTGCGGTCCGCCTGCTGCCGTCGGCGCTCGGCGAGGTCGACCACGCTCGCGACAGCCGCCGCCACGAGCACGAAGACGATCAGGGCCAGCTCCTGCTCCGGCTCGGCGATCTTCCACGTGTAGCGCGGAGGCGTGAAGAAGTAGTTGAGGATCGCGCTGCCGAGGACGGCGGCGACGAGCGCCGGCAGCAGCCCCCCGACGAGGGCGACGGCGACCGACAGGGTGAGGAACCCCATCAGCTCGGTGGCGTTGCTGTGCTCCGAGCGCGTCGTCGCCAGCCCCCCGCCGAGCGCGGCCGGGCCGGCGAGGGCCAGCGCCCAGCCGGCGGCCCACCGCCAC
>JBKHXE010000096.1:0-3807 GCA_046566185.1 Actinomycetes bacterium | reverse complement strand
CGGCGGCGACACCGTCCGCGGCGGGGAGGCCGCCGACCTGGTGCGGGGCGGTCGCGGCGGTGACGAGCTCGACCCCGGCGACGGCCACGACCGGGTGCGCGCCGGCGACGGGGACGACGTCGTGCTGATGTACCGCGACGAGCAGCGCGACGTCGTCCGTTGTGGTCCCGGTGACGACGAGGTGCGGTGGTACGGCGAGCCGGAGCGGCGCGACCGCTTCCGCAGCTGCGAGACGACGGCGGTCGCGATCCCGTAGGTCCCCTCCCGCGAGGCGTTGCGTGGCTAACCGCGTGTGGCGGTCACCAGCCACGCCGCGGAGGGCAGCTCCACGCCCTCGGGCCCCTCGGCGTCGGCCATCACGGCGGCGAGTGCGTCCCGCGCACGTCGTTGTGACGCCTCGTCGAGCTCGCTCACCATCCAGCCGTTGAGGCCGTGCATGAACCCGGTCGCCTCGTCGACGCTCGAGCCCAAGTACATCGGCTCCTGGAGACCCTCGATCGCCACGTCGACGTACCCGGTCGCCTGCAGCAACGGCCGCACGGTCGACGGGTCGCTGAGGGAGAACGGCCCGGGGGCGTCGGGCGGCGGCACGGGCAGGTCGCGGCCCAGGGCATAGGCCCCGAGGATCCGCTGCACCCACGGGTTGGCTGCGAACGGCTGCCAGGTCAGCAGCACGAGCCGGCCTCCGGGCCGCAGCGCCCCGGCGAGGTTCGTGAAGGCCGCCAGCCGGTCGCCGAAGAACATCGCGCTGGTCCGCCCGGCGACCACGTCGAACGCGGCCGCCTCGAACGGGTGGACCTGGGCGTCGGCCTGCAGGAACGTGACGTTGCCGAGTCCGGCCACGGCCGCGCGGCGACGCGCCACCGCGAGCATCTCCGCGGAGAGGTCGACGCCGAGCACCGAGCCGCGCGGCACCAGACGGGCCAGCTCGACGGCGGTGCCTCCTGCGCCACAGCCGACGTCGAGGACGCGATCGGTCGGGGAGAGTGCGGCCGCCTCGAGGAAGCGCGGCGTGTAGCGCCGCAGCGCGGCGTCGAACGCGTCGGCGTGCTGCGCCCAGTAGCGACCCTCGTCGCCGTCCCAGGCGCGGGCCTGCTCGATGTTGGAGGGTGCGACGGTGAGCTGTGCGTGGACCATGGCGATGTCTCCGATCTCGCTCTATCCTCCCTTTGGGACTATAGGAACGGAATACGCCTGGGAGGACGCCGTGTCAAGAGCGGTCCGGTTGAGCGCCACGTCGTACGCCATCCTCGGCCTGCTCTCGCTGAGGTCCTGGACGACGTACGAGCTGGCCCAGCAGATGAGCCGCAGCCTGCGCCGGATCTGGCCGCGCGCGGAGAGCAAGCTCTACGAGGAGCCGAAGAAGCTTGCCGACCTCGGGCTCGCCCGGGCGCGCGCGGAGGCGGTCGGCGGGCGGCCGCGCACGCGGTACACGATCACCCGGAAGGGGCGGCGGGAGCTGTCGCGCTGGCTGAGCAGCCCGGGTGCGGGTCCGGTGCTGGAGTCCGAGCAGCTGCTCCAGGTCCTCTTCGGCCACCAGGGCCGGCGCGAGGACACCCTGGCCACGCTGGCAGCGGCGCGAGCGTGGGCGGTCGCGCAGAACGAGGAGAACCTGGCCGCGGCGCGGGACTACCAAGCCGGCCACGGCCCCTTCCAGGACCACGCGGCACACAACATTCTGGTCGGCGCCTTCCTCACCGAGCACTACCGGATGGTCGCCGAGTGGAGCGACTGGGCGACGGCGTTGGTCGAGGCGTGGCCCGACGAGCCGGCGCAGGCGGTCCCGGACCCGCGGGCGCTCGCCGAGGTGGTGCGCCGCGCGTCGTGGAGCGAGGACAGCGTCTGAACAGGGGCCGGCCAGCACCGGCTCCGAGAGTGGTCGCACGGCCCCACCGCGGGGTCGTGACGACACCCTCGGAGGTAGCAGGATGTGGAAGCTCAACAGGCGACGTGACGAGCGCGGCACGGCCGGGCTCGGGTCCGAGACCCGGCCCGTGTGGGGTCACCCGGCGCGGCACGAGGACGACTGGCCGGCCCAGCGCAACCGTCAGCTGGTCCAACTGCTCGCGCTGACCTCGAACCGGTGACGGTGGCGTCGAGAACGCCGCTCCACCACCGCAGACCCGAAGGAGGGAGTCCCGGACCGGGACTCCCTCCTGTCGGCGTTCGACGGCCCGTGTCCGTGCTCAGCCCTCGTCGGCCAGCTCCTCGAAGAGGGTCAGCTGCAGACCGGCCGGACCGTCGAGACGCGCGTTCAGTGAGTTCCACGGGGTCCGCGTCGGCGGCGCGATCAGACGGGCCCAGGCGTCGACCAGGCCGTCCGTCGCAGCAGCCGCGTCCTCGACCTCGAAGGCCACCCGGACGTGCGGGCTGACGCGGCGGCCGACCTCGACCCGGTCGATCATGTCGACCTGCGCAGGGTTGGACAGCTCGAGGGTCGCGCGACCGGCCTGCAGGATCGTCACGTTCTCTCCCTCGTCGCCGTGGATCTGCAGCTCCTCGGGGAGCCCGAGCCGGTCGCGGTAGAAGCGCACCGCCTCGTCGTAGTCCTCGGCCTCCACGACGACGCGCAACTGGCGCACCCGATCGTCGGCCGCGGGCAGCGCCGACGACGCCGGAGCCGGCATCCTGGGCGCCACACCCGCCGACAGCGCCTCGGCCCGCACGGTCATCGCCGCGTGCCACTCCTGCGGCACCACC
This sequence comes from Actinomycetes bacterium, assembly GCA_046566185.1. Lineage (GTDB taxonomy): Bacteria > Actinomycetota > Actinomycetes > Actinomycetales > SCSIO-59966 > SCSIO-59966. The sequence goes on along the minus strand of JBKHXE010000096.1, from coordinate 1,107 downwards.
AGGAATCGTCCCGCCGCCGCGGCGTCGAGCGCCTCGGTCGCGACGTCGTCGGGGTCCTCGCCGCTCTCGGACATGCCGCTGCGGACGAGCGCCGGGCACAGCAGCGTCACCGTCACCGGGGCGTCCGCGAGCGCGAGCGCCGCCTGCTCGGCCACCGCGACCAGCGCGTGCTTGGTGGCGGCGTAGGCGCCGCCGCTGGGGAACGTGACCAGCCCGGCCAGCGACGCCGTGATGACGATCCGGCCGGGCCGGTCCTGTGCCAGCAGTCCCGGCACGAAGGCCCGCAGCCCGTTCACGACACCGAGCAGGTTCACGCCGAGCAGCCGCTGCCACTCCTCGGGCGGCACCTCCCAGGGGGCGCCCATCGACGTCCCCACGACGCCCGCGTTGAGGCAGACCACCTCGGCGTCGGCAGCGGCGAGCGCCAGCCGCTCCATGTCCTGCGGGCTGCTCACGTCGACCACGTGCGCGACACCGCCGACCTCGGCGGCGAGGTCGGCGGTGTCGGAGGTGTCGGCGAGATGGACCCGGTGGCCCTGGGCGGCGAGGCGGCGGACGAGCGCCTGTCCGATGCCGCCTGCGGCCCCGGTGACGACTGCGGTTCCCATGGGTCCTCCTTGGGATCGGTTCGACGGGCGGGTCAGCTCCAGGACTGGCCGTCCTCGGCCTCGCGGTTCGTGGCCGAGAAGTCGCCGGCCCAGTAGCCGTTGTGGGGGTGCCGGTAACCGGTGGTGGTCCCGCGCTCTTCCTCGATGATGATCGAAGCGGCCATCTCGTCCACGTCCTTCGGTGTCGTTCGGTGGTGGTCTGTTGTCCTCACGGTGCGACCGGGGCCTTGCCGTGCACTGTCCGTGCGCTGTCCGTCACCAAAGCCGCGCGGACAGGCGCTCCGGTCGGCCGGACGGAGGCGAAGCCGGTGACGTTCATCGCCGGGGTGCCGTCGGGCGGGAACCGCGTCGCCACGCCGGCGTCGGACCGACGCCAGCGCCGCTCCTGGTCCGCGAAGAGCCCGCCGAACAGCGCGACCGCGACGGCCGTGGCGACGCCGGCCAGCACCGGGACGCCGGCGCCCGGCACCGCCAGGTGGGTCCCGAGCGCGGCGAGCAC
>JBKHXE010000095.1:0-10903 GCA_046566185.1 Actinomycetes bacterium | reverse complement strand
CCATCACGCCCGCTGAGGCCGAGGAGGGCCTGGCCGCTCTGGACGTCGCGCTGTCCGCGGCCGACGCCCACGTCACCGGAGGCTGACCTCTTTCGCGTCGAGTGTGACCCTGAGAGCAGACACGCCGGGCGGGTCTGCGCGCAGGGTCACACTCGGCGAGGGGGGAGGGCTACGGGGCGTCGTCGTCCAGCAGCGCCAGCAGCTGACCGCGGTCGGCCTTGGGGACGTAGCCGACGTAGTAGTCGTACAGGTTGCGGCGCGAGATGCGGGACGCCGCGGGGCCGTCGCCGGCGCGGATCGCCTCGTACACCTCGCGGTGGTGGTGCAGCGACTCGCGCATGAGGGCCTTGCTGTTGCGGGCGCGGGCGATCTTCTCGGAGATCATCGTCAGGACGACGCCGCGCACCACCTGGTTGCAGACCTCGATGAGGGTGTTGCGGCTCGCCCGGGCGATGGCGTCGTGGAAAGCGACGTCGGCTCGGCTGAACTCCTCGAAGCTCTTGTCGATGGCGTCCTCCATCACGCCGAACGTCTCCTCGATCGCGGCGAGCTCGGCAGGCGTCCGCAGGCGCGCGGCGAGCAGGTTGGCGGAGCCGTCGAGGATCATCCGGAACGCGACGAGCTCTGCCATCGACATCTGCTCGACCTGCGCGAGACGGGTCATGTGCTTGACGAGGCCGTCGGAGGAGAAGGGCAGGATCTCCGGGCCGTTCGGGTCGCCGGGTCGCGACCGCACCAGCCCGTTGCTCTCCAGCACCCGCAGCGCCTCGCGGACCGTCGGCCGGCTGGCCCCGAACTGGACGACGAGCTCCCGCTCGCTGGGCAGCCGCTGGCCCGGCTTGAGCTCCCCGCGCGCGACGGCGTCCTCGATCTGCTCGACGATGCGCTGGTACATGCGCACCGGCGTCACCGGCTCGAAGCGCGCCTCGTCGCTCATCGACGTCCCTCCGCAGCGGTCAGGTCCGGCCAGCGGGGCACCGCGTCGTCCGGCCGGGTGCGTTCGTACCACGCGGCGACCCGCAGCACGTCGAGGTCGGCGAAGCGCCGCCCCGAGAGCTGGACGCCGATCGGGCGGCCGTCGGCGGTGAAGCCGCAGTTGACGGTCGCGGCCGGCTGGCCCGACATGCTGTACGGCGCGGTGAACCCGATGTGGGCCATGCCCCGGCCCGGTTCGAGGAACGGCATCGGTTGCTCGGCGGGGAACGCGGCGACCGGCGCCACCGGTGACAGGACGACGTCGTAGGGCACGGTGGCCTGGACCGTCGCGGCCTGCATCTGACCGATGAGCTGGTAGCACTCCAGCGCGCGGGCGCCGGGGACGTCCGCGCCGCCGTGGCACCAGTCGACGATGTACGGCAGCACCTGTCGCTTCCGCTCGGCGGGCAGCGCGCGGTAGTCGTTCCACGACCGCACGCGCCAGAACTGGTCGAGGCCGTCGAGCATGTCCTGGGTGACGAAGGGGCCCAGCTCGTCCACCTGCGCGCCGGCGTCGGCGAAGTGGGCGGCGGCGCGGACGACGGCGTCCCGCACCTCGGCGTCCACCGGCTGGCCGCACCCGGCGTCCAGGTGCAGCGCGACCCGCAGCCCGCGCGGCTCCCGCTCGGCGGCCACCCAGGCGAGCGTCTCGGCGGGCAGGCTCGTCCAGTCACGCGGGTCGGGTCGGCTGATGACCTGCATGAGCAGCGCGAGGTCCGCGACCTCGCGCGCCATCGGGCCGGCGCAGCGGCCGAGGTAGGGGGCGTCCAGCGGCACGCGGCCGTAGCTGGGCTTGAGGGTCGCGAGCCCGAGCCACGTGCCGGGCAGGCGGATCGAGCCGCCGATGTCGGTGCCGACGTGCAGCGGGCCGTAGCCGCCGGCCGCCGCGGCGCCGGCGCCGGAGCTGGAGCCGCCCGTCGTCCAGCGCGGGTCCCAGGGGCTGCGGGTGATGCCGTGCAGGCTGGAGACGCCGGAGGAGAGCATGCCCCAGTCGGGCATGACGGTGGAGCCGAGGACGACGCCGCCGGACTCCAGCACCCTGGCCGTCACGGGGGCGTCGCGGTCGGGGACGACCGGCTCCACCCCCGCCGTGCCCGACGGCATCGGCACGCCGGCGCGGGCGATGTTCTCCTTGAGGGTCACGGGGACGCCGTCGACCGGGCCGAGCGGGCTGCCCGCCGCCCAACGGGCCTCGCTGGCCTCGGCGGCCCTGCGCGACGCGACGGGGTCGGTCACCCAGAACGCGTTGAGCACGGCCTCCCGCGCGTCGATGACGGCCTGCACCGCGTCGTGGACCTCCACCGGTGACAGCGACCCGTCGGCGTAGCCCTCCACGAGCCGCACCGCCGGGGTCGTCGCGAGCGCCAGCCCGTCGGTCATGAGGCCGTCCTCTCTGTCGGCGCGCAACCGACGGTGACCCTTGACAACCCGCCGGTGGGTCGTCAGGGTAACGCCAATCGTGACTGAGTTCACTGGTCTGACCACGTGAATCTCGAGCAGTGGAGGATGGATGCAGGAGCGAGCGATCCGGGTCGCCGTCATCCCCGGGGACGGCGTGGGTCCGGAGGTCGTGGCCGCGACCACCCCGGTGCTGGCCGCGGCGGTGGAGGCGCGCGGGGAGCGCCTCGAGACCGTCGAGCTCGACTGGGGCGGCGAGCGCTACCTGCGCGAGGGCGCGGCGATGCCGGCGGACGCCGCCCGGACGGTGCGCGAGTACGACGCCGTCCTGTTCGGCGCGGTCGGCCGGCCCGACGTCCCGGACCACGAGCTGGTCTGGGGCCTCATCATCGGCCTGCGCCAGCAGCTGGACCTCGCCGTCAACATCCGTCCCGTCCGCTCGTTTCCCGGCGTGCCGACCGCGGTGCGCGACACCGACGGGGTCGACCTCGTCATCGTGCGCGAGAACACCGAGGGCGAGTACGTCGGCGCCGGCGGCGTGGCCCACGCCGGCACCGGTCACGACCTGGGCATCGAGGTCGCCGTCCACTCGCGCCGGGTGATCGAGCGGGCCGCCCACCACGCGTTCGGGCTGGCCCGACGCCGGTCGGGCCGGCTGAGCCTGGTGACCAAGTCGAACGCCATGCGCCACGGGTACCCGCTGTGGGACAGGGTCGTTCGCGAGGTCGCCGACGAGTACCCCGACGTGGAGCTCGAGACGGTGCTCGTCGACGCGATGGCGGCCCGGATGGTGCAGGCCCCCCGCTCCCTCGACGTGCTGCTCGCAGGCAACCTCTTCGGCGACATCCTCTCCGACCTGGCCGCCGTCCTCGCGGGCGGCATGGGGATGGCGCCCAGCGCCAACGTGCTGCCCGGCGGCGACGTGCCGGGGGTGTACGAGCCGGTGCACGGCTCGGCCCCCGACATCGCCGGACGCGGGCTGGCGAACCCCGTCGCCTGCATGCTCTCCGGCGCGCTGATGCTCGAGGACCTCGGCCGCACCGCGGCCGCCGAGAGCGTGCGCGCCGCCGTCGCCGGGGCCCTCGCCGACCCCGCGAACCACACCGCCGACCTCGGCGGCCGCGCCACCACGGCGCAGCTCGCCGCCGCTGTCCTGAACCGGATGGAGAACTGACGTGAGGCAACCGACAACGGCCGTGGTCGGCGCGCTCGCCGCGCTGTCCCTGCTGCTCACCGCGTGCTCGGCGGGCTCGACCGCGGAGCCCGGCGCCACCGGCGGCGAGGGCGGCGCGAGCGACGAGAGCCTGAGCGTGGGCCTGGTCGCCGAGCCGGCCAGCCTCGACTTCACCAACACCGACGGCGCCGCCATCCCGCAGGCGCTGCTCTACAACGTGTACGAGGGTCTGGTGAAGCTCGACCAGGACGGCGAGATCCAGCCGCTGCTCGCCGAGGAGTGGGAGATCTCCGAGGACCGGCGCACCTACACGTTCCAGCTCGTCGACGACGCCGTCTTCTCCAACGGTGAGCCGTTCACCGCCGAGGACGCGGTGTTCTCCATCGAGCGCGTGAAGAGCGACTGGACGGTCTCGCTGAAGGCTGCGATGGACGTCGTGGAGTCGGCCGAGGCGGTCTCCGACACCGAGCTGAAGGTGACGCTCAGCCGGCCGAGCAACGACTGGCTGTACCGGATGACGACGCGGATCGGCGCCATGTTCAGCCGCACCGGCGTCGACGACCTCGCCAACGAGCCGATCGGCACCGGGCCGTACGCCGTCGAGACCTGGACGCGTGGGGACTCCATCACCCTGGCCCGCAACGACGAGTACTGGGGCGAGGAGCCGTACTTCGCCTCCGTCGACCTGCGCTACTTCGCCGACCCGACCGCGCTGAACAACGCGCTGCTGTCGGACACCATCGACGTCATCGGCACCGTGCAGACCCCCGAGTCGCTCGGGCAGTTCGAGGGCAACGACGACTACCAGGTCATCGAGGGGCTGACGAACGGCGAGGTGCTGCTGTCGTTCAACAACGGTGCCGGGCCGATGACCAGCCCGGAGCTGCGCCAGGCCGTCCGGCACGCCATCGACCACCAGGCGCTGCTCGACACCTGCTGGGCCGGCCGCGGCACCCTCATCGGCAGCCACGTGCCGCCCACCGACCCGTGGTACGAGGACCTCACCGACGACTACCCGCACGACGTCGAGGCGGCGAAGCGGCTCGTCGAGGAGTCCGGCCAGGCCGGCGCGACGCTGCGCCTGCGCATCCCGTCGCTGCCGTACGCCGTCGCCTGCGGCACGGTCGTCAAGAGCCAGCTCGAGCAGGTCGGCCTCACCGTGCAGCTCGACCAGCTGGAGTTCCCGGCGGCCTGGCTGCAGACCGTCTTCACCGACCGCGACTACGACATGTCGATCGTCGCGCACGTCGAGCCGCGGGACCTGCGTGCGGTGTTCGGCAACCCCGACTACTACACCGCCTACGGCACCCCGGAGCTGCAGGCGCTGCTCGAGGCCGCCGACCAGGGCACCGAGGACGAGCAGATCGAGAACATGAAGGCCGCCGCGCGGCTGATCTCCGAGGACGCCGCGGGGGACTGGCTGTTCCTGCTGCCCAACCTCATCGTCGCCGACGCCGACGTCACGGGACTGCCGGAGAACGCCATCTCGGAGTCCTTCGACCTCACCGAGCTCGCGCGCGGCTGAGGGGGAGCGCACGGTCCGATGGTCCTGAGAGTCCTGCAGCGCACGGCGATCCTGCTCGCCAGCCTCGCGGTGAGCTCGGTGCTGGTGTTCGCCTTCATGGCGGTGCTGCCCGGCGACCCGGCGCGCGTCGCCCTGGGCGTCAGCGCGTCGGAGGAGGCGGTGGCCAGGCTGCGGACGGACTTCGGGCTCGACCGGCCCCTGCTCACCCAGTACCTCGACTGGGTGGGCGGGCTGGTCACCTTCGACCCGGGCATCTCGTACGTGTCGCGCGCCGAGATCGGCCCGCAGGTCGCCGACCGGCTGCAGGTGACGCTGTGGCTGGTCGTCACGGCGATGCTGCTGGCCGTCGTCGTGGCGGTGCCGCTCGGCACGCTGATGGCCGTGCGGCACCGCCACCTCTCGGGCCTGCTGCTCGCCGGCCTGTCGCAGGTCGGGGTGGCGGTGCCGGCGTTCCTCGCCGGCATCCTGCTCATCGCCGTGTTCGCCGTCGGGCTCGGCTGGCTGCCGGCGAACGGCTGGACGCCACCGGCGCAGGACCCGGTGCGGTTCGTCCAGCAGCTGACCCTCCCGGCGCTGTCCCTGGCGCTCGTCCAGGGCGCCGTCCTCACCCGCTACGTGCGCAGCGCCGTCCTCGACGTGCTGCGGGAGGACTACCTGCGCACCGCCCGGGCCAAGGGGCTGCGGCCGATGCAGTCCCTCGTGCGGCACGGGCTGCGCAACGCGGCGGTGCCCGTCGTCACCGTGCTCGGGCTGCAGCTGGCCACGCTGCTCATCGGCGCCGTCGTCGTGGAGCGGGTGTTCGTCATCCCCGGGCTCGGCAGCCTGCTGCTCGACAGCGTCGCCAACCGCGACCTCATCGTCGTCCAGGACGTCGTCATGCTGCTCGTGGTTGCGGTGCTCGTCACCAACTTCGTCGTCGACCTGCTCTACCTGCTCATCGACCCGCGCCTGCGGACGGCGACGTCGTGAGCGCCGCCGAGACCGCGGGCCTCCCCACCGCCGAGGTCACGCCCGTCACCCGGGTGCGGCGCCGCGTCAACGGCAGCCTCGTCACCGGCGGGGTGCTCGTGGCCGCCGTCATCGGGATGGCCCTGGTGTCGTTCGTCTGGACGCCGCACGACCCCACGTTCGTCGACGCCACGGCGCGCCTGCGCACCCCGGACGCCACCTACTGGTTCGGCACCGACAAGTTCGGGCGCGACGTGTTCAGCCAGATCCTCGTCGGGTCGCGCACCACGCTGTTCGTCGGCGTCGTCGCCGTCGGGGTGGCCGCGCTCGCCGGCGTGCCGCTCGGACTCGTCGCGGGCATGGGGCCGCGCTGGCTCGGCGAGCTGCTGATGCGCGGCAACGACCTGCTGCTCGCGTTCCCCGCGCTGCTGCTGGCCATCATGTTCGCCGCGGTGTACGGCGCGAGCACGTTGGCCGCGATGGTCGCGATCGGGGTGGCCACCATCCCGAGCTTCGCGCGCATCGTGCGCGGCGGCACGCTGCAGGTGATGCGCACCGAGTACGTGCTCGCCGCCCGCTCGGCCGGGCGCCGCCCGCTCGCGATCGGCCTGCGGCACGTGCTGCCCAACGTCAGCGGCCTCGTCATCGTGCAGGCGTCGGTGAGCTTCGCGATCGCCGTGCTCGCCGAGGCGGCCCTGTCGTTCCTCGGTTTCGGCACGCCCCCGCCGACCCCGTCGTGGGGTCGGATGCTGCAGGAGAGCCAGGAGATGCTGTGGTCGGCGCCGCGCCTGGCGCTGTTCCCCGGCGTCGCCATCGCGGTCGCCGTCCTCGGCTTCAACCTGCTCGGCGACGGCCTGCGCGACCGGTTCGACCCGAAGCTGGAGGACCGCCGGTGAGCGCCGAGCCGCTGGGCGACCGGGTGCCGGGTGCCGACGTGCTGACCGTCGAGGGCCTCGACGTCCGCGTGCGCGACCTCCCGCTGGTCGAGGACGTCAGCTTCTCCATCCGCCCCGGCGAGCGCGTCGGGCTGATCGGGGAGTCCGGCTCCGGCAAGTCGCTCACCGCGCTGAGCCTGCTCGGCCTGCTGCCCGAGGGCCTCGAGGCGAGTGGCTCGGTGCGCCTCGCCGGCGTCGGCCACGACCTCGTCGGCGCCGACGAGCGGCGGATGTCGCGGGTGCGCGGCAAGGACGTCGGGATGGTGTTCCAGGAGCCGATGACGGCGCTCAACCCGACGATGCGGGTCGGGCGCCAGGTCGCCGAGGCGCTGCTCATCCACCGCACCCGGCCCGACCGGCGCTCCGCGCACCGGGCCGCGGTGGAGCTGCTCGCGCAGGTCGGCCTGCCCGACCCGGCCACCGCCGCCCACGCCTACCCGCACCAGTTCTCCGGCGGCCAGCGGCAGCGCGTCGTCCTCGCGCTCGCCCTGGCCAACGACCCGAAGCTGCTGGTCTGCGACGAGCCGACCACCGCGCTCGACGTCACCGTGCAGGCGCTCGTGCTCGACCTCATCGTGCGCGGCGTCCAGGCGCGCGACGCGGCGCTGCTGTTCATCACCCACGACCTGCCCGTCGTCGCGACGGCGTGCGAGCGCGTGCTCGTCATGTACGGCGGGCGCATCGTCGAGGCCGGCCCCGTGCACGAGGTGTTCACCCGGCCGCGGCACCGCTACACGCAGGGCCTCATCGCGGCGTCCGACCTCACCGCCGTCGACGAGCGCGGGCGGCTGGCGACGATCCGCGGCTCCGTCCCGCCGGCCGGCCGCTTCCCGGCGGGGTGCGTGTTCCGCAACCGGTGCGGGCACGCCACGGACGTCTGCGCGAGCCGGCCGGGCTGGACGGCGACCGGGCCGTCGTCCGGCTTCGCCTGCTTCCGCCCGGCCGGCACCGACGAGGAGGTGCGCCGTGGCTGAGGCCGCCGCCGCGATCCGCCTGCAGGACGTGACGCGCGTGTACCGGCGCCCGCGGACCTCGCTGCGCCACGCCAGCCCACCGGTGCACGCGCTGCGCGGCGTCAGCCTGGAGATCGCCGCCGGCGAGCGGTTCGGCATCGTGGGGGAGTCCGGCTGCGGCAAGTCGACGCTGCTGCGGATCGTCGCCGGCCTGGACCACCCGACGAGCGGAACGGTCGAGGTCGAGGGCCGGCGGGTCAGCGGGCTGCCGGAGAAGCGCCTCCGGCACCTGCGCGAGACGCTGCAGCTCGTCTTCCAGGACCCGATGAGCTCCCTGGACCCCCGCATGCGCGTGCGAGACATCGTCGCCGAGCCGCTGGTGGCCCAGGGGCACGGCAGCAGCCGGGCCCGCGTGGTGGAGCTGCTCGAGGCCGTGGGGCTGCGCGCCGAGGCCGCCGACCGCTACCCGCACCAGTTCTCCGGCGGCCAGCGGCAACGCATCTCGAGCGCCCGGGCGCTCGCGCCGCGGCCGCGCATCATCGTCGCCGACGAGCCGGTCAGCGCCCTCGACGTGTCGGTGCGCGCCCAGGTGCTCAACCTCATCGCCGACCTCGTCGACGAGCTGCAGCTCACTCTCGTGCTCGTCTCCCACGACCTGTCCGTCGTCCGCCACGTCTGCGACCGCGTCGCGGTCATGCACGACGGGCGCGTGGTCGAGACCGGACCGGTCGAGCAGGTCTACGAACGGCCGCAGCACCCCTACACGCGCCGGCTTGTCGCCGCGGTGCCGACGCTGGAGAAGGCGCTCGCCGGGGCCACCCCGGCCGACCTCGCCCAGGAGATGGAGGCCCCGGCATGAGCCCCCGGCCCGGGCCGACGAACTCCCTCACCGACGTCGAGGGCGTCCGCGTCGGCCACGCGCAGCGCACCGGCGCCGGCTGGCTGTCCGGGACGACGGTGGTGCTCGCCCCGGACGGCGGCGCCGTCGCGGGCGTCGACGTGCGCGGGGGAGGGCCGGGCACCCGGGAGACCGACCTGCTCGACCCGCGCAACGTCGTGCCCCGCGTCGACGCCGTCGTGCTCTCCGGCGGCAGCGCCTTCGGGCTCGCCGCCGCGGACGGCGTCATGCAGCGGCTCGCCGCCGCCGGGCGCGGACTGCCCGTGCCCGGCGCCGGCTGCTCGGTCCCCATCGTGCCCGCGGCGGTGGTCTTCGACCTCGGCCGCGGTGGCGACGTCACGGCCCGCCCGGACGCCGCGCTCGGCGCCGAGGCCTACGACGCGGCGGTCGCCGCCGGCCCCGGCCCGGTGCCGGCCGGCGCGGTCGGGGCGGGCACGGGCGCCCTGGCCGGCGGCCTCAAGGGCGGGATCGGTTGCGCCAGTGCCGTTCTGGACGACGGGACGACGGTCGCTGCGCTCGCCGTCGTCAACGCGGTGGGGTCGTGCGTCGACCCGCTGACCGGCGAGCTGTACGCGCTGCGTCTCGGGCTGCCCGGCGAGTTCGCGGGAGTGGTCCGCCCGTCGGCGGAGGACGTCGCGGCCGCCGAGGCGGCCCGCCGCGCCGCGGCCGACGCCGCCACCCTCGCCACGACGATCGGCGTGGTGGTGACCGACCGGACCCTGACGAAGGCCCAGTGCGCCAAGGTGTCCGGCGTCGCCCACGACGGCATGGCCCGCGCCGTCCGGCCCGTGCACACGATGCTCGACGGCGACACCGTCTTCACCCTGGCCACCGGTCGGCGCGGCGAGCCCGACCTGCCCGCCTTCCAGGAGCTGCTCGACGTCGCCGGTGACTGCTTCGGCCGGGCCGTCGGGCACGCGATGCTCGCGGCGCGGTCCGTCGAGACGCCCTGGGGGCGGCTGGTCTCCTACCGCGAGCGCTTCCCCTCCGCCTTCCCGGGCGGCACCGACGACCCCGAAGGGACCCGATGACCTCCCTGCTCGACGACCTGCCCGACGGCCTCCCGGTCGGCGGGGGGTGGGTGGACGCCCCGGCGCTGGCCGACGTCCGCTTCCCCTACGACGGCAGCCTGGTGGCCGCCGCGCCGGTCGGGGACGCCGCGCTCGCGCGGCGGGCCGTCGACGAGGCGGTCGCCGTCCGCGCCGCCACCGCGGCGCTGCCGTCGCACGTGCGCCGGACGGCGCTGCTGTCGGCGCACGCCGCCCTCGCCGCGCGCGCCGACGACCTCGTCGACCTGCTCGTGCTGGAGACCGGCAAGCCACTCGTGGACTGCCGCGTCGAGGTCGACCGCACGCTGCTGACGGTGCAGACCGCGGCCGAGGAGGTGGCGCGGCTGCACGGCGAGACGGTGCCGCTGGACCTGCTGCCCAGTGGGGAGGGCCTGCTCGGCTTCTGGACCCGCCGCCCGATCGGCGTCGTCGTCGGGATCGCCGGCTTCAACTACCCGATGCTGCTCGCGGCGCACAAGGTCGCACCGGCGCTGGCGGCCGGGTGCCCCGTCGTGGTCAAGCCGGCGCCGCAGACGCCGCTGGCCACCCTGCTGCTCGTGCACCTGCTGCGCGAGGCGCTGGCGGCTGCCGGCGGCCCCCGCGCCGCCGTCCAGCTCGTCACGGGCGGCCCCGACGTCGGCGTCGCGCTCACCACGGACCGGCGGGTCGGCGCGGTGTCGTTCACCGGCTCGGCCGCGGTCGGGCACCGCATCGCCCGGGACGCCGCCCCCACCAAGGTGCTGCTCGAGCTGGGCTCGAACGCCGCCCTGGTGGTGGCCGCGGACGCCGACCTGGACGCCGCGGCGGACGCGGTGGTCCGCGGCGGGTACTACGCGTCGGGGCAGGCGTGCATCAGCGTGCAGCGCGTCGTCGTCGTCAACGCCGTGCGCGACGCCTTCCTCGACCGGCTCGCGTCGCGCGTCGACAAGGTGGTCGTGGGCGACCCGCGCGACCCGCGCACGCGGGTGGCCGCGCTGATCGACGAGGCGTCGACGTCCCGGGTGGCGGCCTGGGTGCAGGAGGCGGTGCGGGCCGGCGCCACCCTCGT
>JBKHXE010000094.1:0-30308 GCA_046566185.1 Actinomycetes bacterium | reverse complement strand
AGATGACCGTGTACCGGCTGGTCCACTCCGGCGAGCTGCCCGCCGTCCGCGTCGGCCGCTCGTTCCGCGTCCCCGAGCAGGCCGTGGACGACTACCTGCGCCACTCGTTCGTCGACACCGCCTGAGCGGTCACCCCCCGCGGTGCCGCCGCGGCTTCGACGCCGACCGGCCCGACAGGTACCCTGGCGAGCGAGACCGACGGCACCCCGGGTGCCACGACCGACTGCGAGGACCTGTGGGCTCCGTCATCAAGAAGCGCCGCAAGCGCATGGCCAAGAAGAAGCACCGCAAGCTGCTGCGCAAGACGCGCCACCAGCGTCGCAACAAGAAGTAGCCGCACGCCCCGAGACCAGAAGATGACGCCCGTCGCAGGCCCGCCTGCGGCGGGCGCCGTTGCGTAGGATCCACGGGACGCCAGCGGTGTGGCGCAGTCGAGCGGGAGGGAACCCATGGCGGACGTCGTCCTGGTCACCGGCGTCTCCCGTTACCTCGGCGGGCGCTTCGCGAGCATGCTGTCGCGCACGTCGGGCGTCAGCCGGGTCATCGGGGTGGACGTCGTGCCGCCCCCGCACGACATCGGCTCCGCCGAGTTCGTCCGCGCGGACATCAGGAACCCCGTGATCGCCAAGGTGATCGGGCGCGCCGAGGTCGACACCGTCGTCCACATGAACGTCATCGCGACGCCCACGTCGGCCGGTGGCCGGGCGTCGATGAAGGAGATCAACGTCATCGGCACGATGCAGCTGCTCGCGGCGTGCCAGAAGGCGCCGACGGTGCGGCGGCTCGTCGTGAAGTCCACCGCAGCCGTGTACGGCTCCAGCCCGCGCGACCCGGCGCTGTTCACCGAGGACATGGGCCCGAAGGTCATGCCCCGCGCCGGGTGGGGCAAGGACTCGGTCGAGGTCGAGGGGTACGTCCGCGGGTTCTCCCGCCGTCGTCCCGACGTGGACGTCGCGGTGCTGCGGCTCGCGAACTTCGTCGGCCCGGGGGTCCGCACGGCGGTCACCGACTACCTCGAGCTCCCCGTCGTGCCCACCGTGCTGGGCTACGACCCGCGCTTCCAGCTCGTGCACGAGGACGACGGGCTGGAGGCGATGCTGCTCGCCACCACCGGGCAGGTCACCGGGTTCCTCAACGTCGCCGCCGACGGGTTCCTCACCCTGCGCCAGGCGGCCCGCATCGCCGGCCGGCCGACGCTTCCGGTGCCCGGCCCGCTGGTGTCCGTGGTGGGCTCGGCGATCCGCACCACGGGTCTCGCCGACTTCTCGTCCGACCAGGTCCGCTTCCTGTCGTTCGGCCGCGGCCTGGACACCACACGGATGCGGGCCGACCTCGGGCTGGAACCGCGGTGGACCACCCGCGAGGCCCTCGAGGACCTCGTGCGCGCCCGCCGCCTGCATGGGCTGCTGTCGCCGTCGCTCGTCCGTGCCGGCGAGCAGGCCGTGCTGGCGGCCGCGGGCCCGGTGCTGCGCGAGGTCGAGTCCTTCGCCCGCGGGGTGAGGCCCGGTGGCTGACGCCCGCGTCCTGTCCATGGACGGCGGCCGTCGTCCGCCGCGGCGCCCCTCGTCGTCCGCCGCGGACGCCGTGGCGCTCGGTGCGGCACGAGCCGGGGGGGAGCGCGCCAGGCGTCGGCGGCGTCCCACCCCGCTGGTCGACGTCCCGCCGACGGACGACGTCGAGGCCGTCGAGGCGCCGGCGACGTCCCCGGAGCCGCCGCCCGCACCGCAGGTGCCGCCGGCCACCGACGAGCGCGACCGGCTGCGCCGCGAGGCGGACGACGTGGGCCGCCGGCTCGCCGAGGAGCTCGCCGAGGCGCCGACCCCCGGCGAGCTGGAGGAGGCGCTGGCACGCGGGCTGGCCTTCCTGCGCCGCCGGCTCACCGGCGACTACACCGTCGACGAGTTCGGATTCGACGCCGAGCTGACCGACACGGTGCTGATGGCGCTGCTGCGGCCGCTGTACCGCCGCTGGTTCCGGGTCGAGGTGCGGGGCATCGAGAACATCCCCGGCGACGGGGGGGCCCTGGTGGTCGCCAACCACAGCGGCACGATCGCGCTCGACTCGATGATGACGATGGTCGCCGTGCACGACGAGCACCCCGAGCACCGCCACCTGCGGATGCTCGGTGCCGACCTCGTCTTCTCGGTGCCGGTGCTCGGGGAGTACGCCCGCAAGACGGGCTCGACCCTCGCGACGAACGCGGACGCCGAGCGCCTGCTGTCCGCCGGCCACCTCGTGGGTGTGTGGCCCGAGGGCTTCAAGGGCATCGGCAAGCCGTTCAGCGAGCGGTACAAGCTGCAGCGGTTCGGCCGCGGTGGCTTCGTGTCCGCCGCGCTGCGCACCGGCACGCCGATCGTGCCCTGCTCGATCGTCGGAGCGGAGGAGATCTACCCGATCATCGGGTCGATGCCGACGATGGCGCGGCTGCTCGGCGTCCCGTACGTGCCGATCACGCCCACGTTCCCGTGGCTGGGGCCGCTCGGTCTGGTGCCGCTGCCGACGAAGTGGCTCATCGAGTTCAGCGAGCCGGTCCGCACCGAGGAGCACGGCGAGGGGGCCGCCGAGGACCCGATGCTCGTCTTCGACCTCACCGACCAGGTGCGCGAGACGATCCAGCAGACGCTGTACTCGCTGCTGGTGCGGCGCCGGTCCGTCTTCTTCTGACGGTTCCCCGCGTCCCGGCGGTCAGGGCAGCACGCACTCACCCAGCAGGGTGATCGTGCAGGGCTCCTCGCCCGTGCCGCCCGGGTCGACGACGGTGTCGCCGGGACCGACGACGGCGTCCCCGACGGTGGCGGTGGGCAGCGGGACCGCCACCGTCGTCGTCACCGTCGGCGCCGGGGCGGTCAGCTGCGCGCCGGGCAGGTCGGCCTCCGCCCCGTCGGCGCCCACGTCCACCCCCGCGTCGTCCCCGAGCTCGGCGGACACTCCCGAGTCGCCGGCCAGGCCGCCGCCGACGACCACCCCGGAGGGCGGCGCCACCGGGCCGGTGACGACCGGCTCCGGGGACACCGCCGGCGGGGCGACGGCTGGCGGCAGGTCCGTCGGCGCCGGCCCGCCGAGCGCGGGGCCGCGCACCTGCGTCGGCTGCGTCGTGCCGAGCAGCAGGACCGAGCACGCGGAGCCGCACGAGGCGAGGGCCCTCTGCAGGTCGACGCCCGAGGCTCCGAGCGCCTCGAGGGCCTCCGCGACGGCGGCGTCGACCTCGGCGGGGGCGTCCGCCCGGAGGCGCTCGAGGCGCGGCAGCGCGTCGCGCAGGAAGGTGGCCACCGTCTCCAGGTGGGCGTCGTCGCCGTCCGCCCGGTACGCCTCCAGGAGCAGCGAGGTGCCGTCCCCGGCGGCGACGGTGAACTCCTCGACGGCGGCGACGGCCCCGGCGGTGTCCTCGGGCTGGGCGCCCGGCCGAAGGACGAGGAGCTCGGCCTCGTCCAGACGCGTGCGGGCGATCTCGAGCTGCGTCGTGCCCCGGGCGACCTCACCGGCGCTGAGGCCCAGCCGCACCTGCTCGACGCCGCGCTTGACCGGGTACAGCAGCTCGCCGGGCAGGGCCGCGGTGCTGGCCAGGGCCGCCCCGGTGCCGCCGAGCAGCGTCGCGGCCAGGGCTCCGGCGAGCACGCGGCGGGAGCGGCCGTGCGACGCCGTGGTCGGCGCCGGACGGCGCTGCTCGGGCACGTAGCGCCGGACGGCCGCGGCCGCCTCCGCCTCGGCGACGAGCCGGGCGTGCAGGTCGGCGCGGAACGTGGGGTCCGGACGCAGCGCGGCGGCGTCCGGCAGCCGGCGCAGCTCGACGGTCAGGGCGGTCAGCCGGGCGAGCCGCTCGTCACCGGTCGGGGCGCCGTCCACGGCTCGTGCGAACGCGTCGGCGCGGGCTCGTGCGATCATGCCCGTCCCCCCGTCCGCTCGGCCGTCGGCTCTCGCTCCACACCTGGCCAACGGGCCGCGGCCTGCCGGGTTACGCGGCGCTCCGGCCGGACCGCCGTGTCCTGCGTCACGGACGGTCCTCCCCGAGGATGCCGGCGAGGGCGCGCACGGCCCGCAGCTGCAGCTGCTTGACCGCTCCCTCGCTGCGGCCGAGCACCTCGGCGGTCTCCGCGAGGGACAGCTCGTGGAAGAAGCGCAGGACGACGCACTCCTGCTGCTCCGGCTTGAGGCACCGGACGGCGGCGACGAGCCGCTCGTCGCGGCTGCGCTCGAGGGCGGCGTCCTCGGGGCCGGGGGTGCTGCTGCGCGGCAGCCCGGCACCGCCGTCACGGTCGCCGGCGTCCGCGCCGAGCAGCTCGTCGGTGGTGATCTCGAGGCGCGTGCGGCCGGCGCGGTGGTGGTCGGTGATGAGGTTGCGCGCGATGGTGACGAACCACGCGGCGATGTCCCGGCCCTGCCACGTGAAGGCGTCCAGGCGGCGCAGGGCCTTGAGGAACGTCTCGGACGTGATGTCCTCGGCGAGGTGACGGGAGCCGACGCGCACGTACACGTAGCGGTAGACGACGTCGACGTACTCCTCGTAGAGCTGCCCGAACGCCTGGGCGTCCCCCCGCTGCGCGAGGTCCACCAGGGCCCGGACCCGCGTCAGCCGCTCCGCCTCCGCGGCGGAGTGCGGACCGGGGTCCCCGTCGCCTGGGGTGCGGGAGAGCAGCGGCGGTGCCTGCCCGCCGTCCACCGCCATCGCGACCAGCGCCGCCAGCTCGGCGAGGCCTCCCCGTCCGGGGTGGAGCGCACCGGCGGGGGTCGCCAGGGAAGGGGTCAGCGCGAGACGCGCCGTCCCTGACCTGCGTCGCCCGGCGACGATGCTGACCACCCCTTCGTCGGCGTCCCGCCGGGCCGCTGACCCGGCCCCGGCGCCTGACCCCGGAGCGGTGAGCCGTCCGGAGCGCCACCGGTTACCGTGCAGTAGATTCCGCCCGATCGCAAGTGATCGGCGTCACATCATGACGCGTGACGACCTCCGGTGCCGGACCGCTGCCGACACCGCGCCGGCGACCAGGCCGCCCGCGGTGACCGCGGGCACCCCGATCCTCGCGGCCCGCCGGCCGCGCCGGTAGTCGCGCACCTCCCAGCCCCGCGCGCGAGCGTGGGCACGCAGCCGCCGGTCGGGGTTGACGACGACGGGGTGGCCGACGACCGACAGCAGGGGGATGTCGTTCGCGGAGTCGCTGTACGCCGAGCAGCGGGCGAGGTCGAGGCCCTCCGCCTCGGCCAGGGCGCGCACCGCCTCGGCCTTCGCCGGGCCGTGCAGGGGCTCACCGACGAGGCGGCCCGTGTACACGCCGTCCTCGTGCTCGGCCACGGTCCCGAGGGCACCCGTGAGGCCGAGGCGGCGGGCGATCACCGACGCGACCTCGATGGGGGTCGCCGTGACGAGCCAGACGCGCTGGCCGGCCGCGAGGTGGGCGCGGGCCAGGTCGTGCGTGCCCGGCCACACCTTGTCGGCGATGACCTCGTCGTAGACCTCCTCGCCGATCGCCGCCAGCTCGGCCACCGAGTGCCCGGCGACGATCGCGAGCGCCCGCTCGCGGATGTCGGCGACGTGGGTGAGGTTCTCCCCGCGGACGACGAACAGGGTCTGCTGCCAGCCGAACCGCGCGATGTCCCGGAAGCGGAAGAACCGTCGTCGGTACAGGCCCCGCGCCAGGTGGAAGATGCTGGCGCCGCGGACCACGGTGTTGTCGACGTCGAAGAACGCCGCGGCGGTCGGGTCGGGCGACGAAGGCGCCTGCGCGGCGGCGACCGCCGCCGCCGCGCGACCGGCCCGGCGGCTGCGCTGCGCCTCCCACGTCCTGCGGACCCCCATCGCGACCACCCTACGGTGGCGTCCCGGCGAGCCCGCGGCTCAGCCGCGGGTGGCCCTCAGGACCTCGACGAAGCGCAGCGCCTGCTGCACGGGGTCCCTGGCCGGCTCCGCGCCCGGCCCGGCCACGGCGCGGGCGGCGCGCTGCCGCAGCAGCTCCTCCGGGCTCGGCGGCGGCGGGGGCGGCGGCGCGGCCGCTCTCGCCGGGGCGCCGGCCGAGCCGCGCGACCGCGTCGTCGCGGCCTCGGACGAGGTCCCCCCGCCGGGGGAGGGCGTGCCGGCCTTGGGCGCCCCGCTCGGGGCGCGGAACACCTCGGTCACCCAGAGCCGGCCGTCGGCCTGGACGACGGCGACGCCCACCTCGGTGTAGTCGCGGTCGAGGATGTTCGCGCGGTGCGACGCCGAGTCCATGAAGGCGCGGTGGATGGTGGCGGCGTCCGGCCCGTAGCCCACGTTCTCGCCGACGTAGCGGTACCCGGTGACCTGGGACGCCAGGGAGGGGTTGTGCGCCAGCGTTCCGGACGACGCCATCCGCTGCGTCCACGAGGCCGCCACCGAGGCGAGGTCGCCGCGGCTGGACAGCGCGGGCAGCCCGGCCGACGCGCGCGCGGAGTTGATGAGGGAGACGAACGTGCCGGCGCTGGCGCCGGCGGGCGGGGCGAGGGCCACGCCCGCTGCGGTCAGGAGGGCGGCCACGAGGAGGACGACGGCCGTCGCGGCGGTCGTGCGCCTCGGTGCAGGCACGGCGACGGCGACGGCGCGCCGGTGCTGGGGCTGACGGGCCACGGGCACCTCCGGGCGGTGATCCGCTGGACACAGGACCCTCACCTGATCGGCGCAGCCGTCCGGAACCTTGAGCGACCGTTCGGGTACACCGCGTGACCGACCCGCTGGCTGCGCGCCCCCGGCCTACCCTGGGCTGGTGGCAGACGGTGTGCGCGTGGTCCTGCTGGGGCGGCCCGGGTGCCACCTGTGCGCCGACGCCCGGGAGGTGGTCCGCCGGGTGGCGGACGACACCGGCGTCGCGTGGGTCGAGCGCTCGGTGGACGACGACGAGACCCTGGCACGCGAGTACGGCGAGCTGGTCCCCGTCGTCCTCGTCGACGGCCGCCGGCACGCCTGGTGGCGGGTGGACGAGCAGCGGCTGCGGGAGGCGCTGACGGCCCCCGCCGAGGGGCCGGCGGGGGCGTCCTCGTGGGTCCGCAGGTGGCGCCGGACCCCGTGAGAAGGTTCACGTCCGTGACCGGTATGCTCCCGCGACTTTGTGCGTGTGTTCACAAACGCCTACGCTGGGGTCCTCTTCCGGTCCCCCGTCGCTAGGAGTCGGCTCACGCCGTGACTGCCCTCCCGACCGGTGCACCACGTCGTGCCCGGGTCGCCGCCCATGGCGTCCCGGACGCCACCGTGGCCCGGCTCCCCGTGTACCTGCGCGCGCTCACGTCGTTCGCCGAGCAGGGCGTCGCCACCGTGTCGTCGCAGGCGCTCGCGGAGGCGGCGGGCGTCGGGCCGGCCAAGCTGCGCAAGGACCTCTCGCACCTCGGGTCGTACGGCACCCGCGGCGTCGGCTACGAGGTCGACTACCTGGTGTTCCAGATCTCCCGCGAGCTCGGGCTGACGCAGGACTGGCGGGTCGTCATCGTGGGCGTCGGCAACCTCGGGCACGCGCTGGCCAACTACGGCGGCTTCGTCTCCCGGGGCTTCACCGTCGCCGCCCTGCTGGACGCCGACCCGGACGTCGTGGGTGAGCACGTCGCCGGGCTCAAGGTGCAGCCGACCTCGGCGCTCGAGGACGTCGTCGCCTCCACCGGCGCGCGGATCGGCGTCCTCGCGACCCCCGCTCCCGTGGCGCAGGACCTGTGCGACCGCCTCGTCGGGGCCGGGGTGACGAGCATCCTCAACTTCGCGCCGGTCGTCCTGCAGGTGCCCGACGGCGTCGAGGTGCGCAAGGTCGACCTGTCCACCGAGCTGCAGATCCTCGCGTTCCACGAGCAGCGCAAGGCCGCCTCGGAGGCGGTCCGCGCGGCAGGGATGGAGGTGGCCCGGTGACCGTGCTCGTCATGGGTCTGTCCCACCACACCGCCCCGCTCGACCTCATCGAGCGCGCCGCGCTGGACGCCGACGGCACGCGAGAGCTCTCCCGGGCGGTGTGCGCGGGCGACCACGTGCGGGAGTCCGTCGTGCTGTCGACGTGCAACCGGCTCGAGGTCTACGCCGCGGTCGGCGCGTTCCACGGCGGGGTGGCCGACGTCGGGGAGGCCCTCGCCGCCCGCACCGGCGTGCCCCTGCACGACCTCACCGAGCACCTCTACGTGCACTACGCCGACCGCGCCGTCCGGCACCTGTTCGAGGTCGCCTGCGGGCTGGACTCGATGGCGGTCGGGGAGTCCCAGATCCTCGGTCAGGTGCGCGCCGCGCTGCGCCGCGGCCAGGAGGACGGAACCGTCGGGCGCACCCTCGACCCGCTGCTGCAGCACTCGCTGCGGGTGGGCAAGCGCGCGCACAGCGAGACCGGGCTCGACCGGGCCGGCCACTCGCTCGTCGAGGCGGGCCTCGAGGGCGTGGAGGACGTCGCGGCGCCCCTCGCCAGCGCCCGCGCGCTGGTCGTCGGGGCCGGGGCGATGAGCGCGCTGGCCGCGACCACGCTGCAGCGGCTGGGTGCGGCGTCCGTCGCGATCGCCAACCGCACCGCCGCGAGGGCCGAGCGCCTCGCCGAGGCCGTCGGCGGCACGTGGCTCACCCTGGACGACACCGACGCCCTCACCGTGGCCCTCTCCGAGGCCGACGTCGTCCTGTCGTGCACGGGAGCCGTCGGCCACGTGCTCACCGAGACCACGGTGCGGGCGGCGCGCGAGCAGCGCGGAGAGGCGCCGCAGCTCGTCGTCGACCTCGGCCTACCCCGCGACGTCGAGCCGTCGGTCGCCGACCTGCCCGGCGTCACGCTGGTCTCGCTGCGCGAGCTCGGCGAGCGGCTGGCCGGCACCGGGACCGGCGCCGAGATCGAGGCGGCGCGCGACATCGTGGCCGGGGAGGTCGACGCCTACCTCGCCGAGCAGCGCGCGGCGGAGGTCGCGCCGACCGTCGTCGCGCTGCGCAGCTACGCGCGGGACGTCGTCGACGCGGAGATGGACCGCCTGCGGCAGCGGCTCGGCGCCGAGATGGACGCCCGCACCGACGCCGAGGTGGCCCAGGCCGTGCACAGGGTCGTCGACAAGCTGCTGCACACCCCCACGGTGCAGGTGAAGAGGCTGGCCGCCAGCGAGCCCGGCGGCACGTCGTACGCCGCCGCGCTGCGCGAGCTCTTCGGGCTCGACATCACCGACGTCGCCACCGTCAGCGACGTGCTGCGCTCGGTGCCCCCCGCCTCGGTGTCGACGACGGGTGCGGCGGCGCCGGACGGTGACGCATGAGGGCCCTGCGCCTCGGGACGCGTCGCAGCACGCTGGCCCGCACCCAGTCCGAGCAGGTCGCCGCCGCGCTGCGGGCCGCGACCGGCCGGGACGTCGAGCTCGTCGAGATCGAGACGACGGGCGACACGTCCGGGGCGTCCCTGAGCCGGATAGGCGGGACCGGGGTCTTCGTCTCGGCGCTGCGCGACGCGCTGCTCGCCGGCCGCGTCGACCTCGCCGTCCACTCGCTCAAGGACCTGCCGACCCCGCCCTTCGACGGGCTCGTCGTGGCGGCCACGCCGCCGCGGGAGGACCCCCGCGACGTCCTCGTCGCCCGCGACGGCCTGACGCTCGGGGAGCTCGGCGAGGGCGCGACGGTGGGCACCGGCTCCCCGCGTCGCGCCGCCCAGCTGCGGGCCCTCGGGCTGGGGCTCGACGTCGTCGACGTCCGCGGCAACGTCGACACCCGGCTGCGGTTCGTCGCGGACGGCGCGCTGGACGCGGTCGTGCTCGCCCGCGCGGGCCTGCTGCGCGTCGGACGCGCCGACGAGGCCACCGAGGTGCTCGACCCGCTGCAGATGCTGCCCGCGCCCGGCCAGGGCGCGCTGGCCGTCGAGTGCCGCGCGGACGACGAGCCGACGCTCGCCGCCTGCCGCGGCCTGGACGACGCCGCCACGCGTGCGGCCGTCACCGCCGAGCGCGCCCTGCTCGCCGAGCTCGAGGCGGGTTGCACGGCGCCGGTCGGCGCGCTCGCCGACCTCGCCCTGGGCGAGCAGGAGGAGGAGCTCTTCCTGCGCGCCGTGGTGGCCGCACCGGACGGCAGCGCGATGCTGCGGCGATCGGCCACCGGCAGACCCGGGGGCGCGGCCGACCTCGGCCGCGCCCTGGCCCGGGAGCTGTTGGACGACGGTGCCGCCGACCTGGTGGCCGTACCGCCTGCGTCCGCCGGAACACCCGTTCGGGAAGAACCGCTGAGACTGACGACGCACCACGACACGGCGGCCACCGCCGCCTGGAGGACTGAGACGTGACCGCCCGCACCGCCAAGAAGAAGCCCCTCGGCAGCGTCGCCTTCGTCGGCGCCGGCCCGGGCGACCCCGGGCTGCTCACCGCCCGCGCCACCGAGCTCTTGGCGTCCGCCGAGGTGGTCGTGGTCGACCAGGGCTCCAGCGCCGAGGCGCTCGCGCAGCGCACCTGCGCCGAGGTGGAGGTCATCGACGCCACCTTCGGCGAGAACGGCCAGCCGCTGAGCCAGGCCGCTCGGGCACGCCTCGTCGTCCGCGCCGCCAAGTCGGGCCAGCGCGTCGTGCGCCTGCTCGACGGCGACGGCGTGACGTTCTCCGGCGCCGCCGAGGAAATGCTCGCCTGCCACAAGGCGGGCGTCCCCTTCGAGGTCGTGCCGGGCGTCTCGCCGGCCGCGGCGGTGCCCGTGTACGCGGGCGTGCCGCTGAGCACCCGCGGCACCTCCGCCGTGCACGTCGTCGACACCACCGGGCGCATCTCCGCCCCGGCGCTGACGTCGTCCGGCGACACCCTCGTGCTGCTCGGCGGGCCCGACGACATGGTCGTCGCCTCCGAGGTGCTGGTGGACGCCGGGCGCGACCCGGGGGACGAGATCGCGCTCACCGAGCGGGGCACCACCACCGACCAGCGGACCGTCGTCACCACCCTCGGCGCGGTGTCCGCCACGCTGCGGGCCGCCGGCACGTCGCTGGCCGGTCCCCTGGTGGGGGTCGTCGGCCCGGGTCTGGACCTGCGCGACCGCGCCTCCTGGTTCGAGACGAAGCCGCTGTTCGGCTGGCGGGTGCTGGTGCCGCGCACGCAGCAGCAGTCCGGCCCGACCGTGGACCGGCTCGCCGCGTACGGCGCCGTCAGCGAGGTCGTGCCGACGATCTCCGTGGAGCCGCCGCGCACGCCGCACCAGATGGAGAAGGCCGTCAAGGGCCTGGTCACCGGCCGCTACGAGTGGATCGGGTTCACGTCGGTGAACGCGGTCCGCGCGGTGCGCGAGAAGTTCGTCGAGTTCGGCCTGGACGCCCGCGCCTTCTCGGGGCTGAAGGTGGCCGCCGTCGGCGGCGTCACCGCCCAGGCGCTGCGCGAGTGGGGCATCGAGCCGGACCTCATGCCGTCGGGGGAGCAGTCCGCCCAGGGCCTGCTCGCCGACTGGCCGCCGTACGACGAGGTGCTCGACCCGATCAACCGGGTCTTCCTGCCGCGCGCCGACATCGCCACCGACACCCTCGTCGCGGGTCTGCAGGCCGGGGGCTGGGAGGTGGACGACGTCACCGCCTACCGCACGGTGCGTGCCGCCCCGCCGCCGGCGTCGGTGCGCGACGCGATCAAGAGCGGTGCGTTCGACGCGGTGGTCTTCACGTCGTCCTCGACGGTGCGCAACCTGGTCGGCATCGCCGGCAAGCCGCACTCCTCGACCGTGGTGGCGTGCATCGGGCCGGCGACCGCGAAGACCGCCGAGGAGCACGGGCTGCGCGTCGCCGTGCTGGCGCCGGAGGCCTCCGGCGCGGCGCTCGTCGACGCCCTCGCCGAGTACGGCACCGGGCTGCGCGCCAGCGCCCTCGAGGCCGGCGAGCCGGTGCTGCGGCCGAGCGAGCGGAAGCAGTCGGCGCGCCGCAAGGCCCGCTGATGCCGTTCCCGGCCGAGCGGCCCCGCCGGCTGCGGCAGTCGGGGCCGCTGCGGTCGCTCGTCGCCGAGCACCGCCTGCACCCGGCCCGGCTGGTGCTGCCGCTGTTCGTCAAGGAGGCGCTGAGGGACCCGGCCCCGATCGCGAGCATGCCGGGCGTCGTCCAGCACACCGCGTCGTCCGTGGTGGACGCCGCCGGCGAGGCGGTCGAGGCGGGCGTCGGCGGGCTGATGGTGTTCGGCGTCCCGGCCCGGCGCGACGCGGTCGGGTCGTGCGCGACCGCCCCGGACGGCGTGCTCAACGCCGCGCTGCGCTCGCTGGCCGGTGCCGTCGGCGACCGGACCGTCGTGATGGCCGACCTGTGCCTCGACGAGTTCACCGACCACGGCCACTGCGGCGTCCTCGACGCGGCCGGCCGGGTGGACAACGACGCCACCCTGGAGCGCTACGCCGCGATGGCGCTCGCCCAGGCCGACGCGGGCGCGACCGTGCTCGGGCTCTCGGGGATGATGGACGGCCAGGTGGGCCACGTCCGGGCCGCGCTCGACGCGGCCGGCCGCGCGGACGTCGTCCTGCTCGCCTACGCCGCGAAGTACGCCTCGGCGTTCTACGGCCCGTTCCGCGACGCGGTGGACTCGGCGCTGACCGGCGACCGGCGCACCTACCAGCAGGACCCGGCGAACGCCGTCGAGGCGCTGCGCGAGGTGCGCCTCGACGTCGCGGAGGGCGCCGACGTCGTCATGGTCAAGCCCGCGCTGCCCTACCTCGACGTGCTCGCGTCGGTGGCGGCGTCCGTCGACGTGCCGGTGTGGGCCTACCAGGTCTCGGGCGAGTACGCGATGGTCGAGGCCGCCGCCGCGGCCGGCATGATCGACCGGGAGCGCGCGGTCCTGGAGACGCTGACGTCGATCCACCGCGCCGGCGCGGGCGCCGTCCTCACGTACTGGGCGACCGAGGCCGCGCGGCTGCTGCGCTGACCCGCCACCCGCAGTGACACGCGCTGTGCGTCTCAAGCCCGGATCCGCCGTCCGGCCGCGGGTAGGGCGGTTCCGCGGGACCGTTTGACCGGTGGGTCGTGGATTGTTGAGTCGTGGGCGGTCAGGAAGGCTCGTGCCGTCAGCTGCTCCTGCTGAGTGAACACGCCTACGTAGTGAATTGACGTGTGTTCGTTGAGTAGCGACTCGAACTACTGTCTGCCTCAGCGGGGGGCCACGCGAGACGGCGCGACCAGACCCTCGTGGCGAGGCCCTGCGGAGTCACAAGGGGCTCGGGGGATCGGCCCTGAAGGAGGACCAGTGTTAAAGCCACTTCTCGTTGGCCTCGTGGCCGCGAGCGTCTTGATGAGCAGCGCACCTGCGGCACACGCATCCGCTCCGCATGATCAGACGGCTGCCGCCCTTGATCGAGTCGGAGCCACCGCTGCCGGGCCAGCGCCCGACACGAGCGCCGGAGCGACCGACGCCGGCATCAAGATCTTGTCGCCTGGCCAAGGCAAGCCCGTCGCTCTCGATGACGGCACGGCGGTGTATCGGGACGCGCTCGACAGCACGGACATCGCCGTCCAGGCAGCAGCCGAGGGCGTCACGAGACTCCTCAGCGTCGCTCACGACGCCAGCGCTCCTGAGCAGGTCCGCTATGTCCTCCCCGGCTCCCAACTCGTCGTGCGGGACGACGGCACGGTGGTCGTCTCCCAGCGGGGAGAGCAGGTGGCTACCATCGAGGCGCCCTGGGCGGTCGACGCGGCCGGGAAGGCGCTGCCGACTCGGTACGAGACACGAGGGGCGACGCTGGTGCAGCACGTCGACTTCACCGGGGCAACCTTCCCGGTGGTCGCCGACCCGTCCATCAACACGTGCGGCTTCCTCACATACTGCCTCAAGTTCAACCGGACCGAGACACTGAGGATTCAGGCCGCGACCCTTTCTGGTATGGCGGCCACCGCCGCCACGATGTGCGGGTACGTGCCGACGTGGCACTGGGTCATGAAGGCGATGAAGGCCCTGTGTGCGGGCTGGGTAGCCGCGAATTTCGCCAGCATCACCAGCCAGGCGGCGTACGCTAGGCGATCGGGTCGCTGCCTCGCGATCCGCGTCTGGTACACGGGTCTCCCACTCGGCGCCACGACACAGGTGTGTTGATGAAGGAGCAGCGCATGCGACGACTCCTGATCATGGCCGGGTTCGCTGTCCTGCTCGGCGTGGCCGTCTGGGCGATCGCTCAAGCGATCCTGCCGAGCCTGCCCGCTGACACCGGGGCCTACTTCGTGATCGTCGCCGCTGTGCTACTGGCGATGGCGGCTGCGGGACCCGTGAAGAGGTTCGCCAGCAGGCGGTAGATCGAGCAGTACGAAGGGGAACCCCGGGTCAAGTGTCCGGCCGTGATTCGGTGGTTCCGCGGAGCCGCGTGGGCAGGCTTGTGACGGGGCCTTTGGGCGTGTTTGAGCTGTCGGGTGGACGGCAGGTGCGTCGCCCCCGCTGCCGGTGGCTGAGTCGCGCCGGCCCGTCGTGCGGCGTCGGCCCGTTCACTCGCCCCGGCCGGCGTCCTGCGCGGCCGTCGCCTCGTCCTGCCCGGCGTCCGTCCGGTCGGTCCCCGGAGCGCCGGCGAGCTCGTCGTCCGACGGGTCGGGGCGCTGGGTCTGCGGCGGCGCCTCCTCGGGGTGCCCGCCGCGGCGCACGTCGCCGGAGGCATGGTGCCGCTCGGCGGTGGCGGCGTCCGAGCCGGCGTTGGGTCCCTCGGGCTGCACCAGGTCCTCGCTCATGCCCCGACGCTACAACCGCGAAAAGCGGGCTTCTCGCGCTGAACCGGGGTGGGTTCGTGCAAGAAGCCCGCTTTTTGCGTGGTGGGGGGACGGTCAGGCCTGCTTGACGGCGCTGACGTCGAGGGTGAGCTTGACCTTCTTGCTCACGAGGACACCGCCGGTCTCGAGGGCGGCGTTCCAGGTCAGCCCCCACTGCTCGCGCTCGACGTCGAGCTCGGCGGAGAAGCCGGCGCGGACGTTGCCGAACGGGTCGGTGGCCACGCCGTGGAACTCGACGGGCAGGGTCACCGGGCGGGTGACGCCCTTGATGGTGAGCTCGCCGTCGACGAGGTAGGCGCCGCCCTCGGCGCGGACGCCGGTGGAGCGGAAGGTGATCTCCGGGTAGGTCTCGGCGTCGAAGAAGTCCGCCGAGCGCAGGTGCCCGTCCCGGTCGGCGTTGCGGGTGGTCACCGAGGCGACCTTGAGGGACGCCGTGGCCTGGGACGACGCGGCGTCGTCGCCGATGACGATCGTGCCGTCGACCTCGGGGAAGCTGCCGCGCACCTTGGTCACCATCGCGTGGCGGGCGGTGAAGCCGATCTCACTGTGCGACGGGTCGATGGCGTAGGTGCCGGGGGTGAGGCCGGCGGGCAGCTGGGTGGTGGTGGTCTCGGTCATGAGGAGTGCTCCTTCGGTGGGGAGGGGCTGCGCTGTCATGATGCCTCAACCTGATTGACTGTTCAACTATTTCCTCCGCACCCCGGTGGTTACGATGCGGCGCGTGACCCGGTGGCTGAGCGAGGCGGAGCAGCAGGTCTGGCGCGCCTTCCTCGAGGCCAACCAGCGCCTGTGGGACCGCCTCGCCCGCGAGCTGGACGACGAGAGCGACCTGTCGCTGGCCGAGTACGAGATCCTCGTGCGGCTGTCGGAGGTGCCCGGGCGGTCGCTGCGGATGTCCGAGCTCGCCGACCGTCTCGTGCACTCCCGCAGCCGGCTCACCCACACCGCGCGGCGCATGGAGGAGCGCGGGCTGGTGCGCCGCGAGGCGTGCCCGGCGGACGGGCGCGGAGTGCTGTGCGTGATGACGGACGCCGGCTGGACCGAGCTGGTGAAGTCGGCGCCGGTGCACGTGGAGGGTGTGCGCACCCACCTGTTCGACCAGCTGACGCCCGACGAGGTCGCCGCCCTGGGCTCGGCGATGCGCAAGGTCGGCGAGCACCTGCGCACCACCTGAGCGGCGCGGTCCGCGCCCGGGGACAATCGAGCGGTGACCTACCCCGCCGACGCCCCCGCCTCCCGCGCCCTGTTCGACCGCGCCCTCGCCGTCATACCCGGCGGGGTGAACTCTCCGGTGCGCGCCTTCCGCGCCGTCGGCGGCACCCCCCGGTTCGTCCGTCGCGCCGCGGGCCCCTACCTCTACGACGTGGACGGCCGCGAGTACGTCGACCTGGTCTGCTCGTGGGGGCCGATGATCCTCGGCCACGCCCACCCGGACGTCCTGACGGCCGTGACGGACGCCGCCCGGCACGGCTTCTCGTTCGGCACGCCGAGCGAGAACGAGGTCGCCCTCGCCGAGGAGATCGTCGCGCGCGTCAACCCGGTCGAGCAGGTGCGGCTGGTGAGCAGCGGCACCGAGGCGACGATGAGCGCGATCCGGCTCGCCCGCGGCTTCACCGGCCGCGAGCTGGTCGTGAAGTTCGCCGGCCACTACCACGGGCACGTCGACTCGCTGCTCGCGTCGGCCGGCTCCGGCCTGGCCACCTTCGCGCTGCCCGACACCCCGGGCGTCACCGGCGCGAGCGCCGCCCAGACGCTCGTGCTGCCCTACAACGACGTGGCGGCGGTCGAGAAGGCGTTCGCCGCCCACGGCGAGCGCATCGCCGCGGTGATCACGGAGGCGGCCGCCGGCAACATGGGGGTGGTGGCGCCGCTGCCCGGCTTCACCGCCGCGCTGCGCCGCATCACCCGGGACCACGGTGCCCTGCTCGTCAGCGACGAGGTGATGACCGGCTTCCGCGTCTCGCGCGCCGGCTGGTTCGGCCTCGAGCCGGGTACCCCCGAGGAGCCGACCGCGCCGGACCTGTTCACGTTCGGCAAGGTGATGGGAGGCGGGTTCCCGGCCGCGGCCTTCGGTGGCCGCGCGGACGTGATGGCGCACCTCGCGCCGGCCGGGCCGGTCTACCAGGCCGGCACCCTGTCGGGTAACCCCGTCGCGACGGCGGCCGGCCTCGCCACCCTGCGCGGCTGCACCGACGCGGTCTACGCCCACGTGGACGACGTGGCGCGGCGCCTGTCGGCGGCCGCCTCCGCCGCCCTGGCCGAGGCCGGCGTCCCGCACCTGGTGAGCTCGGCCGGCAGCATGTTCAGCGTCTTCTTCACCGACCGGGAGGCGGTGCACGACTACGAGGCCGCCCGCTCGCAGGACCTCGACGCCTTCCGCGCGTTCTTCCACGCGATGCTCGAGCGCGGCGTCCACCTGCCGCCGAGCGCCTTCGAGGCGTGGTTCTGCTCCGCCGCGCACGACGACGAGGCCGTCGGCCGGGTGCTCGAGGCGCTGCCCCACGCCGCCCGGGCCGCCGCCGCGGCGTCCGCCCGCTGACCGGGCACGCAGCGCGGTTTGGGAGACTGGGACCATGGCGAGGACGACCGTGCACCTGCTGCGCCACGGCGAGGTGCACAACCCCGAGGGCGTGCTGTACGGCCGCCTGCCGGGCTACCGCCTGTCCGAGCTCGGCGTGGAGATGGCCGAGCGGGTCGCCGAGCACCTGCTCGGCGGCGGCCACGACGTCGCCCTGCTCGTCTCCTCCCCGCTGGAGCGGGCCCGCCAGACGGCCGGCCCGACGTCCGCGGCGTTCGGCCTCGAGGTGCACACCGACAACCGGCTCATCGAGGCCGGCAACCACTTCCAGGGGCTGACCTTCGGTGTCGGGGACGGCGCTCTGCACCACCCCCGCCACTGGTGGCACCTGCGCAACCCGTTCCGGCCGTCGTGGGGCGAGCCCTACCGCGAGATCGCCCAGCGCATGCTGGCCGCCGCCGCGGACGCCGCCGCGCACGTCGCGGGGCGTGAGGCGGTGCTCGTCAGCCACCAGCTGCCGATCTGGACGGCGCGGTCGGCCCTGGAGGGCCGCCGGCTGTGGCACGACCCGCGCAACCGGCAGTGCTCCCTGGCCAGCCTGACGTCGATCCACTACGAGGACGGGCGGGTCGTCGGCACGAGCTACTCCGAGCCGGCCGGTGACCTGCTGCCGGGCGCGAACAAGGTCTCCGGCGCATGAGGCGGCTCGTCGCTCTCGCCGCCGCCGCGGCCCTCGGTCTCACGGGCTGCACCGCGTCCGACGCCCTGTCGGAGCAGGCCCGCGCCGGGGACGCCAAGAACTACGTCTCCGGCGACGGCACGGTGACGACGGTGGCGGTGGCCGAGCGGTCGGAGCCCGTCGAGCTGACGGGCACCACCGCCGGCGGCGACGAGGTCGACCTCGCGGACTGGCGCGGCGACGTCGTCGTCCTCAACGTCTGGTACGCCGCCTGCGCGCCGTGCCGCGCCGAGGCGCCGGACCTCGTCGAGACCGCCGCCGCGTACGCCGACGACGGCGTCCGGTTCCTCGGCATCAACACCCGGGACGACGCCGCCGGGGCGCTGGCCTTCGAGCGCACCTACGGCATCCCGTACCCCAGCGTGCTCGACGCCAGCAGCGGGGCCGCGCTGCTCGCGCTGCGCGGCGACGTCCCGCCGCAGGCCGTGCCGACCACGCTGGTGCTCGACCGCGAGGGCCGGGTCGCGGCGCGGGTGCTGGGCCGGGCGGAGGGCTCGACCCTGCGGGGGCTGCTCGACGACGTCCTGGCGGAGGAGGCCGCCGCGTGAGCGTCGGCAGCGCGTTCGCCGACGCCGTCCTCAGCGGGCCGCTGCTGCTGGCGCTGCCGGTGGCGGCCCTCGCCGGCCTGGTGTCGTTCGCCTCGCCGTGCGTGCTGCCGCTGGTGCCCGGCTATCTCGGCTACGTCACCGGCCTCACGGGGGAGGACCTCGAGAGCCAGCCGCGCCGCCGCGTCGTCACCGGCGCGGTGCTGTTCGTGCTCGGCTTCACCGCGGTGTTCACGGCGCTCGGTGCGGCCGTCGGCTCGCTCGGCGGCGTGCTGCAGCAGTGGGGCACCGAGCTGACGCGCGGGCTCGGCGTCGTCGTCATCGCGATGGGCGTCGCGTTCCTGGGGTTCGTGCCGGCGCTCCAGCGGGAGCGGCGGCTGCGCTGGCGGCCGGCCGCCGGGCTCGCGGGCGCACCGCTGCTCGGCGTCGTGTTCGGCCTCGGCTGGGCCCCCTGCATCGGCCCGACGCTCGCCGCGGTCCTCGGACTCACCCTGCAGCAGGGCTCGGCCGGTCGCGGCGCCGTCCTGACGGTGGCCTACTGCCTGGGCCTCGGCCTGCCGTTCGTCGCCGTCGCGGCCGGCCTCGGGCGCGGCATGCGCTCGCTGGACCTGCTGCGCCGCCACCGGCTCGCCATCGCCCGGGCGGGCGGCGCGATGCTCGTCGTCGTCGGCGTCCTGCTCGTCACCGGCGTCTGGACGGCGTGGATGAACGCCCTGCAGGGCACCATCGCCGGTTTCGAGACGGTCATCTGACGTGCTCGTCGACGACCGCCCCGAGGCCGCCCCGCCGCCCGCGCAGCCCTCCCTGGGTGTCGCCGGGTGGCTGCGCTGGGCGTGGCGCCAGCTGACGAGCATGCGGACGGCGCTGTTCCTGCTCATGCTGCTCGCGGTCGCCGCCGTGCCGGGCTCGGTGATCCCCCAGCGCGGGATCGACGCGGTCGCGGTGCAGCAGTACGTGGCCGAGAACCCTGACCTCGGGCCGTGGCTCGACCGGCTGGGCTTCTTCGACGTCTACGCCTCGCCGTGGTTCTCGGCGATCTACCTGCTGCTGTTCGTCTCGCTCGTCGGCTGCGTGCTGCCGCGGAGCCGCGCGCACCTCGCCGCGCTGCGCAGCCGCCCGCCGCGAACGCCGCGGCGCCTCGAGCGGCTGCCCGCGCACCGCACCGCGACGGTGGACGCGCCGGTCGAGCAGGTGCTGGTGGCGGCGCACGCGGTGCTGCGCGGTCGCCGCTACCGCGCGGACACCCGCGACGACAGCGTCGCCGCCGAGCGGGGACACCTGCGGGAGACCGGCAACCTGCTGTTCCACCTCGCCCTCGTCGGGTTGCTCGTGGCGGTCGCGGCCGGCGGCCTGCTCGGGTACCGCGGGCAGGTGATCGTGCCGGTCGGTCAGGCGTTCGCCAACTCGCTCGCCGACTACGACACGTTCGACCCCGGCGCCTGGTTCGACGCCGGCGACCTGCCGCCGTTCCGCCTGTCCGTCGACGAGCTGCGGGTGGCCTTCGAGGAGGAGGCCGGCGGCAACCAGTTCGGCGCGCCGCGGCTGTTCGAGGCGGACGTGACCGTCGTCCCCGAGCCGGGCGCCGAGCCCGAGCGGCGGACCATCCGGGTCAACGAGCCGACCTCCATCGGCGGCGCGCAGGTGTACCTGGCGGGCAACGGGTACGCCCCGCGCATCACCGTCCGGGACGGGAACGGCGACGTCGCGTTCAGCGGCCAGGTGCCGTTCCTCGCGCAGGACGACAACTACTCCTCGACGGGGGTCGTCAAGGTCGTCGACGCGGCCCCGCAGCAGATCGGCCTGTCCGGCCTCTTCCTGCCCACCGCCGTCGTCGACCCGCAGGCCGGGCCGATCTCGGTGTTCCCCGACGCCCGCGACCCCCGGCTGTTCCTCACCGCGTGGGTCGGTGACCTCGGGCTGGACGACGGTGTGCCGCAGTCGGTCTACGAGCTCGACACGAGCGGGCTGACCCAGCTGCAACGGGACGACGGAGCGCCGTTCGCGGTCTCGCTCGCCCCCGGCGAGAGCGTCGAGCTGCCGGACGGCGCCGGCACCGTCGAGTTCAGCGACCTGGACCGGTTCGCGGGCCTGACGATCCGGCACGACCCCGGCAAGGGCGCCGCGCTGGCGTTCTCGGTGCTCGCCATGGCCGGCCTCGTCGCGTCGCTGTTCGTCCCCCGGCGCCGGGTCTGGGTGCGTGCCGTGCCCGCGGCCGGCGGGCGTACCGTGGTCGAGGTCGCCGCGCTCGCCCGCGGCGACGACGCCGGTCTGGGGCCCGAGGTCGAGGCCGTCGAGCGCGCCCTGCGCGAGCGGCTCGCCCCACCTGCCGGTCGGAGCACTGGAGGCTGAGAGTGGACCTGTCCCTGCTGAGCGACGCCCTCGTGTACTCCGCGATGGTCGTCTACACCGTCGCCATGGTGGCCTTCACCGTCGACCTCTCCGGCGCCGGCCGGGTGGCCGAGCGGCGCACGGCCGAGCGCGAGCTGGTGGGCGCGGGTGCGCCGTCCGGGGTGCCGTCGGCGGCCGGGGACGGCGAGCTCGCCGGACGCCGGTCGCGCCGCGCCGCCGGCGTCGCGGTCGCCCTCACGTGGCTGGCCCTCCTGCTGCACGCCGCCGGTGTGGTCTTCCGCGGGCTCGCGGTGAGCCGCGTGCCGTGGAGCAACATGTACGAGTTCGCAATCTCCGGGGCCGCGGTCGTCACCGCGGTGTTCCTCGTCGTCCTGCTGGTGCGCGACCTGCGGTACCTCGGGACGTTCGTCGTCGGGCCGGTGCTGCTGACCCTCGGCGTCGCGACGACCACGCTGTACACGCAGGCCAGCGCGCTGGCGCCGGCGCTGCAGAGCGAGTGGCTGATCATCCACGTGTCGGTGGCGTTCGTCTCGAGCGCGCTGTTCACGATCGCGTTCTCCGCGAACATCCTCCAGCTCGTGCAGGACCGCCGCGAGCAGGCGCGCGCCGCCGGCACGCCGCCGCTGCGGGGCCGCTTCATGGACGCCCTGCCGTCGGCCGCCGAGCTCGAGCGCGCCGCCTACCGGCTCATCGCCGTGTCGTTCCCGCTGTGGACCTTCACGCTCGTGGCCGGCGCGATCTGGGCCGAGGTGGCCTGGGGCCGCTACTGGGGCTGGGACCCCAAGGAGGTCTGGACGTTCGTCATCTGGGTGGTCTACGCCGCCTACCTGCACGCCCGCGCCACGCGCGGGTGGGACGGTCGTCGTGCCGCGTACCTCGCGATCGCCGGCTACGTCTGCGTGCTGGTCAACTTCGGTGTCGTCAACGTGCTGTTCCCCGGCAACCACTCCTACGCCGGCATCGGCTGATCAGTGCGTCGGTGCGGGCGGCTCGTCGGGGCCGTCGCCCTGCTCCCGTCGGCGCAGGTCCTCCTCCCACCGGCGCAGCCGCTCCGACTCCGCCTGCTGCCGCCGCCGCTCGAGCTGCCGCAGGAACTCCGGGTCGTCGTCCGGGGCGGGCCCGGGCCCGGGCCCCGGGTGCTGGGGGCCGGTCGGGCGGGTGCGGCCCAGCAGCACCCACGCCAGCGGCCCGAAGACCGGCAGCAGCAGGATCACCAGCAGCCACACCGGCTTCGGCAGGCCCTGGACCTCGCGTCCGTCGGTGCGGAGGCAGTCGACGAGGGCGTAGACCGTGAGGCCGACCACGAGCAGGACGGCGAGGGCGCGCAGCACGTCGTCACTGTAAGCACGCCGGCGCGAGGACGGCACGGGGGTAGGTGGTCGGTGGTGACTGCGCGCGGCCTAGCCTTCCCCCGTGGGCCCGTTCCTGACGTACACCGCCTTGCGGCTCGGCCTGCTGGTCGCCGCCGTCGCGGTCCTGTACGCCTTCGGCGCCCGCGGCTGGCTGCTGCTCGTGCTCGCCGCGGTGGCGTCGATGGCGCTGTCGTTCGTGCTGCTCGGCCGCGCCCGCGACGAGGTGGCCCGGGCGGTGCAGCGGCGCGCCGACCGCCCGGCGCCACGGCGCGACGGTCGGCCGGCCCGCGGCCTCGCGGGCGACGAGGCGGCCGAGGACGCGGAGGCGTCGGGCGAAGAGCGGCGCGAGGAGGGCTGACCCGTCAGGGCCGAAGGCTCGCGGCGAGCCGCTCGTCGAACCCGGGGTACAGCGCCTCGACGTCGGCGAGCGAGAAGCGCGGCGGCACCTTCGCGCCGTCCTCGGCGAGCATCAGCTCGAGGGCGCTACGGACGACGCGCGGCTCGTCGGTGCTCTCCGGGGCGACGGCCTCGACGTACCCCGGTGGCACGGTGAGGACGTAGTCGTCGGTCGTGCCGCCGTCGCCGGTGACGGTCACGTCGTAGGTGTGCTCGCCGCTGGCCCGGACGTCGAGGTCGCTCATGGCGGGATGGTGCCAGACGACGGCCCGGTCGGCGCGGGGTCGCCTCAGCGCGCAGGGCGGGTGCGGCGCAGGACCACCGACAGGCCGGCCGCCGCGAGCAGCAGGCCGCCGACCACCACGAGCACCCTCGACCAGCCGCCACCGGCGTACGCCACCGGCCCGAGCGCCCCGGGCACCGTGGCGCCCACGTAGTAGGCCACCGAGTACACCGCCGCCGCGCCCGCCGTCGCGCGGCCGGTCGCGTGCGCCCGGGCGGCCACCCACCCCGACGCCAGACCGTGCGCCGCGAAGAACCCGAAGGTCAGCACCACCGTGCCGGCGACCACCACCCACAGCGGCGACGCCGCCGACAGCGCCGCCCCCGCGGCGGTGACGGCGACGGCGATCGGCATCAGCGGGCGGCGGCCCCACCGGTCCGCCGCGGCGCCGACGGTCGCCGAGCCGACCGACCCCGCGGCGTAGGCGAGGTAGACGAGCCCGACGGCGGCGACGCTGAGCCGGTAGGGCGCCGCCTCGAGGCGGAAGCCGAGGGCGTTGTAGTACGCCACGAACGCGCCCATCAGGGTCGTGGCGATGCCGAACAGCGCCAGCAGCGCGGGGTCGCGCAGCGTGGACGCCAGCGCGGCGAGCGCGGCCCGGGGGCGCCACGACGACGGCGCGAAGCCCCGGGCCGCCGGCAGCAGCCAGGTGCACACGGCGGCGCTCACCAGGCACAGCGCGCCGACGCCGAGGAACGCCGCCCGCCAGCCCGCGAGGTCGGCGAGCGCCCCGGCGACCAGCCGGCCGCTCATGCCCCCGACGGCGGTGCCGGCGACGTACAGCCCGACGGCGCGGGCGTGCCCCCACGGGTGCACCTCCTCCCGCAGGTAGGCCATCGCGGCGGCCGGCAGGCCGGCGAGCGCGACGCCCTGCAGGCCACGGACGGCGAGCAGCGCCGTCCACGTCGGGGCCAGGGCCGCCGCGGCCCCGAGCCCGGCGGCCAGCCACAGGGACGCCGTCATCAGCCGGGTGCGCCCCACGGCGTCCGACAGCCACGCGGCGGGCAGCAGGCCGCCCGCGAGCCCGAAGGTGGCGACGGAGACCGACCACGCCGCCTGACCCGGTGAGACGCCCAGCTCGGCGGCCAGCAGCGGCAGCATCGGCTGCGGCACGTAGAGGGCGGCGAAGACCGCGAGGCCGGCGGCACCGACCGCCACGAGCAGGCGCGCGTAGGAGCGGTCGCCGGGCCGGTGCCCCTGCCAGGTCAGAGCCCGAGCCCGATCGCGAGCAGCAGGCCGTAGGCGAGCTCGAGCCGGCCGGTGTCGCGCAGCACCGGCACCAGGGCGCCGCCGCGGGCGCCGCCGAGGACGACGCGGGCGGGCGCCACGGCGAGGGCGGCCGACGCGAGCGCGAGCAGCGCCCACGGCCGGGTCGGGGCGGCCACGAGCACCGCGACGAACGCCCCCGCGACGAGGACGACGTAGAGCCCGCGGGTGCGGGCCTCCCCGAGGCGGACGGCGAGGGTCCGCTTGCCGGCCCGGGCGTCGGTCGGGACGTCGCGCAGGTTGTTGGCGACGAGGATCGCGCAGGCGAGCAGGCCGATGCCGACCGCGCCCGCCCACGCGCCCGGCGACGTGGTGCCGGCCTGCGTGTACGTCGTCCCCAGCACGGCGACGAGCCCGAAGAAGACGAAGACGAAGACCTCGCCGAGGCCCAGGTAGCCGTAGGGCCGCCGGCCGCCGGTGTAGGTCCACGCGGCGAGGATCGCGAGCGCACCGACGGCGAGCAGCCACCAGGCGCCGGCCAGGGCGACCAGGGCCAGGCCGGCCACGGCG
Organism: Actinomycetes bacterium; assembly: GCA_046566185.1. Lineage (GTDB taxonomy): Bacteria > Actinomycetota > Actinomycetes > Actinomycetales > SCSIO-59966 > SCSIO-59966. The sequence continues at coordinate 5,744 of JBKHXE010000094.1, read as the reverse complement.
GCGACCGCGAAGGCGGCGAGCGCCGCGGCGAGCACCTGGCGCGGCGGCGCGGCCCCCGACCCGACGAGCCGCAGGGGCCCGACCCGGTCGGCGTCGGTGCCGCGCACGCCGTCGCTGTAGTCGTTGGCGTAGTTGACCGCGACCTGCAGCGCGAGGGCGACGACGAGGGCCAGCGCCGCCCGCGCCGGCTGGACGGCACCGAGCCCGACGGCCGCGCCGGTGCCCACCGCGACGGGCGCGAGCGCCGCCGGCAGCGTCCGCGGACGGGCCCCCTCGACCCACTGCGCAACCGTCGCCACGGGTGGGCAGGCTATCCGTCGCCGCGCAGCAGCCGGCTCGCGAGGTCGGCGGCGGCGACCCGGTCGGGCTTGCCGACGCCGCGCAGCGGCAGCGCGTCGACGACGAGCACGTGCCGGGGCGCGTGCACCCGGCCGAGCCGCTCCGCGACCGTCCGGCGGACGACGTCCGGGGGGCCGGGGTCGCCGACGACGAGGGCGGTGACGGCCTGGCCCCACTCGGCGTCCGGCACGCCGACGACGACGCACTCGCGCACCCCGGGCAGGGCGGCGACCACGGCCTCGACCGCGGCGGGTGCGACCTTGCGGCCGCCGGTGACGACGACGTCGTCCAGCCGGCCGTCGACCCGCACGACGCCGTCCCGCACCTCGCCGAGGTCGGACGTCGTGAACCACCGCTCACCGTCGCGCTCGACGAAGGCGGCCGCCGTGGCGGCGGGGCCGCGGTAGCCGCGGGCCAGCACCGCGCCGGCCAGCAGCAGCCGCCCACCCGCGTCGGTCGCGGCGCGGACGCCGTCCAGCGGCCGGCCGTCGTAGACGCAGCCGCCGCACGTCTCGGTCATGCCGTAGGTCGCGACGAGGCGGACGCCGGCCCCGGCGGCGCGGCGGGCGAGGGTCGGCGGGGTGGCCGCGCCGCCGACGAGGACGGCGTCCAGCCGCCGCAGGGCGTCGGTCGCCGCCGGGTCGTCGAGCAGGCGGTGCACCTGGGTCGGCACCAGCGAGGCGTACCGGCGCGGGGCGGTCAGGCGCGCGGCCGCCGCCGTGAACGCGGCCGGGCTGAAGCCGCCGGAGAGGTCAAGGACCGCCGGCCGGTGGCCGGCGTCCGCGCTGCGCACGAGCACCTGCCAGCCGGCGACGTGGGTGACCGGCAGGGCGAGCAGCCACTGGCCCGGCCCGCCGAGCCGGTCGTGCGTGGCCCGCGCCGACGCGCGCAGCGCCGTGCCGGTCAGCTCCACGACCCGGGCGTCGCCCGTCGAGCCGGACGTGGGCAGCAGCAGGGCCACGTCGTCGGCCACCGGGTGGTCCGGCCGCGCGGCCCGCAGCAGGCGCTCGCGCTCCGCGCCGTCCGGCACGGGCAGCAGGGGTGGCCCGCTGCCGGCGAGCGCGGCCCGCAGCGGCTCGAGCAGCTCCACGACCGCCTCACCGGTCGGCGCACCGACGGTCCACATCATCCGCACGGGACTGTCGTACCAGTGGCAGGCTCGTGCCATGGACGCCAGGGTCGAGTCGGCGCTGCGCGAGCTGGCACGCGTCGAGCCGGACGTCGAGTCGCGGGTACGGCAGGCCTGGGACGACCTCACCGCGGGCAGCGGCAACGCGCGCGACGTGTCGCAGTGGTGGCTGCAGCTGTACGTGTGGGACCAGCTCGGGCGCAGCAGCTCCGGCACCCCCGAGCAGCGCTGGCGCGTCGCCGTCGCGCTCGGCGACCTGCTGGCGGCCGTCGGGCTCGGTCGGTACGCGGAGATCGCCCGCAGCGAGACGACCCGAGCGATCCTGCTCGCCAGCGACGACCTGCAGCGCTACTCCGACCTGTACGCGGCCGCGCTGAAGGCCTCCGGCATCCAGCCGCCGGACACCGAGCTCATCACCTGGGGCCCGGTGATGGGCCCCGCGGAGGCCGACGCCTACGAGCGCGCGGCGGACGCCCTGGAGCTGTCGATGGTCTCGGGCGACCTCGTCGCCGGGCGCCGCGGGTCCCGCGCGGTCCAGCAGCGCGTGACCGACGCCGTCCTCACCGCGCCGCAGCGGGACCTGAACGGGCTGCGGCCGCTGCACGGCATCGCGTCGGAGCGGCTGCACGAGTGGACGGTGCGCTCACCCACCCTGACGTCGGTGACGCGCCCCTTCACCGAGGAACTGACCGCCGGCGTCCCGCAGCGGCTCTCGGGGGTGGCCGGTGAGCTGCGGCCCCTGCAGGTGCTGCTCGAGATGACCGCCGAGCCGGTGCCGCTCACCTCCCGCGGCTACCTGCCGCCCGCCACGGTGGCCGAGCTGACCGCCCGGCTCGGCGCCGACGACGGCCACGTCGGCACCACCGAGGCGCACAACCCGCACGCCCGCCTGCTGCGCGAGGCGGCGCAGCGACTGGGCCTCGTGCGCGTGCACCGCAAGGCGCTCACCGCGACGGCGCGGGGCCGGCAGGCGGCCCGCGGGCCGGACGAGCTCTTCGCGGCGGTCGCGCAGGGCTGGTTCGGCGCCCCGCGGACGGCGCTCGTCGTGGCCCGCGAGGTGCTCACCGCGGTGCTCGCGACCGGGGGCGACCTCGACCTGCGCTCGGTGGCCGGGGTGCTGCGGCAGGTGCTCGCCGAGGAGGGCTGGCGCGTCTCGGGCGGCGCGGTCGACGAGGACCTGGCGTACGAGGTGTTGCTGACGCCCTTCCGCGACGCGCTCTACATCGGGTTGCTCGAGCCCCGCGACCTGCTCGAGCCGATGCGGCCGCGGCACTCGCTGCTGCCGCTGCTGCGAGCCGCGCTGCGCCACCACCTCATGCACCACGGGCTGACGCAGCTGCACTGAGCCGGGTGCCGCTTCAACGACGTGGCTTGACCGACAGCTGTCCCTGGGCGCCCGCACGCTGAGAGGCGGCGAAATGCCCCATCCGGTCGGGGCGGCACGGGAGAACTTGGCGGTCTGCGACCACAACGGCTTTTGCTGGCTGCCTGGGCCACGGCCGCTGAACACCGCGTCTCGGACCTCGCACAGGCGCAGACGCGGTAAGTCCCTCGAGCCCAATGCAGCGATTCCCCCACCCGCGACCTGCACGTCGCCTAACGTGGTCGCATCGTCACCCAGTGAGACAAGGATCGTCATGTCGCGCTTCAACCCCCCTCCGAACTGGCCGGCGCCACCCCAGGGATGGACACCCCAGCCCGGATGGCAGCCCGATCCCACGTGGGGACCGCCGCCTGCGGGGTGGTCCCTCTGGGTGGACGACGAGACTCCTGTGACGACGAAGCGGGGCAAGGGAAAGATCGTTCTAGGCGTCGTCGGTGTCATCCTCTTACTCGGCTTCATCGGCTCCCTTAGCGAGGGTCCCGACGCCGACGACGATGCGGTCGCGGTCGCACAGACCGAGGCGAGCGCCGAGGATGCCGCAGCCCGCGAGACCGAGGAAGCCAATGCTGCCGCCGAGAAGCAGAGGGCAGCCGAGGAGGAGGCCGCCGAGAAGCAGAGGGCAGCCGAGGAGGAAGCCGCCGCCGCGGCGCAGGAAGAGGCCGAACGCGCCGCCAAGGAGGCAGAGGAGCGGAAGGCAGCAGAGGAAGCCGAGGCCGCGGCCGCTGAAGCCGCCGCCGCAGCCGCTCGCGGGACAGTCTCACAGCAGAACGCACTCAGGTCGGCCAAGAGCTACCTCGACTACTCCGCCTTCTCACGCACTGGGCTCATCGAGCAACTGGAGTTCGAAGGTTTCTCCACCGCGGATGCGACCTGGGGTGTCGACCGCGTCGGTGCAGACTGGAACGAGCAGGCCGCCAAGTCAGCCACGGCATACCTGGAATACACGTCCTTCTCCCGCTCCGGCTTGATCGAGCAACTCATCTACGAGGGCTTCACTTCGGAGCAGGCTGAGTACGGCGTAAGCCAGACGGGTCTCTAGTCGGCCGAGCCGCCCGAAAACAACCCTGAGACGCGACGTCGTCCGCCCCGCTTGCGTCGCTCTCGCCTCCTCCCGGCTCGGATCTTCGTGCGCATGCCTTCTGCGCAGTGCGCGCCGGCAGGCGGAATGGGGCACGTCGAAGCCGGTGCGGATGGCGAGTGGGGCCGGCACGGGCAGCAGGTCGTAGCGCTGAGATGTACAACTCGGCGGTTCGGGCGTATGGTGGCGCCATGGGTGAGATGACCGTCAGCGACGCACGGGCCCGGCTCGCCGATGTCGTCGACACCGCCCGGGTCGAGCATAAACCGGTCTACCTGACTCGCCGCGGCCGGCGGGTGGCCGCGGTGATCGACGCCGAGGATCTCGAACGGCTCATCGCAGCCGCGGAAGACTTGGCCGACATCGAGGCCGCTGCGGCAGCCCGAGCCGAACTGCATGAGGGCGAGACCGCGATCCCGTGGGAGCAGGTCAAGGCCGACCTCGGCCTGGCATGACCTATCGCATTCAGGTTGCCCCGGCGGCGGTGCGCCAGCTGCGGAAGCTGGATGCAGCCGCGCGGCGCCGGGTGCAGGCGGCCATCGAGCTGTTGGCCGACCAGCCCCGGCCGAGCGGTGCCAAGAAGCTGGTAGGTGGGGACGGTGAGTGGCGGGTCCGAACGGGCGACTACCGCATCGTCTTCGAGATCCACGACGACGTCCTCCTTGTTCTCGTCGTTGCCGTCGGGCATCGCCGCGACATCTACCAGCGTCGCTGACAATCGCGCGCCATCCCGCTGACTCGTATGCGGCCTCAGGCGGCGCAAGGACGTAGCCTGCGGCGCCTACGCCGGTGTGCGCACACTCATCGCGGATGGGCGGGTGATCCTGGGGGGACCGCCCTGGTTCCGCGCCTCTGAAACCGCCCAGATTTTCGTTATACGATATCCCTATGGTCAGCGAGGAACAGATCCAGAAGTGGGCCGACGAGGCCGAAGCCGGATACGACGTCGAGGAGCTGAAGCGTCGGGCTCGTGGGCGTCCTGGCCGTGGGGCTGAACCGATGCAAGTCGTAGCGGTCCGACTGACCGCCGAGGAACTCAACGCCCTCGACGCAGCGGCAGCCAAGAGAGACATGAGCAGGTCCGAGGCGATCCGGGCTGCGCTAGCCCACTTCGCTGCGTGAAGGTCCACCCGAGCGCGCTCAAGCACGGCGTCTCATCGGAGGACGCGATCCAGGCGGCTGAATGGTCGCTGTGGATCGAGCCCCTCGATGAGAACGGCCCGCCCGCCCGGGAGCTGCGCTTGGTTTCGACACCAGAGCCCGCCTGCTGGAGACGGTGGTCCTGGTCTTCGACAGTGGCGATGAGATGCTCCATCCACGCCATGCCGGCTCGCAGGAAGTACCTGGACATCCTGCCCTGATGACCGAGATCGGCACCCGAGCCGCCCGGCGACGATCCCGACCGGGACCTCCGGCCCGGCCCTGCCGGGGCGGGACGCCGACCATGCCGCTGTCCGGGCACTCGGCTCGCGGCGCTATGACGCTGGAGTGCCATAGGTACGCAGCCAACCGGCAATGTCTGGCACATCGAGTTCGCCGGCGGCCGCCCGGAGCATCAGTCGCTCGGCTTCGTCGACGGTGCAGGCGATGTCCCGTCCGTTGAGCAGGTGGAAGACACGTGCTGCAGCCCAGGCGAGGCGCTTGTTCCCGTCGACTAGTGCGTGGTTGCGCACCAGTGAGTGCAGGAGGGCGGCCGCCTTGTCCTCGAAGGTCGGGTAGGCGTCGTCTCCGAAGACCGTGACCCGGGGGCGTGCTGCGGCGGCGGCCAGGAGTCCGGCGTCCCTCACCGCCACGTCCTCGAGCACGCCCGCTGC
>JBKHXE010000093.1:0-3067 GCA_046566185.1 Actinomycetes bacterium | reverse complement strand
TGATGCTGAACTCGGGGACCCGCCCGGAGGCGTAGTCGAGCGGGAAGACGGACATGTCGACCGCGCCCTGCATCATCGCGTCGTACTGCTCCGTGGAGCCCACCAGGGAGCTGCCGGGGAAGACCTGGACGGTGACCTGACCGTCGGTCGCCTCGGCGGCCTCGTCGGCGAACCGCTGCGCGATCTCGGAGCGGAAGTCGCTGTCCTCCCCGCCGGTGGCGTCCGGCCACTGATGCGACAGCCGCAGCGTGACGTCCTCGCAGTCGCCCTCGGCGACCGAGGCGCCCCCCTCCGATCCACCCCCGCCACAGGCGGCGAGCGCAAGGGTCGAGGTGAGCACGGTGGCGACAAGAGGCGCGCGTCGAATGGTCATGGTGGTTCCTCCGGGAGGCGTCGAGTAGCCGCTGGATCAGTGGCTTGGCCAATCGCGGGACACTGTGGCGCACGCCACCTATGGAGTCAAGACTCCGTGGAACGGAAATCGGCGGTCGGTGCGGGAGGTGCGCCCACCGGCAGGCCGAGGCGGCGGTACCGGACCAATCGGACCTGGCGCCGGGTGGCTTCGCCCTGCTGCAGGAGCCGGACCAGCTCGTGGCGCAGCACCTGCCCCATCCGCCGGCAGAAGTCCTCGGGCTCGTCCGCGGCATCCGGGTGCTCGGCCACGATGCGGTCGACGACACCGTGGCGCAGCAGGTCGAGCGAGCGGACGCCCTGCTTCTCCGCCATCTCCGCGGCGTGCTCGACGTCCCGGTGGACGATCGCGCTCGCGCCCTCGGGGGGCAGCGGCGACAGCCAGGCGTGCTCGGCCGCGATCACCCGGTCCGCGGGCACCAGGGCGAGCGCCCCGCCGCCGGTCCCCTGGCCGAGCAGCACGGAGATCGTCGGCGCCTCCAGCATCACCAGCTCGGCGAGGCTCCGGGCGATCTCCCCGGCGAGCCCGCCCTCCTCGGCGTCCTTGGACAGCGCCGCCCCGGGGGTGTCGATGACGGTGACGAGGGGCAGCTGCAGCTCGCGTGCGAGCCGCATGCCGCGGCGCGCCTCACGCAGGGCCGCGGGGCCCATCGGTGACTCCGTGGTCTGGCCTCTGCGGTCCTGACCCAGCAGCACGCAGGGGGCGCCGCCGAAGCGGGCCAGCACCAGCAGCAGGCCGGGGTCGGCCTCGCCCTCGCCGGTGCCGTTCAGCGGCACGACGTCGGTGGCCGCGTAGCGCAGCAGCCGGCGCACGCCGGGCCGGTCCTCGCGCCGGGAGCGGGTGATCGACTCCCACGCCGGGGCGTCGGACAGCGTCTCCCTGGGCAGCTCCGGGACGTCGGGCAGCCCCTCCCGGGGCGAGAGCAGCACGTTGAGCGCGGCGTCCAGCACGGGGGCCAGCTCGTCGGGCGGCAGGACGGCGTCCACCAGGCCGTGCGCGAAGAGGTTCTCGGCGACCTGGACGCCCTCGGGGAACGCCTCCCCGTACAGCGCCTCGTACACGCGGGGACCGAGGAAGCCGATGAGGGCGCCCGGCTCGGCCACCGTCACGTGCCCCAGCGAGCCCCACGAGGCCAGGACCCCACCGGTGGTCGGGTGGCGCAGGTACACCAGGTACGGCAGGCCGGCCGCCTTGTGCGCCGCGATCGCCGCCGCGATCTTCACCATCTGGAGGAAGGCGACGGTCCCCTCCTGCATCCGGGTGCCGCCCGAGACCGGCGCCGCCAGCAGCGGCAGGCCCTCGGCGGTGGCGCGCTCCACCGCGACGACGAGGCGCTCGGCGGCCGCGACCCCGATGGAGCCGGCCAGGAAGCCGAACTCGCACGCCACCACGGCCACGCGCCGTCCGCGCATTTGGCCCTCGCCGGTGATGACGGCCTCGTCCAGGCCGGTCCGCTGCCGCGCGCGCTCCAGCTCGGCGGCGTAGTCCTCGTCCGCCGGCACGTCGACCGGCGGCGTGTCCCACCGCCGGAAGCTCCCGTCGTCCAGGACGAGGTCGACGAGCCGCTCGGCGGACAGCCGCTCGGTCACGTCGTCTCCTCGGCGAGCCAGGCGCGCACCGCCGCGGCGTCGGCGTCCAGCAGCGGCGGCGCGCGGTGACCCCGGCGCGTCGTCTCGCTCTCGCCGCCGTCGGCGGGGGTGAAGAAGCGCAGGGGCGGGCCGGGGAGCGACAGGCGCCCCAGGGTCGGGTGGTCGACGTCGACGAGCAGCCCCTGCGACCGCGTCTGGTCCCACTCGTACACCTCGTCTAGCGACCGCACCTTGCCCGCCGGGATGCCGGCGTCGGCGAGCCTCGGGAGCAGCTCCTGCGTCGGGATCTCGGCGAACGCCTGCTCCAGCAGGGCGATCACCTCCTCGCGCCGCGCGACGCGCTCGGCGTTGGTCCGCAGGCCCTCGGCCTCGGCGTCCAGCCCGAACTCGGCGCAGAGCCGTCGCCAGAGACCCTCGCTGCCCACCGCGATCTGCACCGCACCGTCGGCGCAGTGGAACAGCCCGTAGGGGCAGATCGACGGGTGGTGGTTGCCCTGGGCCCGCGGCACCTCCTGGGCGACCGTCCAGCGGGTGCCCTGAAAGGCGTGGACGCCGACGATCGCGGCCAGCAGCGACGTGCGCACCACCTGACCCCGGCCCGTGCGCTCTCGTTCCAGCAGCGCGGCGAGGACGCCGTAGGCGCCGTACATGCCGGCCAGCAGGTCGCCGATCGGCACGCCGACGCGCTGCGGGTCGTCCGGCCCGGAGCCGGTCAGCGACATCAGGCCCGCCTCGCCCTGGGAGATCTGGTCGTACCCGGCCCGGCCGCCTTCGGGGCCGTCGTGGCCGAACCCGGAGATGGAGAGGACCACCAGGCGCGGGTTGAGCTCCAGCAGCCGGCCGGTGGAGAAGCCGAGCCGGTCGAGGACACCGGGCCGGAAGTTCTCCATGAGGACGTCGGCCCGCCGGACGAGCGCCTCGAGCAGCCGGCGTCCCTCGTCGCTCTTGAGGTCCAGGGCCACCGACTCCTTGTTGCGGTTGCACGACAGGAAGTAGGTGCTCTGCCGCTCACCGCCGTCGGGCGGGTCCACGAAGGGCGGGCCCCAGCCCCGGGTGTCGTCACCGG
>JBKHXE010000092.1:0-2857 GCA_046566185.1 Actinomycetes bacterium | reverse complement strand
CCCTTGTACTTTCGCACCAACCCGAGCGACTGAGCGCTCTCCCGCAGCTCGAGCACCGGCCACGTGTGGTGCTCCCGGTTGCCGGCACCGATCCACGTCCGGTCCAGGTCGAGCTCCTGCATGGCCTCGGCGACGACGGCCGGTGGCAGGTAGCCGGCTGACGTCAGGGTGATGCCGTCCGGCCCCACCCGGCGCAGCAACCAGGTGTACTGGCGGACCACTCGCTCGGCCTCAGCGTCGGACGGCGAGGTGTCGTCGTCCAGCCGGGCGTCGGCCACGAGCTGCGCCAGCACGGCGCGGCCCGGTCCACCGGCCCGCGTGAGCAGCTCGGACACGTGCTTGGGCAGCCTTTCCGTGCCATGGAAGGTCGCGGCGATCCGCAGCGCTGCGTTCACCTCCTCGACGGAGAAGGCGGTCGGCTCGAAGCCGTGGGGCAGCCACTCCAGATACGTCTCGAGGTCCACCTCGTCCTCCGGCTCGCGACCCTCCAGCGTCGCCACGAGGTCGTTGTAGGTCCAGATCCCGCCGACGTCCTCGGGCGGGCAGCGTCGCCGGCCGCCGGTGCAGACCGCCGGCGGCGCGTCGTCCGTGCGGGGTTCGACCGCCTCCAGCCGCAGGACGTGCGTCCAGCTGTCCCCGAAGTCGTACTCGTAGTGCAGTCGGTCGCCGACCTCCTGGAGGACCTGGTCGAGCCGGACGTCGCGCTCGTGAGGACCGACCTCGCCCTCCTCGACGTCGAAGTCCGTGAGGTACCGCTCGGCCTGTCGGCCGTACAACACGCCGCCGCTGCTGAAGCCGTGCAGGTGGCTGTCGGTCCATCCCATCGCCGCCTGGAGCACCTCGTGCAGCGTCTCGAGACGCATGTCACTCGCGAGCTCGAGGCGCCGCCAGATCGCCGGCTTCGCCCCGGCCAGGTCGACCCGGACGCGGTACGTGACGACGTCCGGTCGCGGGCTGCGCAGGCGGCTCGGACGGCGAACAGGGTCGAGCGCGTCAGCAGCGGGCTGGCCGAGCAGCCTGGGGAGCAGGTCGTGGACCTCCGCGAGCGACAGCGAGTCGATCACCGCCTGCAGGTGCGGGGGGAGAGCCTTGTCGTCTCGTTCGCGCGGCACGGGGTCAGCCTGCCGGACGTGCGCGCCTGCGCCTCACTCCACTGCCGGCGCGATGTCTGTGTGCCCGAAGTCCTCGCCCTTGAAGAGCAGTGGGTTGTTCGTCGCTCGGGCGAGCGCGTACGAGAAGCAGTCACCCAGGTTGAGGCGCGCCGGGTGCCCGCTGCCCTTGCCGAAGTCTCGGTACGCCTGACGCGCGATCTCCGCGTGCTCCGCGGTCAACGGCACGACGTCGACATCCGCCGCTTCGAGGAGGTCGTCGAGTCGTCGACTCAGCACCGGGTCGCCGTTGGCGTCCACCACCACACCTGCTTCGACGTACGTTGCGGCCGAAACCATGCGCCGCTTCGCCGCTGCCAGAGCCTCGGCGTAGCGACGTGCATCCGGCTCGTCGAGCAGGATGGCGACCAGCGCTGAGGTGTCGACGATCACCGTGGCAGCCCCTGGTCGTCGTACAGCAGGTCTCCATGGCTCGTGGATCGGTAGGGCTCGCGCCATCGAGGGCCGGCATCCGCAGCGATCTTCATCACGGTGTCGACGATCTGCTGACGCCGCCCCTCGTCGCCGCCCTGGAGCCGTTCGAGGCGCTCACGCACAGCGACAGTGACCGCCGCCGTCACGCTCTCCTGGGTGACGGCAGCGAGCTCACGAGCCAACCTCTCGGTCTCCGGGTTCTTGATGTTGAGGCTCATAACTCCTTTCTACCATCGACGGGCTTCCTTTCTACCCGCTTCTGCCGGAGGGCTCAACCGTCGGATCGCGTTCACTCACGATTCGCCCTGAAACCGGCGGCCGGCCACCGTGGCCCCGTTCGATCGGGCCCTGTGCCGAGACGCCCCCGCGCTGAGAGCCGCACCGCCGGGGGATCCCGGACGGCCGGGCCGAGAGCCGGCATCGCGCTCCTGCTGACGGTGATCCTGGCGTCGTCCTGGCTGGTGCTCCTGGTCCCTTCCACTGCGCACGCCCACACGCTGGATACCCAGGGCTACTCCGAGATCAGCCAGCGGGGCGACGACGTCCTCTACGAGCTGCGGGTCGACTACGCGGCGCTCGCCGTGGTCACCGGGATCAGCACCCCGGGCGGCGCTCCGGACCCTGCGAAGAGCCTGGACGCCGGCAGGGCCAAGGTCGCCGCGTACCTCGACGAGCGCCTGCAGGTCCTGGTCGACGGCGCGCTCTGCGCGCCGGACGTCACCGGCACCGCGATCGAGCAGCAGCGGCAGGACACGTACGCGAAGGTCTCGCTGCGCTTCGACTGCCCCGGGGACGGCGCGCACACCGTCCGCTACTCCGTCCTGGTCGGTGACCTCGACCCGGGGCACCGCAACGTGGCCGGCTACCGCCTCGGCGGCGCGACGGGGGAGTTCGTCTTCGAGGCCGAGCAGCGAGAGCTGGTGGTGGGGGAGCACAGCACCCTCCGCCAGGTCTACCGCTTCACGGTCATGGGCTTCGAGCACATCCTGGGTGGCCTCGACCACGTCCTGTTCGTGGTCGCCCTGCTGCTCAGCGCGACGCGCCTGAGGGACGTCCTGCTGACGGTCACGACGTTCACCGTCGCCCACAGCACCACGTTGGCGCTCGTCGCGCTCGACGTGGTGCGGGTTCCCGCGTCCGTGGTCGAGCCACTCATCGCCCTGTCCATCGCCTACGTCGCCGTGACGAGCATGCTCGGCCGCGGTGCCGACCGGTTCCGGCTGGTCGCGGTCTTCGGGTTCGGGCTGCTGCACGGGGCGGGGTTCGCGGAGGCC
>JBKHXE010000091.1:0-8633 GCA_046566185.1 Actinomycetes bacterium | reverse complement strand
CGTGACGCGGATGGCCGTCATCCGGCCGGCCACCGGAAAGAGGTGAGGGCATGACCGAGACGACGCAGGACCCGCTGAGCCGGTACGCCGAGCTGTTCAGCCTCAAGGGCCGCACCGCCGTGGTCGTCGGCGCCGGCAGCGGCATCGGCCGCGAGAGCGCGCTCGCGCTGGCTGCGCACGGCGCCGAGGTGGTCTGCGCGGACCTCGACCTGGAGGCCGCGCGGTCGACGGCGGAGGCCGGGCCGGGCATGACCGCGACCCGGCTCGACGTCCTCGACCCCGTCGCCGTCGCCGACGCCGCTATCGCCCATGCCGACGCGCAGGTGCTCGTGTTCACCGCGGCGACCAACGTACGGAAGCCGTTGCTGCAGTACACCTCCGAGGAGTTCGACCGGGTCGTGGCGCTGAACCTGCGGGCGTCGTTCGACCTCGTGCGGGCGTTCGGGTCGGTGATGGCGGAACGGGGCCGGGGCAGCATCATCGGGTTCAGCTCGATCCGCGCGGTGGCCGTCGAACCCGGGCAGGGCGTCTACGCCGCCACCAAGGCCGGCCTCGTGCAGCTGCTGCGCACCGCCGCCGCCGAGCTCGGGCCGTCCGGCGTCCGGGTCAACGCCGTCGCCCCCGGCATCGTCGACACGCCGCTGACCGCGCAGATCCGCGCCGTTCCGGAGTGGGCGGACGCGTACGCGTCGAAGAGCGCGCTGGGGCGCTGGTCGCGGCCCGACGAGCTGGCCGGCGCCGTCGTCTACCTCGCCTCGGACGCGTCGTCCTTCGTCACCGGCAGCCAGCTGTTCGTCGACGGCGGCTGGACGGCGATCGACGGCCGGTACACGCCCCCGACCTGACCGATGACCACCGCGCTCATTACCTAGACGCGTCGTCCTGCGGGACGACGCGACCCCTCGCTGCGCTCCGGCGCCGAGGGGTCTTCGTCTTTCCAGACCCCCACGCACGAGAGGCCCGGCCATGACCAGCACGGCGACGACGCAGCGGTTCCGCCTCGACATCACCCTGACGGGCGGGGCCTCCGACGGCTGCCTGCTGAGGATCGTGTCGGTGCTGCACGCCGCGAGCGTGCGGGTCGAGGAGCTGCACCACCGTGCCGGCGACGGACGCTGCTCGGTGGTGCTGGCGTGCGACGCCGAGCGCGCGGCCGTCGTCACGGCCCGCCTGCGGCGCTGCGTGGAGGTCGTCGAGGTCGTGGACGTCACGCGCTGACCGTCGAGTGTGAGTCCTGAGCCGGACACGCCCGGCGTGTCTGCTCCCGGAGCCACACACGACGAGAGCGGGGCGGGCCACGGCGGGTCGGCCGGTCGCCCCTAGCCTGGGGGCGGTCAGCCGACGACGGGGAGAGCGATGCCGCGCTGCGTTCCGGAGCACCCGCAGTTCACGACGTCCACCGAGAAGGACGTCTGGGAGCGGCTGCGGCGCTCGCTCGACCCGAAGGACCTGCTCCTGTCCAACGTCAGGCTGCGGTCGCGGCAGAAGGACCACGAGCTCGACCTGCTCGTCGTCATGCCCGGCTACGGCGCCGTCGTCCTCGAGGTGAAGGGCAGCAGCGTCTGGCACGACGGCACCCACTGGCGGCAGAGCCGGCACGGCAGCGAGGCGACCATCCACCCCGTCGACCAGGCGCGGGACGGGTGCTACGTCGTCCGGGACTACGTCGAGCGCGACCCGCGCTGGCGGGAGGCGGGCGGCTCGCGGATCCGGTGGAGCCACGCCGTCGTCCTGCCGCACACGGTGCTGCCGGACGACTTCGCGACGCCTGACGCGCCGCGCTGGGCGGTCATCGACCGCACGCAGCTCGACGAGCTCGTGCCGCTGCTGCGTGACCTGCTGGCGCGTCAGGAGACCGCCAACCGCGCTCCCGACGAGGTGGACGCCGACCTGGTCGCCGAGATCCTGCGCGGCCGGGGTCTGCCGCAGCGCGACGTCGTGGCCATCGCGCAGGAGCGGGACGACGTCGCCGACCGGCTGACGCAGGAGCAGGCCGTCGTCCTCGGCGCGATCCAGCTGCTGCCGCGCGTGGAGGTGCGCGGCGGGGCGGGCAGCGGCAAGACGTGGCTGGCCGTCGAGCAGGCGCGGCGGCTGCAGAAGGCGGGCCGGCGGGTGGCGCTGCTGTGCTACTCGCGCGGCCTCGCCGCCTACCTGACGCGACAGGTGGAGCCGTTGCCCCGCAAGGAGAAGCCGTCCTACGTCGGCACCTACCACGGCCTCGGGCTGGCGTGGGGCGCCGAGGAGGGCAGCGAGAACGACAGCGACTACTACGAGAACCGGCTGCCGGCGCAGATGCTGACGCTGGCGCGCGAGCTCGCCGACGGCCACCGCTTCGACGCCGTCGTCGTCGACGAGGCGCAGGACTTCGCCGACTCCTGGTGGCAGCCGCTGCTCGCCGCGCTCAAGGACGAGGAGAGCGGCGGTCTGTTCGTCTTCAGCGACGAGGGGCAGCGCGTGTTCGCCCGCTACGGCGCTCCGCCGGTCCCGTTGGTGCCGCTGCTGCTGGACACCAACATGCGCAACACCAGGCCGATCGCGGACGCGTTCCACCCGCTCGCCCCGATGAAGATGCGCCTGGTCGGGGGCGACGGGCCCGAGGTGCGGTTCGTCCCCTGCGCCAGCGACGACGCGGTGAGCGCGGCGGACGACGAGGTCGACGCCCTGCTCGAGGCCGGATGGCGCCCCCAGGACATCGCGCTGCTCACCACCGGCAGCCGGCACCCCGAGCAGGCCGAGCGCCAGGCGCGCGGCCAGGACGCCTACTGGGACTCCTTCTGGGACGCCGACCAGGTCTTCTACGGCCACGTCCTGGGGTTCAAGGGGCTCGAGCGGCGCGCCGTCGTCCTCGCCGTCAACGAGACCGCCGGGCGTGACCGGTCGCGCGAGCGGCTCTACGTCGGGTTGTCCCGCGCCCGCGACCAGCTCGTGGTGTGCGGCGACCCGGACGTGCTCCGTGACGTCGCTCCCGAGGTCGCGCGGCGGCTGGGGCTGTAGACGGTCACCGGGTGAGGCCGTGGGGGGCGGTCGTCACGACGGCGCGGCGCGGTGCCAGCATGCCGGGCTCCGGCGTCCGCGCTCCCTGTCGGCCGCGGACACCACCCGGGCGAGGTCGGCGAGCCGCTGTGCCCGCGCCACCTCGGCCGGGGTGAACGGCGACGCGCTCCGGCGCAGCACGAATATGCCCGTCCACGGTGAGGGCACCTTGAGCACCGTCGGATCGTCGTTCCCCGTCGGGTCTTCGGGGTCGACCGGGTGGAGGCGGTCGGTGACCATCTCGGCGTTCAGCAGCTCGGCCACCGCGAGGGGGAGCTCGGCCGGGTCGCGGGCCACTCTGGTGGCGAGGGTGAGGGCCTTGGTCTGTCCGTCCACGAGGCTGAGCACCGTGGTGGGCCAGGCCATCGCGTTGCGGCCACCGCCTCGCGTCACGGGAGCCACGAGATCCTCCTCGCGCAGCGTTCCGTGAGCGGAGACCAGTACCTCCGCAAGGGTCCCTCGCTCGAGCGGGTGCAGATGCATGCCGAGGACGGCCGCGTCCAGTGACGTGACGCCGTGCAGGACCCGCTCCAAGGCGCCGGGCGCAGTGTCGACGACCGTCCGGAGCCGCCACAGCTCTGGTGCCGTTTCGAGCTGGTGGCGCGCTCGTCGCGCCCGCCCGTGCAACCACGTCCGCAGCAGGCGACTCACCGACGGTTCGACGACCCAGATCACCAGGACTGTGGTCGACACCGACAGGGTCGCCACGGACGCCGCGTAGCCGAGCTCGTAGTGCAGCATCAGGGCGTGCAGCGCCATCTCGATGGGAAAGACCGCCGCCAGCTTCGTCAGCGCACGCGGCAGCCTCGGGTTCGGCCGGTGCTGGCCGCAGGCGTCGCAGGCGGTGGCCGAGGTCAGCGGTTCGGTGATGCTCTGAGGCATGCACACCACGGTCACCGTGTCGTGTTGCCCGACGCTTTCGGCAGGGTGAAACCGGTGTGACGACTCTGCGGGCCTCCGGCCCCGACGGCGCCGACGTCGCCCTGGTGGCGCCCGCCCGGGGTCAGGCGACGTGCAGGTGTCCGGCCTCGACCCGCCACACGGCGTCCGCGGACGTCAGCCGCTCAGCGCGGTGGGTCACCACGAGAGCCGTGCCCCGCCAGCGGAGCAGGACGTCGTCCAGCACGGCCGACGTGTCGGCGTCCAGTGCGGCGTCGGCCTCGTCCAGCAGCAGCAGGTTCGGCGGTCCGAGCAACGCGCGAGCGAGCTCCAGGCGGCTCCGCTGGCCTGCGGAAAGTCCCTCGCCGCGCTCGCCGACGCGCGTCAGCTCGCCGTGCGGCAGGGCAGCGAGGAACGTGTCGAGGTCGAGCAGCTCGTACAGCGCTCGAACCTGGTCGTCGTCCGCCGACGGCACGCGGTACCGCAGGTTTCGGCGCACCGTCCCGCGCATCAGCGGCACCGCCGGCGAGACGATGCCGAGCACCTCGCGCCGAGCCTGCGGCGACAGCGTCGTCAGGTCGCAGCCGTCGAGGACCACCCGGCCCTGTACCGGGGTGACCAGCCCGGCCACCGTCTCGAGGAGGGTCGACTTGCCGGCGCCGTTGGGGCCGGTCACGGCAACGACCTGGCCGGGTTCGACGACCGCGTCGACCGGCTGCTGCGAGCCGCGGACGACGAGACCGCGCAGCTCCAGCCGGCCTCGTGCCGGCGCCGGAGCCGGCGCCGTCCCGCGGGATGCCGCGCTGCGCGGCCTGGCGAGCACCTCGACGGCGCGCTGCCGGGCCACCTGCGCGGCCGCGCGGTACTCGGCGACCCGGCCGAGGTCACGCAAGGGCGTTGCGAGGAAGGCGACCACCATCACTGCGGTCACGACCGCACCACCGCCGGCGCCCGTCATGGCAGCGGTGAGCAGAAGAAGTCCGGCTGCCGACCCAGCCCCCGCCTCGGTGAGGGCCCTGACCCTGCCCATCCTGTGCGCCCGCAGGAGCATCGCCTCCACGAGGGCCTGGCTGTGCCGCTGCGCCCGGGCTCGTTCGCGTGGTGCGCCACCCAGGGCCTGGACCGCAGCCACCGCCGTGATCCGCTCGGTGATCTCGGCGGCGACCCGGGTCCGACGACGCCGTGCCAGTCTGTTCGCGTCCCGCAGCGACGGCCCGGTGGCGGCCAGCCCCGCGAGCGTCGCCACGCTGACCGCAGCGGCGACGAGCCCGAGCCCCGGGGACAGCACGGTGAGGCCACCGAGCACCACGACCAGCACCGGGACGGCGACCGCCTGCCTGGCGACGCCCCGGCTGACCCAGGTGCGCAACGCCGTGAGGTCCCCGGTGAACCGCAGCGCCGACCCGCCGGTGCTGCGGCGGCGCAGGTCCCGGCTGTCCGCGGACAGCAGTGCGTCCACGAGCCGCATCCTCGTCTCGTGCACGTAGTCCTGGCCGAGCCGTTCGGCCGTGACGAGCTCTGCTCCGCGGAGCAGGGCAACCGCCAGGCCCGCCGCGACAGCCACGGCGGCCGCCGTCGCAGCAGCCGGCGGCCGGGCCGGTCCCGTGGTCAGCGCCTCGAACCCCCGTCCGAGGGCCACCGCGCTGGCCAAGGCGGCCACCGCCTGAGCCAGCCCGTTGGCGACGAGCAGGAACAGCCACCGCCACCGGCCGTTCCCGCTGACCGCCGGCAGCTCCTGGCCGCTCACGACGCCAGGCCGGCCGGCTGCACCACCTGGAGAAGGCTGGCCGCGACGGTGGGCTCGGCGAGGTCGAAGGAGCAGACCACCGGGACGTCGAGGGTTGCGTCAGCCTCGGCCTGCGCCAGCGGTGCCGCGGTGAGCCGTCCACTGACCGCGAGCACGTGGTGCCCGGCCTCGCGCAGCCACGACACGCCGGCGCTGGCGCCCAGGGCGTCCCCGGCAGCGAACAGGACGCCGCGTGCAGCGGCACGGACGGTGCGGTCCCGCAGCAGCCCGGCGGTCTCGGCCTGGGCCAGGCCGTCGGCGACCTCCACGACCAGCGCGTCACAGCCCCGGTCGGCCAGGTGGCGCGCGATGCCTCCGAGCACCCGCCGGGCGGCGTCCGTACCGATGCCGGCGGTGGTCACCCAGCCGGCGTCGGTGAAGTCCAGGACCGCCGCCGCGCCGGCGTCGCGCATCAGCCACAGGTCACCGCCGGCCCCCGTGCCGGTCACCTTGGCGGCACCCACGACGAAGCCGCTGCGGGTCAGTCCGCGGACCAGGTGGGCTGCCGCCGTCGTCTTGCCGGCGTTCATCGCCGTCCCGGCCACCAGGATCAGGGGCGGCAGGTCGCCGGGGAGCTCGGCGCCGCCGACCGGTGCGTGGTCGTGCAACGAGACCACGGCTCCTGCTTCGTCGGCGAGGAGGCCGACGGGCTCGAGACACGTCGGGTCGTCCATGTCGGCGTGCGCCGCGACGACCCGCCCGGCCACTCCGCCCGCGGCCGCGAGGTGGCACGGGCCGAGGTCGGCCGGCACTTCGGCGAGGAACTGGTCGGGCGCGTACCGAGCGCCGTAGGCAACGACGATCTCGTCGCCGGGGAACAGGCAGGCCCGACGGCCGTCCGGGCGCTCGAGGCGCTGGTGCTGGCCGATCTCCGTGACCCGCGCGAGCACCAGGTCACCCTCGCGCGGCGGCACGCCGGTTGCCAGCGACCAGGGCGAGGACAGCGGATCGGCCAGCGTCAGGACATTGCGAGTGGTGAAGGCGCGTTGCGCGCGACCGAGCCGGCGCGCGTCGAGGCCGGGGGCAGCTGCTGAGGTCCCCACCAGTCGTGGCTGTGCGTCCATCTCGCTCCTCGTCCGGTTGTCGAGTCCACTCGAGAGGTCTGGTTGCCCGTGAGCGTCGCGGCGTCGCATGAGCCCGGCGTGACGGCACGATGAAGGGACTCTCACCCACTGTTTGCCGTTCTGCGTCGATCGTTTCATCTGGGTGTGGTCTGCTCCCCGCACATCGCCCGAAGGGACGTCTCACATGGACCACCTCGACCGCCGGTCGCTGCTGCGTGGTGCTGCCGCGGGCGGGCTGGCAGCAGCGGTGACGACTGCTGGTCCACCCGCGCGCGCCGCGAACCGTACGCGTCCGTCCCGGCAGCTCACCCTCACGACGACCGTGACCGGGAGCGGCTCGTACGCCGAGCTGCCGTTCGCCGTCCCGGACGGCGTGACGCGGATCGACGTGTCGATGAGGAAGAGCAGCGGCCAGGCGTCACTCGGCATCGGGCTGTTCGACGCTCGCGGATGGGCCTACCAGTCGGCAGGGTTCCGGGGCATCTACGGCGCTGAGCGGTCGTCCTTCTACGTCTCCACGAGCAGCGCGTCGGAGGCGTTCATGCCGGGTCCGATGGGTCCCGGCACCTGGTGCGTTCTGGTGCCGGTGTTCGCCGCCCCGGTGCCGACGACGGTCACCGTGCTCGTGACCCTGTCGTTCGGCCCGCAGGGCAGACCGTTCCGGCCAGGACCGGAACCGGGTGTCGTCCTGGACGAGCCCGGCTGGTATCGCGGCGACCTGCACTGCCATACTCCGGCCAGCTCGGATGCCTGGGCGTCCGGGTCGGCAATGGCCCCCGCGGAGTGGGCGGAGGCCTGCCGGGCGACCGGTCTCGACTTCGCCGCCATGACCGACCACAACGTGGTGAGCCAGAACTTTTTCCTGGCCCGGGACGCCGGCGCGGACGTGCTGCTGATGCCGGGGGAGGAGATGACGAACTGGTTCCACGGTCATGCCACCGTCTCCGGGATCGAGATCGGGCAGTGGCTGGACTTCCGGCAGACCCCGCAGGGCCTCCCGCTGCCGACCGGAGGCGCGCGGATCAAGGACTTCATCGCGCTGGCCGACTCGATGGGTGCCTACGTGTCGGCGGCTCACCCGCTGGGCGCCCACCTGAGCTGGCAGTTCCAGGCCGACGCCGAGACCGACGAGGCGTCGCGGACCCACGGTTTCGAGGTGTGGACGGGTCCCTGGCAGCCGGACGACGAGGCAGCGCTGCAGGCATGGGACCGCATGCTGCTGGACGGGTGGCGGACGGTCGCCAACGGGGGAAGCGACCTGCACGGCGTGGAGAACGGCAACGGTTTCGCGGTCGGCAAGCCCACGACGGTCGTCTACGCCGAGCGGCTTGCCACGCGCGACGTGCTCACCGCTCTCAAGGCCGGCCGCTGCTTCGTGACGCGAGCTCCGGACGGTGTCGAGCTGTACCTCACCGCTCGGCGTCCAGGCCAGGAGACGTACGTCGGGGGCACCGTCTACGGGGCGGTCGGCGACCTCGTGACCGTGCAGGCACGTGTGCGGCGTGGTGGCGGGATGCGCCTCGTTCTCGTGTCACAGGCGGCTGTCGTCGCGATGTTCTCGTTGGCCGGTGACGACGAGACCGTCGAGACCGCCGTCCCGATCCCTCCCGGCGGTGGGTACGTCCGGGCCGAGGTACGTGGCGAGCCACGGCCCGACCCGGTCAACCCTCAGGCGGGAGAGCTGGACATGGAGGCCTTTACGAACCCGATCCACCTCGCCGAGGGCGCCGTTCCCGCGGGCTACGTCGCTCAGTACGCGCCGGTGCCGCAGAGCATTCCGACCTCGTCGGCTCGTTCCCTGCCGACCGTCTCACGGAGAACCTGAAGCCGCCGTCCTAGGGCTCAGCCGGCCAGCCAGTCGGTGACAGCGG
>JBKHXE010000090.1:0-24398 GCA_046566185.1 Actinomycetes bacterium | reverse complement strand
TCTCCGCGTCGGCCAGGCCCCCGCTCACGTCGTTGACGAGGCGCGCACCGGCGTCGAGGGCCTCCGCGGCGACCGCGGCCCGCGTCGTGTCGATGCTGACCACCGCCCCGGCCCGCACCAGGTCGGTGACCACGGGGACGACGCGGCGCCGCTCCTCCGCCTCCGGCACCCGGTCAGCGCCCGGGCGCGTGGACTCGCCGCCGACGTCGAGCAGGTCCGCCCCGTCGGCGAGCAGCTGGAGGCCGTGCGCGATCGCCGCCTCCGGGTCGAACCAGCGGCCCCCGTCGCTGAACGAGTCAGGCGTGACGTTGACGACCCCCATCACGAGCGATCGCCCGCGGGGGAGGTCGTCCAGACCGGTCGGTGCTGTCACCGGCAGTGGATGAGGGCGAGTGCCTCGGCCCGGCTCGCCGGGTCGCGTAGCTGCCCGCGCATCGCCGACGTCACGGTCCTCGACCCGGGTTTGCGGACGCCGCGCATCGACATGCACAGGTGCTCGCACTCCATGACCACCATGGCACCGCGCGGCTGCAGGATCTCCATCAACGCGTCCGCGACCTGCGTGGTGAGCCGCTCCTGCACCTGCGGGCGTCGCGCGTACACGTCGACCAGCCGGGCCAGCTTGGAGATGCCGGTGATCCGGCCGTCCCGCGCCGGGATGTACGCGACGTGCGCGACCCCGTGGAAGGGAACGAGATGGTGCTCGCATTGGCTGAACACCTCGATGTCCTTCACCAGCACCATCTCGTCGTGGCCCAGCTCGAAGGTGGTGGTGAGCACCTCGCGCGGGTCCTGCCAGAGCCCGGCGAACGTCTCGGCGTAGGCCCGGGCGACGCGCGCAGGGGTGTCCCGCAGCCCGTCGCGGTCCGGGTCCTCACCGATCGCGAGCAGGATCTCGCGGATCGCGTTCTCCACCCGCTTCGCGTCGTAGACGCTGCCACCGTCGGCGACGACGGCGTCGGCGACGTCCCGCGGCAGCTGGTCGTCGTCGTCCGGGACCACGCTCACGACGTCAGCCCTGTGGTCCCGGGTCGACGCGCCCGCCCTCCGGCACCGGCCGGGTCTCGGTCGGCGGGTGCTCGTCCTCACCGGCCTCGGCGGCCTCGTCCTGGGGAGCCGGCCGCGTGCCGTTGCCGTTGACGTGCGCCTGCTCCGCCGGCGTCAGCACCGGCGGCTGGTCGGAGACGTGGCGGCGGTCGCTGGAGAGCCAGACCGGCCGCAGGTCGCGCTTCTGCACCGGCGCGAAGATCTCCGCCAGCTGTTCCTTGTTGAGGGTCTCGTGCTCGAGCAGCTCCGTCACGAGGTGGTCGAGCACCGGACGGTGCTCCATGAGCACCTCCCATGCCTCGTCGTGCGCGGCCTCGATGAGCCGGCGAACCTCCTCGTCGACGATGCTCGCGACCTCCTCGGAGTAGTCGCGCTCGTGCCCCATGTCACGACCGAGGAACACCTCGCCGTTGGACTGACCCAGCTTGATCGCACCGACCCGCTCGCTCATCCCGTACTGGGTGACCATCTTGCGCGCCAGCGACGTGGCCTTCTCGATGTCGTTCGCGGCACCGGTCGTCGGGTCGTGGAACACGAGCTCCTCGGCGACGCGGCCACCCAGGGCGTAGGCCAGCTGGTCGAGCATCTCGTTGCGCGTCGTGGAGTACTTGTCCTCCGCCGGCAGCACCATCGTGTAGCCGAGGGCCCTGCCCCGCGGCAGGATCGTCACCTTGGTCACCGGGTCGGTGTGCCGCATCGCCGCGGCCACCAGGGCGTGACCGCCCTCGTGGTACGCGGTGATCTTCTTCTCCTTGTCGTTCATGATCCGGGTCCGCTTCTGCGGCCCGGCGACGACACGGTCGATCGCCTCGTCCAGCGCGGCGTTGTCGATGAGCTTGGCGTTGTTGCGCGCGGTGAGCAGCGCGGCCTCGTTCAGCACGTTCGCCAGGTCGGCGCCGGTGAACCCCGGCGTCCGACGCGCGACGGCCAGCAGGTCGACGTCCGGCGCCATCGGCTTGCCCTTGGCGTGCACCTGGAGGATCTGGTGACGGCCGTTCAGGTCCGGCGGCTCCACGGCGATCTGACGGTCGAACCGCCCGGGACGCAGCAGCGCCGGGTCGAGGATGTCCGGACGGTTGGTGGCCGCGATGAGGATGACGTTGGTCTTGACGTCGAAGCCGTCCATCTCGACGAGCAGCTGGTTCAGCGTCTGCTCGCGCTCGTCGTGGCCGCCGCCCAGCCCGGCGCCGCGGTGCCGGCCGACGGCGTCGATCTCGTCGACGAAGATGATGGCGGGAGCGTTGTTCTTGGCCTGCTCGAACAGGTCTCGCACACGGGAGGCGCCGACACCGACGAACATCTCGACGAAGTCGGAGCCGGAGATCGAGTAGAACGGCACGCCCGCCTCGCCCGCGACGGCCCGGGCGATGAGGGTCTTGCCGGTACCGGGCTGGCCGTAGAGCAGCACGCCCTTGGGGATCTTGGCGCCGACCGCCTGGAACTTGGCGGGGTCGGTGAGGAACTCCTTGATCTCCTGCAGCTCCTCGACGGCCTCGTCCGCGCCGGCGACGTCGCTGAAGGTGACCTTCGGCGCCTCCTTGCTGACGAGCTTGGCCTTGGACTTGCCGAACTGCATGACGCGCGACCCGCCGCCCTGCATGTTCGACAGCAGGAACCAGAACAGCGCGACGATGATGACGATCGGCAGCAGGGTGAGCAGCAGGCTGCCGAGGAAGGAGTCCTGCGGCACCTCGTCGTTGTACGCCTCCGGCACGGACCGGGTGACCGTCTCGACGATCTCCTCGCCGCGCGGCGCGACGTAGAAGAACTGGACCTGGCTGCCGGCGTCCTCGAAGTCCTCGGTGAGGGTGAGGTCCACGCGCTGCTCTCGGTCCACGATCTTCGCCTGCTCGACCTGGCCCTCCTCGAGCAGACGGAGGCCGTCGGACGTGTCGATGCGCTGGAACCCACCGCCGGACAGGGCCTGGCTGCCGATGAGCAGCACCATGAGGGCCACGACGATCCAGATCGCCGGCCCCCGGAAAATGCGCTTGACGTCCATCGATGAGGGGCCTGGGCCCGTCCCTCCTGCTCGTGGGAACCTGCGCACGACGGTACACCGGCAGGGTCGGCGGGCTCTCGTCGTGCAGTGTGACCAACGGGTCGTCGGTCCGGGGTGTTCCGACGACCGGGCTCAGCCGGCGTAGACGTGCTGCGCGAGGGTCCCGACGAACGGCAGGTTCCGGTACTTCTCGCCGTAGTCCAGGCCGTACCCGACGACGAAGTCGTTGGGGATGTCGAAGCCGACGTAGCGCACTGCCACGTCGACCTTGGCGGCATCCGGCTTGCGCAGCAGCGTGAGCACCTCGACGGACGCCGGTCCCCGGGACGACAGGTTGGACACCAGCCACGACAGCGTGAGCCCGGAGTCGATGATGTCCTCGACGATGAGCACGTTGCGCCCCGTGATGTCCTGCTCGAGGTCCTTGAGGATCCGGACGACACCGGACGACTTGGTCCCCGACCCGTACGAGGACACCGCCATCCAGTCCATCTCACAGGGGTGGTGCAGGGCGCGCGCGAAGTCCGCCATCACCATCACCGCGCCCTTGAGGACCCCGACGAGCAGCAGGTCCCGCCCCGCGTAGTCGCGGTCGACCTCGGCGGCCATCTCGGCCAGGCGCTGCTGTACCTGCTCGGCGCTGACGAGGACCTTCTCCAGGTCCTTCCCCATGTCGTCGGCGTCCACCGTCACGGCTCCTCGGGGTGGTCGGGTCGGGCGAAGGTCAGCCTCCCACAGCGCCGCTCCACGACGACACGGCCGGGCAGGTGCACCGGGCCCTGCCCGTGCCAGTCCTCCACGAGCGCCAGGCAGCGCAGCACGTGCTCCCGCGACAGGCTGCCGGCCGGGGCGCCGGCGTCCAGCAGCCACCGCCGGACGGCGCGAGAGCGCACCGCGGCCGGGGCCGCGGCCAGCGCCGCGACGTCCAGGTCGGCGTCCTGCCGGGCACCGCCGAGAAGGTCGGCCGCGAGCGCGTCGAGGGCGTCGGCGTCCTCGCGCAGCTGGTCGGCGGTGCGCGCGAGGGCGGCCGCGAGGCCCGGGCCGAGCTCGGCCTCCAGCACCGGCAGCACCCGGGTCCGAACCCGCGAGCGCGCGAACGCCTCGTCGTCGTTGGCCGGGTCGTGCCAGACGTCGAGCCCGAGCGCGGTGCAGGCCTGGCGCGTGACGTCCCGCGGCAGCGTGAGGAGGGGCCGCCGGAAGATCCCGCGCCGCGGGGGCATGCCGGCCAGCGAGCGGGCCCCCGAGCCGCGGGCGAGCCCGAGCAGCACCTGCTCGGCCTGGTCGTCGAGGGTGTGGCCGAGCAGCACCGGGACGCCGTCGGCGGCGGCCGCGAGCGCGGCGTACCGGGCGTCGCGGGCGGCGGCCTCCGGACCGTGGCCGGCGGCGACCACCTCGACCCGCACCACCTCCGCGGGCAGGCCGAGCCCCTCGCACACGGTCGCGGCGCGCTGCGCGACCTCGGCCGAGCCCGGCTGCAGGCCGTGGTCGACGACCACGGCGCGGGCCGCCAGGCCGACGCGGGGGGCCACGAACGCGGTCGCCGCCGCCAGGGCCAGGGAGTCGGCGCCGCCGCTGCACGCCACGACGAGGCGCGAGCCGGGCGGCACGTCGGCCACGGACCGCCGGACCGCCGTCCGGGTCGCGGCCACCGCCGGGTGCGGGCCGGTCACCGGGTCAGCCGTGGACGCGCCGCACCCACGCCTGCGGCGCGGCGATCTCCTCGGGCGTCGGCAGGGTCTGCGGCCCGGTCCAGACGGCGTTGAACCCGTCCATGCCGACCTCCGACACCACCCCGCGGACGAAGCGCGCGCCGTCCGCGTACTGCTGCATCTTCGCGTCGAGGCCGAGCAGCCGCCGCAGCAGCTGGTCGACGGCGCCGCGGCCCGCGCGACGGCGGGTGAACCGACGCCGGATCTCCGCCACCGAGCCGATCACCGCCGGGCCGACCTCGTCCATCACGACGTCGGCGTGGCCCTCGAGCAGCGACATCACCGCCGTCAGCTCGGCCAGGGCCCGGCGCTGCTCGGGCGTCTGGACGACGTCCAGCAGCCCGTGCGGCGACTCGCCCCGGACGGCGTCCGGCAGCTGGCGCAGCGCCGCGACCAGGCGCTCGACGACCGCTCCGGGCTCGGCCACGAGGTCACCCACGAGCGCGCGGACCTCGCCGACCATGTGGTCGCGCAGCCACGGGCTGGCGGTGAACTGCACGCGGTGGGTCTCCTCGTGCAGGCACACCCACAGCCGGAAGTCGTCGGGGTCGACGCCGAGCTCGCGCTCGACGTGGACGACGTTGGGCGCCACCAGCAGCAGCCGCCCGCCGGCCGAGCCGAAGACGTCGTACTGCCCCAGCACCCGGGACGACAGGAAGGCCAGCAGTGAGCCCATCTCGGCGCCGGTCACCTTGCTGCCCACCGCGCCGACCAGCGGGGACGGCGCCTGGCGGCGGCGCCGCACGGCGTCCTCGACGACGGGCGCGAGCAGCCAGCGGAAGGCGTCGACGTTCGCCGTCACCCAGCCCGGCCGGTCCACCACGAGCACGCCCTCGCCCGGTGGGGCCGCCAGCCCCGTGACCCCGGCGACGTGCGGCGCGGAGCGCACGGCCCCCTCGCGCAGCCGGGCGACCACGTCCTGCGCCTCGGCCAGCGTGACGTCGGGTCCGGGGCGGACCAGGCGGGTCGCCGTCCGCACGGCGAGGTCCCAGTCGACCATGGCGTCGATGGCCGAGGAGGCCTCCGTCTGCGCTGCGTTCACCGCGCCACCGTACGCCGCGACCCGCGACGGCGGACGGTCAGCGGCAGCCGCAGGCGGCGAGCGTCGAGGCGATGCGGTCGACGACCTCGCGGGACGCCGCGGTGCCGGGAACGTCGTCCGCCAGCACCGCGAACGCCAGCACGCGACCGTCCAGGGTGGTGACGGTGCCGGCCAGGGTGGTCACCCCGGACAGCGACCCGGTCTTCGCCCGCACCGTGCCGACCCCGGCGGCGGCCCCGTCGCCGGCGAACCGCTCGAGCAGGGTGCCGTCCAGGCCCGCCACCGGCAGCCCCGTCACGAGCGACCGCAGCTCCTCGTGCTCGGCAGAGGCCGCCGCCGTCAGCAGCTCGGTGAGCAGCGCCGGCGCGAGGGCCGACCCCTCGGCCAGGCCGCTGCCGTCGGCGAGCACCGCACCCCGGACGTCGACACCCAGCGCGGCGACCTCGTCCAGCACCGCCCCGGCGCCGTCGGCGAACGTGGCCGGTCGGCCCACCTCGACCGCCACGAGCCGCGCGAGCGCCTCGGCGACGGTGTTGTCGCTGCTCGCGAGCATGTACCGGACCACGTCGGCGACCGGCGCCGAGTGCACCTCGCCCAGCACCTCCGGGGCGGGCGGCGCGGCGGCGCGCACGACGTCCCCGACGACGCGCACCCCGTGGTCGCCGAGGAGGGCGGCGAACGTCTCGGCGGCGGCCAGCGACGGGTCGTCGGCACGGGGCGCGTAGTTCTCGTCCTCGAGCCTGCCCGCGTCGACCGCCAGGGCGGTGACGGGCGCGACGAAGCCGAGGTCGACGTCCGCCGCCGACCAGCCACGGGCCGTCGGTGGACCGGAGAAGAGGCTGTCGTCCACGTGGACGGCGACCGTGGAGCGCCCCGCGGCGGCGAGAGCCTGCGCGGTCTGCTGGGCCAGGTCGGCGAGGCCGGCGTGCCCTCGGGCGGCAGTCTCGTCCCCGACGCCGGCAGCGAGCAGGACGTCACCTCCCGCCACGAGGACCACCTCGTCGGGGGTCACGCCGGTGACCGCGCGCGTGGCCAGCGTGGCCTGCGGGCCGACCCGCCGCAGCGCCGCTGCTCCGGTCAGCAGCTTCGCGGTCGAGGCGGGCTCCCGCGCGACGGCGGCCTCGACGTCCAGCAGCACCTCACCGGTGAGCAGGTCGACGACCGACGCGCCGCGCGACGTCCCCAGCGCCGGGTCGGCCAGCAGGGAGGCGAGGGACGCCGCCAGGGTGCCGCGCGCCGGCAGCGGCGCGTCGGTGCCCGCGGGGTCGAGGACGGGCGCCGGCAGGGCGGTCACCGGCGAGGCGCCGGGCGCGGGCGGCGGCGGGGGCGGGGGGGTCGGCTCCGGGCGCACCGTGAGGACGCCGGGGACCCGGTCGAAGGCGTCGGCGACCGAGTAGGCGAGCCCGCCCGCGACCAGGGCGGTCGAGGCCAGGCCCACGAGCGCAGCCCGGGCTCGCCTCACCGCTCCCCCCTCCCTTCCGGGTCCCGACGGGACCCGCGCGCCACATCGTCCGCGCTACGGGACACTACTGCCGCACCTGGGGCCGCCGACGCCTCCGGGTCCGCACGACGCCACCGACCGAGGAGTGCACACCGTGGAGTTCGACGTCACCATCGAGATCCCCAAGGGCAGCCGCAACAAGTACGAGATCGACCACGTGACAGGGCGTCTCAAGCTCGACCGCATGCTGTTCACGGCGACGCGCTACCCGGCCGACTACGGCTTCGTCGACGGCACGCTCGGCGAGGACGGCGACCCGCTCGACGCGCTCGTGCTGCTCGACGAGCCGACCTTCCCGGGCTGCCTGATCCGCTGCCGCGCGATCGGCATGTTCCACATGCGCGACGAGGCCGGCGGCGACGACAAGGTGATCTGCCTGCCCGCCCGGGACCCGCGACTGGACCACATGCAGGACCTGCCGGACATCGGCGAGTTCTACCGCCTGGAGATCCAGCACTTCTTCGAGACGTACAAGGACCTCGAGCCCGGCAAGTCGGTCGAGGGTGCCCACTGGGTCGGGCGCGAGGCGGCCGAGGAGGAGATCCGCGCCTCCGTCGCCCGACTGCGGGACGCCGGCGGCGAGCACCGCTGACCGCTGGTCAGGGCCGGCCGGCCGCCGGCATCATGTCGGACCAGCGGACCGCGACCTTGCGGACCTGCAGCCCGGCGCGGGGGGCCTCGATCATCATCCCGCCACCGGCGTAGATCGCGACGTGCCAGATCGTGCTCGGGTCGGCGGTGTCGGTGGCGTAGAAGATGAGGTCCCCGGGGCGCAGCTCGGAGTAGGAGACCTTGCCGACGGCGTCCCACTGGGACCGCGACGTCCGGGTGATCCACTTCCCGCCGCCGTTCTTCCACGCCTGGGACGTCAGGCCGGAGCAGTCGAAGGTGTCGGGTCCGCTCGCCCCCCACTGGTAGTCCTTGCCGATCTGGGCCTCGGCCCAGCGGACCGCGCCCTGGCCGGCGCTGGCCCCCGTGGACGGCGCGGGCGACTCCGGCGCGGGCGCCGGCTTCGGTGACGCCGCGGGCTTCGGCGACGGTGCGGGAGCCCGTGCCGGCGCGGGAGCAGGGGCGGGAGCGGGTGCTGGCGCGGGGGCCGGGCGACTCGCCTCCTCGCGCGCCGCGCGCTCCTGCGCGGCACTCTCCGCCGCCGCCCGCTCCGCCGCGGCGCGGGCCGCGGCCTCCTCGCGGCGCCGGCGCTCCTCCTCCAGCCCCTCCTGCCGCTGCGTCTCCAGCTGGACGCTGGTGCGGCGCAGCTCGGCCAGGCGCGCGATGAGCGCTCCGCGCTGCTCCTCGACGGCGACGACCTCCGCCTGCGCGGCGTCGGAGGCGCGCTGCGCCTCGGCGCGAGCCTCCTCGGCGGCGGCCGCGGCGTCCTCCTGGGCCGTGCGGGCCGCGCGGGCCTGCTCCTCGAGCAGTCGCGCGACGAGGTCGGCCGCCGTCATCCGCTGGTAGGTCCGCTGCCGCCGCTCCCCGACCGCGTCCACCGCGGCGGCCCGGTCGAGCAGCTCCTGCGGGCCCCCCGGCGCCAGGAAGACCTCGAGGCCACCGAGCCCGCCGCCGTTGCGGTAGGCGCTCGCGGCCAGCCGACCGAGCTCGCCGCGCGCGACCTCCACGTCGTCCCGGGCGTCCCGGGCGGCCTCGGCGGCGGCGCTCGCGGCCGCGGTGGCCCGCTCGAGCGCCACCTGAGCGTCGTTGTAGTCCTCCGCTGCGAGCGCCGCCTCCACCTGCCGCTGCTCCAGGCGGGCGGAGACGGTGGCCAGCTGCGCCTCGACCGAACCGACCTCGACGGCCGTGCCGGCGACCGCCTCGCGCGCGGCGTCCACCTGCCCCTGGCTCGGGTACACCGGGTCGGCGGGGGGCGCCGCGACGGCGGGCAGCGACCCGGCCGCCAGGCACGTCGCCAGCACGAGCGCGGGGGCGACTCTGGTCCGTCGGCGGGCGGCGCGGCGGGCGGGACTGGTGGTCACATCGGGTCCGAATCACACTCGTGCAACTTTGCCGACGTCTCGTCCGGCGTGTCGCGTTGACAGGACGAGCAGGGACCCTACTGCACCCACGCCTCGATGGGAACAGCCGTCACAGGAGTCACATCTGCCTCAGGCGGTCGCGTCCTCGTCCCGCCACCGGGCGAGACGCCCTCCGCGGGCGACCTCGCGCAGCCGCCGCTCGGCGACGTCCCGCACGTCCCGGGCCGCGACGACGAGCAGGCGGTCACCGGTCCGTAGGGCGGTGTGGCGGTCGGGCACGAAGCTGGCGCCGTCCCGCACGACGAGGGTGACGACGGCCCCCTGCGGCAGCCGCAGCTCGTCGAGGTACACGCCGGCCAGGCGCGAGCCGGGGACGACGTCCAGCGACAGGAGCTCGGCCCGCATGTCGTCCAACGGCGCGGCGTCCACCTCCATCGCGTACGCGTCGCCGGCCGCCTCGACGCCGAGGCGGCGGGCCACGGAGGGAAGCGTGGGGGCCTGCGCCAGGGTGAAGACCACGACGAGCACGAAGACGATGTCGAAGATCTGCCGCGAGCCGGCGACACCGGTCGTCGCGGGGATCGTGGCGAGGACGATCGGCACGGCCCCCCGCAGCCCGGCCCACGACAGGAACGCCTGCTCGCGCCAGGGCATCCGGAACGGCAGCATCGACACCGCGACGGACAGCGGACGCGCCACGAAGGTGAGGACGACGCCGACCACCAGGGCGGGCAGCAGGGCGTCGGGCAGCCGTGCCGGGCTGGCGAGCAGGCCCAGCAGGATGAACAGCCCCATCTGCGCCATCAGGGCCGCGCTCTCGACGAACCCCAGCGTGGCCCGTCGGTGCGGCAGCGAGGCGTTGCCGAGCAGCACGCCCGCGACGTACGCGGCGACGAACCCGCTGGCCGCCGCGAGCGCGCCGCCGGTGTACGCGAGCACCGCCAGCGCGAGGGTCGCGATCGGGTACAGGCCGGCCGACGGAAGGGCGGCGCGCCCGAGCAGCCACGCCCCGCCGCGGCCCACGGCGAGACCGACGAGGGCCCCGGTGACGAGCTGGTAGACCACCCGGGCCGCGGTCTCCCAGGCGGTGGCGCTCTCCCACGCGTCGGACGACAGGAGGACGACGAAGATGACGGCGAGGGGGTCGTTCATCGCCGACTCGCTCTCCACCACCGCCCCGAGCCGCCCCCGCAGCGGCAGGCTGCGCAGCACCGAGAACACCGCCGCCGCGTCGGTCGAGGAGATCACCGCGCCGAGCAGCAGGGCGGTGCGCCAGTCGAGGCCGAGCAGCAGGTGCGCACCGACCGCGACGACGAGCACCGAGACGACCACCCCGACGCTGGCGAGCACGAGGGACGGCCACATCGCCGGCCGCATGGTGCGCCAGCTGGTCGTCAGACCGCCCTCGGCGATGATGAGCGCCAGGGCCAGCAGGCCGAGGTTCTGGGTGAGCTCGACGTCCTCGAACGGCACACCCAGCCCGGCCTCGCCGATGGCCAGACCCAGCGCGAGGTACAGCAGGAGCGTGGGCAGGCCCGTCCGGTGGGCGAGCCGCACCGACAGGGCGGCGACGATGACGACGACAGCGGCGAAGGCGACGACGAGGTTGACCGACCACTCGCTCGTGATCGGCACGTCGGCGACCTCCCTCGGGGGACGGGCGTCCGCGCAGTCTACTGATCACCCCGCCCCCGCCGACCCCGGTCAGGACGCCGGCTCGGCCTCCGAGTGGTGCTGCACCTGCGCGTCCGGCCCGGGGAAGAACAACGACTCGTGGCCGTCGACGGACCACCGCACGAGCCAGGGCGGCGCGCCGTCCGGGCCGTGCACCTCGATCACCTCGCCGTCCCGCGTCGGCTCGTCCACGTGCGTCGCCGGGACGACGACGCGGTCACCCACCGCTGCGCGCATGGCGTTTCCTCCTCGCTCGCTCCGGCGACCGTCGTCGCCGTCCCACCAGCGTCGTCCGACGCCCCGCGTGCCGCACGGGTCCTAGGTCCCTGCCCTCACGGGCCCCATCACCGCACCCTGGACGGGGGACGCTGACGAGGAGGGACCCGATGGCGACGGCGCGTCCGCGGCTGGTCGTCGGGGTGGACGGCTCGCCCGACGCCGACCGCGCCCTCGAGTGGGCGCTGACGCAGGCCCGGTGCCTCGGCGGCGTCGTCCACGTGCTGCACGGCACCCCGTCGGCGCTGGCGGTCGACGTGACCGCCGGCGTCCGGGACGAGCTCGCCGAGACGAGCCGCCTCGTCATCGACCGGGCCCGGCAGCTGGCGGGCACGGCCCCGGGCGTCGACGTCGTCACGTCCGAGGTCGCGACCGACGGGGCCGCAGCCCTGGTCGGCGCGAGCGAGGGCGCGTGGGCGGTCGTGGTCGGCGCCCGGGGGCACGGCCGGCTGGCTGGGGCCCTGCTCGGCTCGGTCAGCCAGCACGTCACGCGGCACGCCGCGTCCCCGGTCGTCGTGGTGCGGGAGCCCGCCGACCGCTCGTCCCGGACCGTCGTCGTCGGCGTGGACACGGAGGGCACGAGCCGGCACGCCGTCGCCTTCGCCCTCGACGTGGCGCAGAGCCGCAGCGCACCGGTGCTCGCGGTCCGCGCCTGGCACCAGCCGAGCCGCTTCGTGGCACCCGGACCGGTGCTGCTACCCGAGCTGACCGCCGAGCAGCGCGCCGCCGAGGTGGAGCTGCTGGAGCGCGACCTGGCGTCAGCGCGCTCGGCCCACGCGGGGGTCGTCGTCAGCGTGGACGTCGTCCCGGGGCACCCGCAGCGCGTGCTGACCGACGCCTCCCAGCACGCCGGGCTGGTGGTCGTCGGCTCGCGCGGCCGCGGCGGGTTCGCCGGGCTGCTGCTGGGTTCGGTCAGCCAGGCCCTGCTGCAGCACGCGGCGTGCCCGGTCGCGGTGGCCCGCTGACGCCGTCGGCACCGCGGGACCTGTGGCCCTACGCGGGCCGTCCGGCCCGACGGTTGGCTCGGGCCAGCAGAACGAGCGAGGGAGGCCGGAGATGGGCGAGTCGATCCAGACGTGGAGAGTGGAGATCCACCTGTTCGACCACGAGGACAGCACCGCGGCGGACGCGGTCCTGACGACGCACGCCGGGACGCGGCTGCACGGTCACGGGCGGGCGCGCCGCAACCCGGCGGACGTCGACGTGCCGGAGATCGGTGAGGAGCTGGCGGCTGCCCGTGCGCTGCGGCACCTCGCGGACCGCCTGCTGGAGACGGCGTCGTCGGACATCTCCAGCATCGAGCACGCCGAGGTGCACCTGCGGCGCTGACCGGCGTCCGGTCAGGGGCGGGCCCGCGCGGGTGACGCCTGGCGTGCCCGCGCGCGGGCGACCAGCTCGTCCGGGACGCGGGCCGAGGGCAGCCGCGGGACGCTCGGGACGGCGGGCCGGGGCTGTGGAACGAGGCGTCTCGACGCGCGCGACGTCATGACGAGCAGGTTGCAGGGCACCGCGTCGGTCACCGCCCGGCTCATCGGGCCCCGCACGCCGACGGCGAGCAGGTCGGCGTCGACCGCGTGCCGGGCGAGGGCCACCGCGGCCGGCTCGGGGGTGACGACCGCCGTGATGGCCGCGCCGCCGGGAGCCACCTCGCGCACGAGGTCGCGGGAGAACGCCCGGGCGCGGTGCAGCGCGGCCCCGGTCGGCCGCTCCGCGTACGAGTGCAGCAGGCGGACACGGCCCTCGCGCCGCGCAGCCTCCTCCAGCGCGGCGTGCAGCACCGCACCGGCGGACTCGTCGTGGTCGACCGCGGCGACGACGAGAGGCGGGCGGTGCGACGCGGCGGGACGATCGGTCTCCGGGACGACGAGGACCGGCACCCCCGCGACGCGCAGCACGTCTCGCGCGACGCCGCCGAGCCCGGGCACGGTGGGGCCCGGACGGCGGACCGGCACCACCGTCGCCCCGTAGACGCCCTCGCTGCCGACGCCACGCGAGCCGACCACGAGCACGACCGCGCGCTCGGCGACGTCGCGCAGCCCGGCCGCGGCGTCGCCCGTCGCGCGGTGAGCCGTCACCATCAGGCCGGGACGGCGACGCCGCACGCGAGCGACGACCTCACGGAGCGACCGCTCCGCCTCCTCGGCCCGGAGCTCCCCGGGCGGCGGCTCACCGCAAGGGAAGACCGACGCGACCGCCAGCCGCGTCCGACGACGCACCGCCTCGTCGGCGGCCCGCGTCACGGCGACCTCTGCGCTCCACGAGCCGTCGTACCCGACGACGACCCCCACGGGTGCGTTCCGGCGACCCTCGGACATGGGGGCCCCTCCCTCGGCGTCTGCCTGCCTGTCCCCCCTCGGGACCTCGCGACCGACGGTCCTCCGCGGCGACAGGCCGCGCCACGACTGCGGCGCGGTCTCGTCTCCTTTGGTCACCCTCGCCGTGACGCAGATCCGTCAGGCCGGCGCACGTGAGGACCTTGGCCCCTGCTCCTGGCGTGACCGCTCGGCGACGGTGGGTGTGGACCGGACCGGCACGAGAGGGGCAGGCATGTCGCACGCGCCGCCGGGAGCCGTCGTCGTCGGTTACGACGGCACGCCGCACGCCGCGCAGGCCGTGGCCTGGGCGGCCACCGAGGCCGCGCGCCGCGGCACCGCGCTGCACGTGGTGTACGCCGCGGACTCGTCGGGACTCGTGCCAGGGCCCGTCGGCGTCTCGCCGTGGCTGCCGGAGCGCGCCGTCGCGATCGCGACCGACGTCGCCCTCGGCGGCGTCGAGCGCGCGCGGCGCGTCGCCCCGGACCTCGAGGTCAGCCACCTCGCCGAGACCGGCAGCGCCGCCGGCGTGCTGGTCGACGAGTCCGCCGGGGCGGCCCTGCTCGTGGTCGGCACCCGCGGGCACGGCGAGCTCGCAGGCACCCTGCTCGGCTCGGTGGCCTTCGCGGTGTCCGCGCACGCGCCCTGCCCGGTGGTCGTCGTCCGGGGCCCGGGCGCGGCCACGCGCCACCCGGGCCCGGGCCGGGCCGTCGTCGTGGGCGTCGACGGGTCGAAGGCCTCGGCGGCCGCCCTGCACTTCGCGGTCAGGACGGCCGTGGAGGCGTACGCGCCGCTCCTCGTCGTCTCCGCCTGGCACCCCACCGCGGCGGAGACCTGGGAGGCGGCCTACTGGACGTCGCTGCACCCCGGCGCCGAGCTCGGGGAGGCGGCGCGCCGGGCGGCCGAGCGCGTCGTGGAGGAGGCGGTGACCGACGCCCGCCGCGCGGCGCCGCAACTGGCGGTGCGCACCGAGACGGCGGGCGGGTCCGCGGACCTCGTGCTGGCCGACTTCTCCTCCGGCGCGGGGCTGCTCGTCGTGGGGGCCCGCGGCCGGGGAGGGTTCGCCGGTCTGCTGCTGGGGTCGGTCAGCCACGGCGTGATCCACCGGTCGGCGTGCCCGGTCGCCGTGGTCCGGGCGTGAGGGGGCTCCGTGCTGGTCCGTGAGGTGATGTCGACGCCGGCGGTGACCGTGCGTGCCGGCGACTCCGTCCGGAGCGCAGCAGAGGTGCTGCTGCGGCACCGCATCGCGTCGGCGCCGGTCCTCGACGAGGACGACCACCTGCTCGGCATCGTGAGCGAGGCCGACCTGCTGCGCGGGCGCACCGAGCGCGACCCCCGGGCCCATCTGCGTCCGCCGGCAGCGCCCACCCCCGCCCCACCCGAGACGGTGCGCGACGTGATGAGCCCGCGGCCGCTGTGGGTCCGGGCCGGCGACGACGTCGACGACGCGGCACGCCTGCTGCTCGACCACGGCATCAAGGCGGTCCCGGTGTGCGAGGGCCACCGCGTGGTCGGCGTGGTCGCACGGCGGGACCTCCTGCGAGGGCTCGTCCGGCCGGACGCCGACGTCCGCCGTGACGTCCTGGCCCTGCTCGACGAGCTCGGCCAGGGGCGGGACTGGCACGTCGAGGTCACCGACGGTGTCGTCCGGCTGTCCGGCGAGCGCGCCGGCGACCGGACGCTGCGCGTGGCGACGGTCCTGGCTCGCACCGTGCCCGGCGTCGTCCGTGTGCTGCCAGGCCCGCCCTGACGCGATCACGCGTACCGTGACGACGTGACCTCTGCGTCCGCACCGTTCCCGCACGATGCGCGCGCGCTGGCTAGCCTGCAGTCCATGGCGGCCGGGACGGTGTCCGTCCTCGTGGTGGAGGACCACAAGATGGTGGCCGCCGGCCTCGTGGCCGTCCTGGAGGACGAGCCGGACCTGCGCGTGGTCGGTCACGCCGCGACCGCGGAGCGTGCCGCGGCGATGGCCGCCGCCCTGCGGCCGGACGTCGTCCTCATGGACTTCCGGCTGCCCGACGCGCGGGGGGCCGACGCGATCCTCGCCGTCCTCGGCGCGTGCCCGACCAGCCGGGTCGTCACGGTGACCGCGTTCCGCGAGGACGAGGCCCTCTCGCAGGTCGTCGACGCCGGCGCGATGGGCTTCGTCCGCAAGGACGCCGACACCGACGAGCTCGTCAGCGCCGTCCGCTCCGTGGCGCGCGGCGAGGCGCACTTCTCGCGGGCTGCGATGGCGGCGATCGTCCGCGAGCGTCGGGAGGGCGCCACGCACACGCACCTGTCGACCCGCGAGGTGGAGGTGCTGCAGGCGCTGGCCGACGGGCGCTCCGTGGCGCAGATCGCCGGGACGCTGCACCTCAGCCAGCACACGGTGCGCAACCACATCCGTTCCGCGATGGGCAAGCTGGGTGTCCACACGTCCCTCGAGGCGGTGGTGCACGCGGTGCGCGCGGGTCTCGTCGACCTCGGCGGCGTGTCGTGACCGGCCCCCCTGCGCGTCGGGCGGGAACGGGTCCGCCCGGTCAGGTCACCGCGAACGGCACGCGGTAGCGGACGACGGTGCCCCTCCCGGGGGCGCTCTCCACGGCCCACCGGCCGCCTGCCGCCTCGCACAGCTGCCGGCTGGCGAGCAGGCCGAGGTGCCCGGGGGCCGGGCTGCCCGTCCGTCCGAGGTCGAACCCCACGCCGTCGTCGGTGACCTCGACCCCGATCTCCTCGTCACCGACGGTCAGCCGGACGTCGACCCGGCGGCCCGCGGAGTGCCGCAGGACGTTGAGCGCGGCCTCGCGGAAGATGCGGTACACCAACGAGGTCGTCACGGGGTCCTCCGGCAGGTCCCCGCTCGTCTCGACCGACCACGCGATGCCGGCGGGGTCGAAGGTCTCGCGGAGGTAGAGGCGCACGGCCGCCTCCAGCCCGTCGCGGTCGAGCGTCGGGGGATGGAGCTCGAAGATCATCCGCCGGAGCCGGCCGATGGCCTCCTCGAGGTCGGCCTGCACCTGCCGGACGAGGGTCATGGTCTCCACGTCGTCGGCGGGCACCTGCCGTCGCAGCCGCTGCAGCCGCAGCGAGGCCGCCAGCACGGCCTGGACGCTGTCGTCGTGGATGCCCATCGCCAGCCGGCGCCGCTCGTCCTCCTGGCCGATGAGCAGGCTGCGGCAGGCCGCCAGCGACCGCTCGTGCAGCAGCCGGTCCCGCATCGCCCGGACGGCGCCGGCCACGGCCCGCAGCTCGGGCGCGCCCCCGACGTCCAGGTCGTGGTCGAGGTCGCCCGCCGCGACCGCGGAGGCCTCGTCCGCCAGGCGTCGCAGAGGGGCGAGGACCGCGCGGAACCCCTGCCGGACCGCTACCGCCAGCGTCAGGGTCGTCAGCGCCGAGGAGAGCAGGAGGAGGACGAGCGCCGTCCGCTGCTCGGACTCCCGCGTGCCCTGCGCCACCAGGGCCGTCGCGGCCACGGTGAGGGCGAGGGCCAGGGTCAGCGCGCCGGCGAAGCCCAGCAGCACCCAGCGCGCACGCGCGGGGCGCGGTACTCGGTCGGGCTGGGTCCGCTGGGCCCGCTGCATCACCGCATCGTGGCGGATCCGGGTGCGTTCTCGCAGTCTTCCGACGACACGGCCTGCGCGCCCCGGCGCGACGGCGGCGTGCGCGGCACCAGCAGCAGCACCGGGCACGGCGCGGCGTCGAGGACCCGGCGGCTCACGGAGTCCACGGCGAGCCCGGCCAGGGCCGCCGGCCCGCGGGTCCCGAGGACGAGCGCGGAGGCGCCGGCCGCGTGCTCGACGAGCACGTCCGACGGGTCGCCGGCGGCGACGAGCAGGTCGACCGGCGACCCGCCGAGCAGCTGCTCGGCCCGCCGCTGGGCCGTCGCCTCGTCCTGCCCTGCGCGCGGGTGGTACGCGTGCACGGCGAGCACCGACGTGCCGTGCCGCTCGGCCGCGGCCTGCGCGGCCCCCAGCACGTCGCCCGCTCGCCCGTCGTCGTCCAGCCCGGCGACGACCGGGCCCTGCCCGCGCGCCGACGAGACCGGGCCCTCGTCGGGGACCACGAGCACCGGGCACGTGGTGCTCCTCAGCAGGTGCCGGCTGACGCTCCCGAGCCCGAAGGCCGGCTGGGCCTGCGGGCCCCGCGAGCCGACCACGAGCAGCGCGGCACCCGCCAGCGCACCCGGCAGGTCGGCGCGCTCCTCGACGGCGCGGTCGTCCAGGCGGTGGGTCGTGACCTCGAGGGCCGGGTACCGGGCACGCACCCGGGTGACGGCCTCCTCCAGGCTCCGGTCGGCGAGCTCGGCCGCGCGGGCCTCGTCCGCCAGGAGCGCCCTCAGGCTGTGGCTCGTCTCCGCGGCCTCGAGGACGACGGTGACGACCGCCAGCCGCGCACCGCGGGCGGACGCCTCCCGGGCCGCGGCGTCCAGCACCGCCCCGCTGCGCCGGCTGCCGTCACTGCCGGCCAGGACCGTCTGCTGCTCACCCATCGCCCGACTCCTCTCCTCAGCGGGTGTCCGACTCGCTCGCCGCCTCGCCGAGGACGACGGCCCGACCCGCCTCGAGCCGCGCCACAGGCACGCGCGGCGGTGAGCACGAGACGTAGTCGACGCCGACGGCGGCGAAGAACCGCACCGAGGCGGGGTCGCCGCCGTGCTCGCCGCAGACGCCGAGCCCCAGGTCGCGCCGGGCGGCCCGCCCCTCGGTCACGGCCAGCTCCACCAGGCGCCCGACCCCGACGGTGTCGATCGACACGAACGGGTCCGTCCGCACGAGCCCGGCCTCCCGGTACGCGGGCAGGAAGGAGGCCTCGGCGTCGTCGCGCGACAGGCCCCACGTCGTCTGCGTGAGGTCGTTGGTGCCGAACGAGAAGAAGTCCGCCTCCGCGGCGATCCGGCCGGCGGTCAGGGCGGCCCGGGGCAGCTCGATCATGCTCCCGACCGGGATCTCGACGGCTCGGCCGCGCTCGGCCGCCACCTCGGCCACCGCGGCCGAGACGACCCTGCGCGCGGCGGCCAGCTCCGCGGCCTCCGCCACCAGCGGCACCATCAGCTCGGGCCGTGGCGCGTGGCCCGTGTCCAGCAGGTCGACCACCGCGTGCGCCAGCGCCCGGGCCTGCACCGCGTAGAGGTCGGGGACGACGGCGACGAGCCGGACGCCGCGCAGCCCGAGCATCGGGTTGGCCTCGTGCCGGCGACGCACCGCGGCGAGCAGCCGGGCGACGTCCGGATCGGGGTGACCGGCCGCGTCGTCCAGGGCCGCCCGCACGGACAGCTCGGTGAGGTCGGGCAGGAACTCGTGCAGCGGCGGGTCGAGCAGCCGGACGACGACGGGCAGGCCGTCCATCGCCTCGAGGACGGCGCGGAGCTCCTCGCGCTGCAGGTCGTGCAGGGCCTGGTACGCCCTCGCCCGTCCTGAGTCGAGCACGATGTCCTCCACGAGGCGCCGGCGCTCCCCGAGCAGCATGTGCTCGGTGCGGCACAGTCCGATGCCCTCGGCCCCGAGTCGACGCGCGCGGCGCGCGTCCGACGGGGTGTCGGCGTTGGCGCGCACACCGACGGTGCGGCGCAGGTCGGCGTGCGCGAGCAGCCGCAGCACCGACCGCACGACGTCGTCGTCGGTGTCGGACGTGCCGTGCTCCAGCGCCCGGGCGACCACGCCGGGCTCGACGGCCAGCTCGCCGAGCACCACCTCGCCGGTGGTGCCGTCGACCGAGACGACGTCCCCCTCGGTGAGCGTGCCGCCGGGCCCGGTGACGACGCGGTGCTCGGTGTCGACGACGAGCCCGTCTGCGCCGGCGACGCACGTGCGGCCCATGCCCCGCGCGACGACCGCCGCGTGGGAGGTCAGTCCGCCGCGCGCGGTGACGACGGCCACCGAGGCCACCATCCCGTGCAGGTCGTCCGGGCTGGTCTCGGGGCGTACGAGCACGACCCTGCGGCCCTGCGCGGCCCACGCGACGGCACGCTCGGAGTCCAGCACCGCCTGCCCGACCGCGGCACCCGGACTGGCCGGCAGCCCGCGGGCCAGCACGGCCCGCCGCTGGCCGTCCGCGAACCGCGGGTGCAGGAGCTGCGTGAGCTGCTCACCTGTGACACGCCGCAGCGCCTCGTCGAGGTCGATCAGGCCCTCGTCGACGAGCTGGCACGCGATGCGGAACGCGGCACCCGCCGTCCGCTTGCCGACCCGGGTCTGCAGGATCCACAGCCGCCCGTCCTCGATCGTGAACTCGACGTCGCACAGGTCCCGGTAGTGGCGCTCCAGCGTCGCGAGGTGGCCCGTCAGCTGTGCGTACGACGCCGGGTCGAGGACGGCGAGCTCGGCCAGCGGCACCGTCCGGCGGATGCCGGCCACGACGTCCTCGCCCTGCGCGTTCGGCAGGTAGTCGCCGTAGGCACCGGGGTGGCCGGTCGCCGGGTCGCGCGTGAAGCAGACGCCGCTCCCGGAGCGGGGGCCGGTGTTGCCGAAGACCATCGCCACGACGTTGACCGCCGTCCCGAGGTCGGCGGCGATGCCCTCCTGCCGGCGGTACAGCACCGCGCGTGGCGAGTTCCACGAGGCGAACACGGCGCGGACGGCACGCGCCAGCTGCTCGCGGGGGTCCTCCGGCAGGTCCGCACCGGCCTGCTCGCGCAGCAGCGCCCGGAACTGGTGGGCGACCTGCCGCAGCGCCTCGACGTCCAGGCCCTGGTCGTCGGTCACCCCCGCGGCCTCGCGCGCCTCGTCCAGCACCTTCTCGAAGAGCGCGCCGTCCACACCGAGCACGGTCCGGCCGTACATCTGCACCAGTCGGCGGTAGCAGTCCCACGCGAAGCGCTCGTCGGCCCGGCGCGCGAGCCCCGGCAGCGTCGCCTCGGTCAGCCCGACGTCGAGGACGGTGTCCATCATCCCGGGCATCGAGAACCGGGCGCCGGAGCGCACGGAGACCAGGAGCGGGTCGGCCGGGTCCCCGAACCGGCGCCCTGCCCGGCGCTCGACGCGCCGCAGCCGGGCGTCGATCTCCTCGGCGAGACCGTCCGGCTCCCGCCCGGCCGCCAGGTAGGCGCGGCAGGCCTCGGTGGTGACGACGAAGCCGGGCGGCACGGGCAGCCCCAGCCGGGTCATCTCGGCGAGGTTCGCGCCCTTGCCGCCGAGGAGGTCCGCCATCCCGCGGTGCCCGTCCTCCAACGCCATCGTCAGGACCACGGCGGCCTTCTCCTGCCTCACGGCACGGCCCCGGCGTCCACGGCGGCCTGCAGACAGGCCTGCCACGCGGTGGCCACCCCCGTCCCGACCGCGGGACGCGCGGTGCCGACGCGCCACGCGTCGTCCAGCTCCTCCGGGGTGCGAC
The DNA here is from genome assembly GCA_046566185.1 of Actinomycetes bacterium. Classification (GTDB taxonomy): domain Bacteria; phylum Actinomycetota; class Actinomycetes; order Actinomycetales; family SCSIO-59966; genus SCSIO-59966. The sequence continues at coordinate 3,551 of JBKHXE010000090.1, read as the reverse complement.
AGCCGTCCCCCCGGCGGGGCGTGGCGGCCAGCTCCGCGAGCAGCGTCTGCCGGTACAGCGCCAGGCAGCCCTCGCGCCGGTCGCGGGCGCCGCGCGGCACGGCGACCACACCGGCGCGCAGCCCGGCGAGCACCGCCGTGAACCCGTCGTCGAGCAGCCGGGCGGCGTCCACCACGACCTGCTCGGCGTCCCGCGCGTGCCACGCCAGCGCCGACGGACCGGCGTCGCGCGTGTGCACGGTGGTGACCACCGGGTGCTCGGGGACGAGGTCGAGGCACAGGGAGTCCAGGAGGGCGGCGGTGACGCCCCGCACCCGCCGCAGGGCCCGCGGGGCGTCCTCGCCGGGCCCGGGCGCGTAGGGGCGCAGCACGAGCAGCGCCGCGCCCCGGCGCGCCGCGGCCGCCAGCGCGACGTCCACCAGCGGGAGCGCGCGCGCCAGGTCGCCCTCGGCGTGCACCACCACGACCCGTGCCGCGGCACCGGACAGACCGGTGTCGCGGCGGCCGAGCAGCACCGGGCACCGGGCCGACCGCAGCACCGCCCCGACGACGCTGCCCCGCGCCCACGCGCGCCGTCCCCCGGCGCCCCGGGCCCCGAGCACCAGCAGGCCTGCCTCCCGGGAGAGCGACGCCAGGACCCCGGCCGGCCCGCCGGGCACCGCACGCGCCGCGACCGGCAGACCCGGGTGCAGCTCCGCGAGGCCAGCGGCGAGGTCGTCGACCGCGCCGGGGACCGCCCGCGCCGACCCGCGCGGGGCCGGCACCTCGGCCCTGGGCACCGCGACGAGCTCGAGCACCGCGCCGCGCAGGACCGCCTCGTGCGCGGCCTCGTGCGCCGCCGCCACCGAGGCGACCGAGCCGTCGACCCCCGCCACCACGGGCAGCGGCGCGCCCAGCCCCACGTCCAGCCGCCCGTCCGGCATGCGCACCACCACCCTTCGCGGGTGACGCTAGGGAGGACGGCGCCCGCCCAGCAGAGGCGAAAGTCAGTCCGAGTCGGAGGTCACTGCCGGTCGAGCTTGGCGGCGAACACGGCCGCCTGGGTGCGCCGCTCCATGCCCAGCTTGGCCAGCAGGGAGGAGACGTAGTTCTTCACGGTCTTCTCGGCCAGGAACATGGTCTCGGCGATCTGGCGGTTCGACAGGCCGTCGGCGATCAGCCCGAGGATCCGCTTCTCCTGCGCCGTGAGCGACGCCAGCCGGGGGTCCTCCGCCGGGCCGGACCGCAGGCGCCGCAGCACCTGCTCGGTGACCGCGGGGTCGAGCAGCGACTGGCCCGCGGCCACCCGCCGGATGCCGTCGACGAGGTCGGAGCCCCGCACGTCCTTCAGCACGTACCCCGCGGCGCCGGCCATGATGGCGGCGAAGAGCGCCTCGTCGTCGTCGTACGAGGTGAGGATGAGCGCCTTGATGTGCGGGTCCCGCGAGCGGACCTCGCGGCACACGTCGATGCCGCTGCCGTCGGGCAGCCGCGCGTCGAGGACGGCGACGTCGGGCCGCAGCGCGGGGATCCGGCGCGCGGCCTCCCCCGCGGCGCCGGACTCGCCCACGACCTCGATGTCGCCCGCGGTCTCGAGCAGCTCCTTGAGCCCGCGGCGCACCACCTCGTGGTCGTCGACGAGGTAGACCTTGATCATCCGAGCGTCGTCCTGGTCGGCCACGTGCCGATGCTACGCCGCAGCACGAGCCCGGACGCCTCGGGACGAAGGTCCTCACCTACCGGGCCCTTGGGGTGTGTGCCGCGCGGAGCGGTGCCGGGACAGTGGTCCCGTGGAGTCGCGAGTCGTGCTGGGCTACGACGGGTCGTCGTCGGCCGACACCGCCCTGGCGGCGGCCGTCGACCAGGCGCGCGAGCGGTCGGCCGGGCTGCACCTGGTGAGCGCCGTCGAACTGCCCGCCGACCTGCCCTCGTACGAGCGCGCGTACCGGCGGGCCACCCGGGAGGCGGTCGCGCTGGCGGTCGAGCGAGCCGCCGCCGCGCTGGGCGCCGACCGGGTGACCAGCCACGTCGACGCCGGGTCGCCCAGCGCCGTCCTGCTCTCCCAGGTCCGCCAGGGCGACCTCCTCGTGGTGGGCAGCCACGGCCACCGGCCCGTCGCCCGGATGCTGCTGGGGTCGACGAGCACCGCGGTGGCGGCGCACGCGCCGTGCCCCGTGCTCGTCGTCCGGGGACCTCGCGTGCGGTCCCGGGGGCCGGTGGTCGTCGGGGTGGACGGGTCGCCGTCGTCCGTCACCGCGGTGCGGTGCGCGGCGGACGTCGCGGCACGCGAGCACACCACGCTGCGGGCGGTGCTGGCCCTGTCGCCGGTCACCGACGCCCTCGGCTTCGTCTCCGGACCCGACCACCCCGAGGTGACGCAGGCGCAGGCGGTGCTGGCCGAGGCGGTGGCGGGCCTCGCCGTCGACCACCCGGACGTGCCGGTGGAGCAGGTGCTGGCACAGACCCACCCGGTGGAGGCGCTGCTGCGGCACTCCCGCAACGCCCGCCTCGTCGTCGTCGGGTCCCGGGGCCGCGGTGGGCTGCGGGCGATGCTGCTCGGCTCCGTCAGCCGGGAGGTGCTGCACCACGCCTCGTGCCCGGTGCTGGTCGTCCGGCAGGTGCGGGACCGTCAACCGGCCTGACCGGACCGCCGCCTACGATCATGAGCATGGGGGAACCCCGACCGCACGAGCCCGGCATCGTCCCCTCGCTGTCGCGCGTCGACCTCGACGACCTGCTGTCCGAGCTGCGGGAGCGCGCCGGCGCCGTCCGGGCGTCGCACGAGCGGCTGAGCACCCTGCTCGACGCCGTGGTGGCCGTCTCCTCCGAGCTCGACCTGCCCGCCGTCCTGGAGCGGATCGTCGCCACCGCCTGCCTGCTCTCCGGCGCCCGCTACGGGGCCCTCGGCGTCCTCAGCAGGGACGGCACCAGCCTGGTCGAGTTCGTCACCCACGGGCTCGAGCCGGAGCTGCGCGAGCGGATCGGGCACCTGCCCACCGGCCACGGCGTCCTCGGGCTGCTCATCGAGGACCCCCGCCCCCTGCGGCTGCGTGACATCCACGAGCACCCGCGGTCGGTCGGCTTCCCGGCGCACCACCCCCCGATGCGGGGCTTCCTCGGCGTGCCGGTGCGCACGCGCGACGAGGTCTTCGGCAACCTCTACCTCACCGAGAAGCTCGGCCCCGACGGGGAACCCGGCGACTTCTCGGCGCAGGACGAGGAGGTCGTCGTCGCCCTCGCGGCGGCGGCCGGCGTCGCGGTCGAGAACGCCCGCCTCTACGAGCAGAGCCGGTCGCGGGAGGCGTGGTTGCAGGCCGCCGCCGACTGCACCCAGGCGATCACGGCGGGCCGCGACGAGGCGCTCGCGGCCCGCCTGGTGGCGGAGTCGGCCCGCGAGGCCGCCGACGCGGACGTCGCGGTGCTGGTGCTCGACGAGATCCCCGCGGACGCCGCGTTCGGGAACGGTGACGACCTGCGGCTGGCCGCCTCGGCGGGCCCCGTCACGGGCGCGCCCGCACCCGCCACGCTGGAGTGGGACCGGCTCGACCGCTCGCCCGTCGAGCTCGACCCGCA
>JBKHXE010000089.1:0-4804 GCA_046566185.1 Actinomycetes bacterium | reverse complement strand
TCGGGACGCCGATGAGCGTGTAGCCGTTGTCGGGCTCGATCTGTGGCGTGCCGGCGGGGAGGGGGAGGCGCTGGAAGTCGGCGAGGGTGAAGCCGGGAATCTCAGGCCGCGGCTCGGCGGGATCCCGCGCCCCTTGGCAGCGCTGACCCACTTGGGTCCACCCCGTTCCGGGCGCCGCTTCCGCCGCAGATCGGTAGAGCCAATACATGAGCTCACCAGGGGGGCACACCGCTTCCGCCGCAGGACAAAAGACGTCCGCATTCTCCGAGTTGGGATTGTTTCCCGTGCAGGCGGGAACCGAGGTGTACCTGTAGGAAATCTCAGCCGGCGCGGCTCGAGCGGTCTGGTCGAAGCGCGATTGTGTAGGCACGTTGAGACGGCGCGCAATCTCAATTGAATCCTCGCTGATGTTCGACCGGACCCCGTTCGGCGAAGGAGTCGGTCCAACCGGGGCGAGAAGAGCGGCGACGGAGAGTACAGAGGCGGCCATGTATCTGTTGCCGAACGCGAAGGACTCGCGGTCACTCATCAGCGATCCCGAAAACCGTCCACGCGCCGTCACTCAAGACGTACACGGCCAACGTCCCTTGCTCGGGTGTACCTGAGTTCTCCACCACGCCTGTGCGGCTCAGTTCTTTCAGCGCCTCCTGCTTGTAACCGACGGTTACGAGTGCGGCGCCACGTTCGTCAGGAACTGTGGCCTCTGCCGATCCGACACTAATGACGCCATCATCGAACCGTCCACCTTTTCCGTAACGCCCATTTATCTGATCCGCAATGCTCTTGCAGGTGGCGCAATCAGGATGCGACAAGAGCTCCAAAGGTTCTGTGTCTCCGGTCGCGTATCCGTAGTTCACCAGATCAAACCAATAGCGCACAAAAGCAGCCGCCCCCTCAGCCGTCTGCTCCCGCGCCTCCGGCGGCATCGTCGGCTCCGGAACGATCTCCTCGGTGGACGTCACCGTCGGCGTCTGGGTGGCCGTCACCGACAGACTCGGCGACGTCGACGGCTCGGCCTGCGCCTCGCCGTCCGAGCAGGCGCCCAGCACCAGAGCCGACACCACCAGCAGTCCCGCCGCTCCCCCACGACTCATGACCACAGACCATAACCAGAACGAAACGGGCAGCGGGAGTCCCGACCGAGAACCTGTGGACAACCCCTCGGCGCGGGGGGTAGACCGGTCGGCGTGACCACAGAGACCCGCGGCATGGCCCGCGTCGCCGCCCCGGACGAGGCGATCTCACTCGACGAGCTGGCGCTCGCAGCGCGCAACCACGGCATGCCGCTGGAGGCGTTGCGCTACGACGTCACGCCCCCGGGGCTGCACTACCTGCTGACGCACTACGACATCCCGGCCGTCGACCCCGCGACGTACACGCTGAGCATCGGCGGCGCCGTCGACAGGCCGCTCACGCTGACCCTCGACGACCTACTCCACTGTCCGCGAGCGACCCACCGCGTCACCCTCGAGTGCGCCGGCAACGGCCGGGCCCGCCTGACACCGCGGCCTGTCAGCCAGCCCTGGCTGAACGAGGCGGTGGGCACCGCGGAGTGGACGGGCACCCCGCTCGCCCCACTGCTGGAGGAGGCCGGCGCCAGCCCCAGAGCCGTCGACATCGCGTTCACCGGCGCCGACCACGGCGTCGAGCGCGGGGTCGAGCAGGACTACGCGCGCGGCCTGCCGATCGCCGAGGCGCGCCGTCCCGAGGTGCTGCTCGCGCACACGATGAACGGCATGCCGCTGCCGCCTCAGCACGGCGCACCCCTGCGCCTCGTCGTCCCCGGCTGGTACGGGATGGCCCACGTGAAGTGGCTGACCCGGATCGAGGTGCTGGAGACGCCGTTCGACGGCTTCCAGAACGCCACGGCGTACCGGATCAAGCAGGACGCCCAGGAGCCGGGCGAGCCGGTGACGCGCATCCGCCCGCGGGCGCTCGTGATCCCACCGGGATGGCCCGACTTCATGACCCGCGAGCGGTTCACGCACGCGGGACTCATCCGACTCCAGGGCCGGGCCTGGTCCGGCCAGGCCCCGGTCTTGCGTGTCGAGGTGAGCGTGGACGGCGGCCGCACCTGGGACGCCGCTCAGCTGGCCTCGCAGACCGACCACCCGTGGGCGTGGCGCGCCTGGACTTACGACTGGGAGGCGACGGAGGGCGACCACGAGGTCGTCGTGCGGGCCGCCGACGAGAGCGGGGACGTCCAGCCGGTCGACCAGGAGTGGAACCGTCAGGGGATGGCCAACACGCTCGCCCAGCGGGTGAGCGTCACCGTGCTGCCGCGTGCACGGTTTCCTTGATCACGCTCGGTTTCCTTGATCACGGGCGGGGGGTGGGGAGGCGGCCGGGTCGGCGTCCGCGGCGGGGTCCTCGGTGACGACGTCCGTGACGGAGTCGCTGACCTCGGCGTCGGACCGCCCCTCCGCGGCCTCGGCGGCAGCCGGCCCGTCGACCGGCGCGGGCTCGCCGTCCTTGCGGTCGTGCGCCAGCACCTCGCGACCGCGGGCCGCCAGCTCCTCGAAGCGCTCGCGCGCCCGCTCGCGGGCGGCGGCGGCGATCTTGGCCTTGACGCTGGCGGCGTAGACGTCGACGTACTCCTGGCCCGACAGCTTCATCAGCTCGTACATGATCTCGTCGGTGATGGAGCGCAGGACGAAGCGGTCGCCCTCCATGCCCTCGTACCGGGAGAAGTCCAGCGGGGGGCCGATGATCATGCCGACGCGGCGGATGTTCGGCACCTTCTTGCCGATCGGCTGCACCTTGTCGGTGTCGATCATCGCGACGGGCAGCACCGGCACCTTCCCCTCGAGCGCCATCCGCGCGACCCCGGTCTTGCCGCGGTGCAGGCGGCCGTCGGGGCTGCGGGTGCCCTCGGGGTAGATGCCGAGCAGGTCACCGCGGCGCAGCACGCGCAGGCCGGTCCGCAGCGCCGCCTCGCTGGCGCGCCCGCCGGACCGGTCGACCGGCAGCTGACCGACGCCCTTGAAGAACGCCGCCGTCGTCCGGCCCTTCACGCCGCGCCCGGTGAAGTAGTCGGACTTCGCGAGAAACGTGATGCGCCTCGGCACCATCAGCGGCAGGAAGATCGAGTCCGAGAAGGACAGGTGGTTGCTGGCGAGGATCGCCGGCCCGCTCTCGGGGATGTTCTCCAGCCCCTTGACCCAGGGACGGAACAGCGCCCTGAGGATCGGCCCCAGGACCACCCGCTTCAGGAACCAGTAGAACAACGTCGCCACCTCCGGCGTCGCCGCAGGCGGGAGACGCGGCCCTCACTCTACGGACTCGGCAACCGTGACGGCGCCCTCGACCGCGCCCTACCCGCGTGCGACGATGACGACGTGCCCGTGCGCCCTGGTGCCGAACCCTTCCGCCACGACGGTGGCGAGGTCGCCGTACTGCTCGTGCACGGCTTCACCGGCTGCCCGGCGAGCATGCGTCCGTGGGGCGAGTACCTGGCAGCCGAGGGGTTCACCGTCCGCGCGCCGCGCCTGCCGGGGCACGGGACGACGTGGCAGGAGCTCAACGTCACCCGCTGGGACGACTGGTACGCCACGGTCGACCGCGAGTTCCGGGCGCTGCGCCGCGCGCACCGCGCCGTCGTCGTCGGCGGCCTGTCCGTCGGCGCGACGCTCGGCCTGCGGCTCGCCGAGGACCACGGCCCGGACGTCGCGGGGCTCGTCCTCGTCAACCCCGGTGTGAGGTTCGAGCACTGGCTCCTGCCGTCGCTGCCCGTGCTGCACCGACTGATGCCCTCGTTCCCCGGCGTCACCGACGACATCAAGAAGACCGGGGTCACCGAGCTGGGCTACGACCGCCTGCCGCTGCGGGCCCTGCACTCGGTCGTCAGCGCCCAGCGGGACGTCGTCCGCGACCTTCCCGAGATCACTCACCCGCTGCTGGTCTACCGCTCGGCCGTCGACCACGTCGTCCCGGCGTCCAGCACCGCGCTGGTGCTCTCCCGGGTCTCCTCCACCGACGTCACCGAGGTCGTCCTGCACGACAGCTACCACGTCGCCACCCTCGACAACGACGCCGAGGCCATCTTCAAGGGCAGCGCCGACTTCGTCCGCCGCGTGAGCGAGGAGGTGCGCGCTCCGTGAGCACCGACCCGCGCGACCGGGACGACGACGGGGGCGTCGACGTCGAGGCCGCCTGGGCCGACATCGTCGCCCGGTGGGACGCCGGCGAGAGCGAGGCCGGTTCCTGGCCGGCGTCCGAGAACGCCGACGACCGTCCGGACGACGTCGGCCCGGCCGTCGAGGACGACGTCGCCGAGGACTGGGGCCGGGTGCCGTCGCACGTCGGAGGCGACCGGGTGCGCGAAGCAGCCGCAGTGGCCGAGCCGGACGACGACGAACGCTTCGTGCCGCCGGAGCCGCCTCCCCTGCCGCGCGGCGACCTCTTCACCACCCTCGCGTGGGTCGGCGTCCTCGGTTCGCCGCTGTTCTTCCTGCTCACCGCACTGTTCTGGCGCTCGGTGCCACAGGTCCTCATCCTCGGCGGGATCGCGGCGTTCGTCGGTGGTTTCGCCACTCTGGTGGTGCGGATGCCGAGCCGGCGCGACCCGGACGACGACGACGGCGCGGTGGTCTGACGGACTCGGCGCGGCGGTAGCCTCCGCCTGACGTCACATCGAGGGAGGCTCTGCGGTGTCGATTTCGGAGAAGGTCGAGATCCGAGGTCACCTGCTGGACAGCGGGGTGCTCGGCCGGTGCATGGACGACGTGCTCACCCTCGGCGGTGACTACGTCGTCGAGCGCCTCGAGGTCGGCAAGACGCACGAGGACGAGTCGTACGCCCGGAT
>JBKHXE010000088.1:0-5609 GCA_046566185.1 Actinomycetes bacterium | reverse complement strand
CCTGCAACAACGTCATGACCACAGCCTGCCCGCAACCGACCCCACCCCGGGGCACGAGATTTCGGACCGGGGACAACCCCACCCCCCGGGTCACTGTGGACGAAACCCGGCCCGGGTCTCGACAGGCGGGGGATCAAGGCTTCCCGGCAGCCGCCTCGAAGGCCTCGCGGACGGCGCGGCTCACCCGGCCGCGGTCGGACACGGCATAACCGTTCTCCCGGGCCCAGGTCCTGATCTCGGCCAGCGTTGGCGGGGGTGGGGCGAGCTCGGGAGCACCCGCCAGAGCGTCGACAGCCAGCTGCCCATCGGCGTCGACCTCGACGGCCCGGTGCGCTGCCGCCAGAAAGCGGTACACCCACTCCTGGGCGAGCTTGCGGGTCTCGCAGAACACCAGGGGAACGCTCGGCCACGTCACCTGGCATTCCGCCAGGCCGTCGGCCACGACCGCGGGCCGGACCCGGTCGAGCCGGAAGACCGACGAGTACCGATCCTCCACCACGACTGCGGCCCGAGGCAGCGCAGCCAGGTCGGCGAGCTGGTACTTCAGCTTCCCGGTCGTCAGCGACGAGACGAGATCCTGCAGGCTCTTGCGCTCCACCGAGGCCACGAGCTGCCCGTCGTGCACGATTCCGTAGTCGCCAGCAGCGAGCCGGCTGCGCACAATCGTGACGTCGCGATCGCTGAACCGGTAGGCGTACCGCTCGTTGCTGTCGACGACGACCTCCAGGCCAGCCACGCCGGCTGCCCGAGCAGTGGGTACGGCGACCGCCGGTCGGGCCTGCTTGGCCGTCCGCGCGGTCTGCCAGAAGATCACCTGGCGTCCACCGCGGACCCGGGTGATGACGAGCTGGGACCGGTTCTCTCTGGCCCGGTCGAGCACGAGGTCGATGGCAGCCCCACGCCGTTGGCAGTTCCGCACCGGGACGCGCTCCACCACCTCGACGTCAGCCGGCCACTCCTCGACGCGGTGGCAGTACACCTTGCTGGTGCGCGGCCACATCTCCCGTGCCTTGAGGATCACGGGCCGCTCGGGCAAGGGGATGCGCAGGAGGTACGGCAGGCTCGAGTCACCGTCCGGGTTGCGGGCCACGACGAAGTCCTCGAGCACGGGGTCAGTCTGCCTCGCAGCGCTGTGCCCGCACACCTCCGCGTCGGCGGGACCTGCGAAGATCGCCCGGAACTTCGAACCAGGGCCGTCAGCCTGACGGCAGGCCCAGCAACGGCTGCAGATCGGCGACGTGACACCCCGCGTCCCACGGGTACCGTCCACCGCAGTCCGGCCACGCCACCTGCAGCGCCGGCACGGGGGGACGCCCGGGGCAGCGGTACAACGCGTTCGCATGGATGAGGTACTCGATGCTCGCGCGCGGATCGACCGCGACGAGCCGGACGGGGCGATCGGCGGCGATCCCGTGCACCACGTCCCCGTGAGCGAACCGCTCCCCCGAGCGGACCCGTTCCCCGAGCAGGTTCAGCGGGCGCCCGGTCTCCATCTGCGCGACTCCGGTGATGATCAGCTCCGGGTGGCCGCCGTACCGCGTCAGCCCGACCGTGTAGCCGAACTCCTTCTCGTCGGGGCCACCGCCGGTGCAGCCCGGCACGCAGCAGCAGGCGCCGACCGTCTGCACCGCCCACCCGAACTCGTCGATCCTCCGCCTGACGTCGTCGAGGATGCGCCGACGAGTTGCCCGACTTGCCATGACTGCCTCCGAGAGCGACGGGATGCGCGTGAGCGCCGTGCCCGGCAACGTAGGGACGCGCTCCCCCCGAACCCCGGCCGTGCGGTCCGTTGTCCACAGCCGGGCCGGGGTCTCGACAGGCTCGACCGACCGGGCACAGGCTCGACCGGCCGAGCCATGCGCACGCCGCCCCCGGTCCGAGGACCGGAGGCGGCGCAGGGGGTACGGCGGTCAGGTCAGTCGGTCACCACCGCTCGGAGGACGTCCACGTCCGACGCCCGACGCGCCGGCCCGATCGCGGCCAGCGCGCCCGCGACCGCCGCCGCGAGGACGTAGGCGGGCCAGCTTCGGACCGGGCACCGCGATCTTCTCGATGCCCTCGTCGGCCACCCCTTGACCAGCGCGAGCCCGAGTCCGATGCCGAGCCCGGCGCCGAGCAGCGCACCGAGCGCGATGACCACCGCGAGCAGCAGCACCACCGTGACGATGCCGACCATCTGGTTGATGACCGAGCTCGGTAGGACGTCGTGTGCGCGTCACGAGTGATGGTGTACGCCGTGTTCACGAACCCGCGACCGTCGTACACCCCCTGGATCTCCAGCTCGGCCCGGCGGGCGCCGGGAAGTTGCCGGGTCGCCTCGACGGCCCCGCGACCTTCGATCAGGAGACGCTTCTGCCGGCACTCGCGTGGTCGCGACGAGCATCCTGGGCTCGGCGAGGGTGACGGCGCGCGGCAGCGGGTGCGCTTGTTGAGCGGCTGCATCTAGACCACAGCCGACGCACTCCGGACAAACCGGGTGACCCTTCCCCCGCTACGGTCGGCGCCCGGTGCGCGACGGCGTTCCCCGCAGTAGATTTCGAGCGGCGGAAGCGGCACGCGGCCGATCTCGGCGGCGCCGGCGAGCCGCCCCTCTCACGTACGTCGAGGAGGACGGATGCGTCCCGCAGGTACGACGGAACCGGCGTGCCTGCTCATTGCGGACATCTCCGGTTACACGGGCTACCTCGCCGGGGTCGAGCTCGACCACGCCCATGACATCCTCGCGGATCTGCTCGGCGCGATCGTGTCGGCACTGCAGCCCGGCTTCCGGCTCGCCAAGCTCGAGGGCGACGCCGCGTTCACGTTCGCGGTCGCCGAGACGATCGACGGGTCGCTGCTGCTCGACACGATCGAGCGCTGCTACTTCGGGTTCCGTCGACGCCGCCGCGACGTGCAGTACGCGACGTCCTGCGACTGCAACGCCTGCACGCGAATCCCGGACCTGAACCTGAAGTTCGTGGTCCATCACGGCACGATCCTGCGTCAGCGTGTCGCCGACCAGGAGGAGCTGCTCGGCCCCGACGTCATCCTTGCCCACCGCCTGCTGAAGAACCGCGTGGTCGCGTCGACAGGGATCGAGGCCTACGCGGTGTTCAGCCAACAGTGCGTCGACGCGATGGACGTGGACGTCTCGGCGCTCGGCATGCGTGTCTCCGGCGAGACCTACGAGCACATCGGCGAGGTGCGGCTGTGGGTCCACGACCTCGAGCGCCGCTGGCAGGAGGAGAACTCGCGAATCCGCGTCATGGTCGACGCGGAGCAGGCGGTCTTCGGGATGGACACGCACACGGCTGCCCCTGCGCAGCTGGCCTGGGAGTTCGTGACGACGCCGAGCCGACGGGTCAGATGGCAGCTCGGCGTGACCGGTGTGCAGACGACGGCGACCGGAAACCGCCGCGGCGTAGGAGCCACCAACCACTGCATGCACGGCGAGAACGCAAGCACGGAGGAGCTCCTCGACTGGCGGCCCTACGACTACTTCACCTACCGCAACACCTTCCCGACACCGATGGGACCCGTGCACTTCCTCGCGACGACCGAGTTCGAGCCCACCGCCGACGGGACGACCGTCCACCATCGCTTCGCTGCCCCGGACACGCCCGAGGAACGCCTCGCCATGGAGCAGATGGCCTCCTGGATCGAGGACGCGATGCGGCAGAGCACCCGGCGCCTGGTCGAGCTGCTCGACGAGGAGCTCTCTCGCCACGGCGGGGTCCCCGCCCTGGCTGCCCCCGGGAGTCCGAGCTCTCCACCACGTGGCGCTCCGGCACAGCTGTCCTCGGACCCGTCATGACCGGGTTCGAGTCCACCACCCTCGTCAGGCGGCCGCTCGAGGAAGTCGCCGCGTATCTCTCCGACCTGGGGAACGACCCTCAGTGGAGGCGCGAGTGGGTCGCCGCCGAACCCACCACCCGAGCCCCGTCGGAACCGGCACCACGACCCCGCACTGTCAGTTCCTGGGCCGCAGCATGAAGGCCGTCTACACGGTCGTCCGGTACGAGCCCCGACGGCTCACGGAGTGGAGAACGGTGGCGGGGCCCCTGCCGTTGACGTTCCGGAGGGCTTTCGCACCGGTCGAGGGTGGCACCCGCCTCACCTTCACGTACGACGCCGCCCCGAACGTCGTCCTCAGGCTGCCGGCACCGCTGATCGTCAGGATGGGCAGGCGCCGGCTCGACGGTGACATCCCGCAGCTCCGGGCCATCCTGGAGACCTGACCTGCCGGAGTGGTTTGACGTCTACGTGCGCAGTGTCCGGATGCCCAGCGCGACCGCCACGAGCAGCCCGCCGATGAACAGGACTCCCAGCGACACCCACCGCGGGATCGAGTCGACGGGGCCCCAGGCCATCAGCGCCCCGAGGACCATGAGCAACAGTCCGCCTCGCAACGCGCCGATGGGTGCGAACTTCGCCTCCGGAGATGCCATGTCGCCGACGCTAGCCGATCGACCTCACCGACGGCGGGCGAGCACCCGGTCGAGGGCGGCGTCCAGCCCGGCCGGCTCGTGGCCGAGCTCGGCGACCACGGCTGCGCGGACCGCTCGCCGCAGCTGGTCCTCGGAAGCTCCTGCCGCTGCGCCCTCTGGAGCCACGTCACTCGGCCGTCCTGGACGGGCACGACCGTCCTGACGCTCGATGACGACCCCGAGGTCACGGGCCCGCTGCGCAGCCTCGTCGGTCAGCGTGTCGCGGCCGGTCACGACGAGCGGACGTCCCTCGGCCGCGGCGTCCTCCACGTCGTGCCTGGTGATGAACCGGCGCCGCTCGGGCTCAGTCCTGGCCATCGATCTCCTCCAGCGCAGCGACGGCCGCGTTGCGCGCGGCGATGATGTCCGCCTCGGTGCCGGCCATCCAGAGCCGGCCGTAGACCCCCACCGAGGTGACGTGCATGAGGTTGACGGCGGCGGCCTTCTCGGCCTCGTTCGCCGCGAGGTTGATGTAGGCCGCGGGGGTGCACTCGATGACCAGCATCGTCTGCCCGGCGACGAGCATCATGCCGCGCGTGAACCGGTTCAGCAGCTGGGTCTGGTAGGGACTGACGTTGGTGATCACCTGCATCGAGGCGATCTGGGGCTTCTTGCGCTCGTGCACCTGGAGGGCGAGCTCGCCGAGCACGGCCTCACCGGCCTGCAGCACCTCCGCCTGGGACTCCGAGTGCAGCTCGAACATGCCGAACTGGCGCTCGACGATCTGGGCACCGGGGCGCGCCATCGTCGCCTTGACGGCCACGTCGACGACGCGGAACACGTGGTTGCCCGGTGCCATCTCGACGTAGAGCGCCGCCATCCCCTCGATCGGCAGGTCGCCCTGGGTCACCGTCCCGACGAACGCGGCGTACTGCGGCTGCATCCGGTCGATGTAGCAGTAGGCACGGAGCTCGAAGTCATCGGCCACGACGGCACCTCTCCTCGGTGGTGATCGGGTTCCTGCTCAAGGTCCTGACGGGGCTCATCGGTCGCCCCACTGTCGGACGAGCCCGGGAGCGGGCTCGTGGACGGGCGCGCTGCGCGCGATGCCCAGCGGGGTCACGAACAGCGGCGAGGTCGGCACCACGGTCGGTAGCCCCGACGCCTGCTCGACCACCTCGGCGAAGCCGGGGAAGGCCACCG
>JBKHXE010000087.1:0-26569 GCA_046566185.1 Actinomycetes bacterium | reverse complement strand
CACGCGCTGAGCCTGCGCGACTCGGGGGTCGACGTCCGCGTCGGCCTGCCCGAGAACAGCCGCAGCCGCGCCAAGGCGGAGGCCGAGGGACTGCGCGTCGTGACGCCGTTCGAGGCGTGCGAGGAGTCCGACCTCGTCATGGTCCTCGTGCCCGACCACGTGCAGCGGCACGTCTACGCCGAGGCGATCGAGCCGAACCTGATGGACGGCGACGCGCTGTTCTTCAGCCACGGCTTCAACATCCGCTTCGGCTACGTCAAGCCGCCGGCCGGCGTGGACGTCGCGATGGTGGCGCCCAAGGGCCCCGGCCACCTCGTGCGGCGCGAGTTCGCCGACGGGCGCGGCGTCCCGGTGCTCGTGGCCGTCGAGCAGGACCCGAGCGGCAGCGCGTGGCCGCTGGCGCTGTCGTACGCCAAGGCGATCGGCGGGCTGCGCGCCGGCGGCATCCGGACGACGTTCACCGAGGAGACCGAGACCGACCTGTTCGGCGAGCAGGCCGTGCTCTGCGGCGGCATGTCGAAGCTCGTGCAGTACGGCTTCGAGACGCTCACCGACGCCGGCTACCAGCCGGAGGTCGCGTACTTCGAGTGCCTGCACGAGCTCAAGCTCATCGTCGACCTGATGTACGAGGGCGGCATCGCCAAGCAGCGCTGGAGCGTCTCGGACACCGCCGAGTACGGCGACTACGTCTCCGGGCCGCGGGTCATCGACTCGCACGTCAAGGAGAACATGCAGGCGGTGCTCGAGGACATCCGCAACGGCTCCTTCGCGCAGCGCTTCATCGACGACCAGGACGCCGGCGCCCCCGAGTTCAAGCGCCTGCGTGCCCAGGAGGAGCAGCACCCGATCGAGGCCACCGGGCGCGAGCTGCGCCAGCTCATGAGCTGGGTGAAGAGCGACGACTCGGACTACACCGAGGGCACCGCGGCCCGGTGAGCGAGGACGCCGCTGACGTACGCCGGCCCGTCGTCCTCATCGCCGAGGCGCTCTCCCCGGCGACGGTCGAGGCGCTCGGTGAGGGCGTCGACGTCCGGTACTGCGACGGCACCGACCGAGTCGCCCTGCTCGCCGCGGTGGCGGACGCCGACGCGCTGCTCGTGCGCTCCTCCACTCGGGTGGACGCCGAGGTGCTGGCGGCCGGGCGGCGGCTCACCGTGGTCGCCCGGGCCGGCGTGGGGCTCGACAACGTCGACGTGCCGGCCGCCACCCAGGCGGGCGTCATGGTCGTCAACGCGCCGACGTCCAACGTCGTCTCGGCGGCCGAGCACGCGATCGCGCTGCTGCTGGCGGCGGCCCGCAACGTGCCGGCCGCCGACGCGATGCTGCGGTCCGGGCGCTGGGCGCGCAGCGAGTTCACCGGCACGGAGCTCGCCGGCAAGACCCTCGGCGTCCTCGGGCTCGGGCGCATCGGCGTCCTCGTCGCGCAGCGCCTGCAGGGCTTCGGCATGGACGTCGTCGCCTACGACCCGTACGTCACCGGCGCGCGGGCGGCGCAGCACGGCGTCCGGCTGGTGGGGCTCGACGAGCTGCTGGCGGTGAGCGACGTGCTGACCGTCCACCTGCCCCGCACGCCCGAGACCGAGGGGCTGGTGGGCGGCGAGGCGCTGGCGCGCGCCAAGCCGGGCGTGATCGTCGTCAACGCCGCCCGCGGCGGCATCGTCGACGAGACGGCGCTCGCGAAGGCAGTCGCCGACGGGCACGTGCGGGCCGCCGGCGTCGACGTGTTCGCCACCGAGCCGACGACGTCCTCGCCGCTGTTCTCCGAGCCGCGAGTCGTCGTCACGCCGCACCTGGGCGCGTCGACCGAGGAGGCGCAGGAGCGCGCCGGCGTCGCCGTGGCCCGCTCCGTTCGCCTCGCGCTGGCCGGCGAGCTCGTGCCGGACGCCGTGAACGTCGCGGGCGGCGCGATCGCCGAGGACGTGCGGCCGGGCATCCCGCTCGCCGAGCGGCTCGGGGAGGTGCTGACCGCGCTCGCGCACACGCTGCCGGTGCGCCTGGACGTCGAGGTGCGGGGCGAGATCACCGACCACGACGTGTCGGTGCTGCGCCTCGCCGCGCTCACCGGGCTGTTCTCCGGCGTCGTCACCGATCAGGTCACCTACGTCAACGCTCCGGTGCTCGCGGAGGAGCGGGGTGTCGACGTGCGGCTGGTCACCGACCCCGAGAGCCCGGAGTACCGCAACGTCGTCACCCTGCGGGGCGTCCTCGCCGACGGTGCCGTCGTGTCGGTCTCGGGCACCGTCACCGGCCCGCGACACACCCCGAAGCTCGTCGGCATCGACGACTACGAGATCGAGCTGCCGATGACCGGGCACCTGCTGGTGCTGGAGTACACCGACCGGCCGGGCGTCGTCGGCACGCTGGGCGGGCTGCTCGGTGAGGCCGGGGTGAACATCGCGGCGATGCAGGTGTCACGCGACGTCCGCGGCGGGCACGCCCTCGGCGTCCTCACCCTCGACTCGGCGGTGCCGGCCGACCTGCTCGGACGTCTCGGCGAGGCGATCGGCGCGCGGACGGTGCGTACCGTCGACCTCACCGGGTAACGCGGTCGCAAAGGTCGTCCCACGATTCGGGCCATCGGTGTCGCGGTCCGGGCATCCCTGGCTACCCTCGGGCTCGTCATGCGGCACGCCCTCATCCTTCGCTGCCGCGGCGGGGCCTAGACGTCTCGAGGTCGGCCTCCCGCCGCGGAGACCCCGCGCGCCGACCGCAGGTCCCACGAACAGCGAGCAGATGCCCGACGTCCTCGTCGGGCCGACGAGAGGTGACACCGATGTCCGAGGCAGACCGGCAGGCGCAGCAGGCCCTGCAGGAGTCCATGGACCGCCGCGACCAGGGCCAGAGCCGCTAGCCCGCCCGTCGCACCGGCGGCGGCCGCCCCACGGGGGTGGCCGCCGCCGTGCGTCCGGGCTCCCGCCGGGCGTTCCGAATCCTGGGACGTAACGTCCGCGATCCGGACCGCTGGCTTAGGCTCCCCGGCATGAGCGACGCGATGAGGCTGGCCGTCGTGGGCGGCGACGGGATCGGGCCCGAGGTGACGGCGGAGGCGCTCAAGGTGCTGCGCGCCGCGGCTCCCGAGGTGCCCGTCGAGACCACCGAGTACGACCTGGGCGCGCGGCGGTGGCATGCCACCGGAGAGACGCTCCCGGACTCGGTGCTCGAGGAGATCCGTGACCACGACGCGATCCTGCTCGGCGCGGTCGGTGACCCCGGCGTGCCGAGCGGCGTCCTCGAGCGGGGCCTGCTGCTGCGGCTGCGCTTCGAGCTCGACCAGTACGTCAACCTGCGCCCCGCGCGGCTCTTCCCGGGCGTCCGGTCGCCGCTCGCCGCCCCCGGCGAGGTCGACTTCGTCGTCGTCCGTGAGGGCACCGAGGGCCCCTACACCGGCAACGGCGGGGCCCTGCGCGTCGGGACGCCGCAGGAGATCGCCACCGAGGTCAGCGTCAACACCGCGTTCGGCGTCGAGCGCGTCGTGAGGGACGCCTTCGCCCGCGCCCAGGCCCGGCCCCGCCGGCGCCTGACCCTCGTGCACAAGCACAACGTGCTCACCCACGCCGGTCACCTGTGGCGGCGCACGGTGGAGGCGGTCGGCACGCACTTCCCGGACGTCGCGACGGACTACCTGCACGTCGACGCCGCCACCATCTTCATGGTCACCGACCCGGGCCGGTTCGACGTCGTCGTGACCGACAACCTCTTCGGCGACATCGTCACCGACCTGGCCGCGGCCATCACCGGCGGTATCGGCCTGGCGGCGTCCGGCAGCGTCAACCCCGAACGCGCGGCGCCCAGCATGTTCGAGCCCGTGCACGGCTCGGCGCCCGACATCGCCGGCCAGGGCAAGGCCGACCCGACGGCCGCCGTCCTGTCCGCCGCGATGCTGCTCGACCACCTGGGGCACACCGAGGCGGCCCGTCGCGTCGAGGACGCCGTCGCGGCCGACCTCGCCGAGCGAGGCGCGGCCACGCGCTCGACCACCGAGGTGGGGGACGCCATCGCGGCCCGGCTCGCCTGACCAGTACCGTGCGGCCATGAGCACCACCGCGACCGCACCGCTGGCCTTCGAGCTGCACCGCAACCCCAGCCCACGCCCGGACGGCGAGCGCGAGGCCGTCCTCGCCGCCCCGGGGTTCGGCAAGCACTTCACCGACCACATGGCACGGGCCCGGTGGACGGCGGAGGGCGGCTGGTCGGACGCGCGCGTCGAGGCGTACGGGCCGCTCCAGCTCGACCCGTCGACCGCGGTGCTGCACTACGCGCAGGAGATCTTCGAGGGGCTCAAGGCCTACCGGCACGCGGACGGCTCGGTGTGGGCGTTCCGTCCCGAGGCCAACGCGGCACGCTTCGCACGGTCGGCCCGCCGGCTGGCGCTGCCCGAGCTGCCGGTCGACGCGTTCCTCGCCTCCATCGAGGCCCTCGTCGCCGCCGACGAGGCGTGGGTCCCGTCCGGCGGTGAGACGAGCCTGTACCTGCGGCCGTTCATGTTCGCCTCGGAGGCGTTCCTCGGGGTCCGGCCGTCAGCGGTGGTGGACTACATCGTCATCGCCTCGCCCGCCGGCTCCTACTTCCCCGGCGGCGTCCGGCCCGTGAGCATCTGGCTGTCCCGGACCTTCACGCGCGCCGCGGAGGGCGGCACCGGCAACGCGAAGTGCGGCGGCAACTACGCGGCCAGCCTGGCCGCGCAGCAGGAGGCCATCGCCCGCGGCTGCGACCAGGTCTGCTTCCTCGACGCCCGCGAGGGGCGCTGGGTCGAGGAGCTCGGCGGCATGAACCTCTACTTCGTTCACGCCGACGGCTCGCTCGTCACGCCGTCGCTGACCGGCACGATCCTCGAGGGCGTCACCCGCGACTCGATCCTCACGCTCGCCGCCGAGCAGGGCCTGGACGTCGTCGAGCGCCGCGTCTCGGTCGACGAGTGGAAGGACGGCGTGGCCTCGGGGGCGATCACCGAGGTCTTCGCCTGCGGCACGGCCGCCGTCATCACCCCCCTCGGCCGGCTGCTGGACGGCGACGACGAGGTCTCGACCGGTCCGGACGCCGGAGAGGTGACGATGCGCATCCGGTCGGCGCTGCTCGACCTGCAGTACGGGCGCTCCGAGGACACCCACGGCTGGATGCGGCGGCTGGTCTGAGCGGGCGACGCCGGTCCACCATCCGGACGTGGCACTCCCGGATGGTGGGCAGGCGTGGCACCATGGCGGGGTGACCTGCTCCTCGATCATTACCTGAGCGCGCCCGGCACCACCGCCGAGCGCGCAGACCTCCCGTCCCCGGGGGGTCTTTTTCGTTGGAGCAGCACGCGCCCGCAGAACCGAACGACAGGACAGCACCGTGAGCCGCACCGGACCCGACGCCGTCGACGTCTACGACACCACCCTGCGCGACGGCGCGCAGCAGGAGGGGCTGTCGCTGTCGGTGGGGGACAAGCTGACCATCGCCGGCTACCTCGACGAGCTCGGTGTCGACTACATCGAGGGCGGGTGGCCCGGCGCCATCCCCAAGGACACCGAGTTCTTCGCCCGCGCCGCTCGCGACCTCACCCTGCACCACGCCGTCCTCGCCGCCTTCGGCGCCACCCGGCGGCCCGGCGCCACCGCCGAGGCCGACCCGCAGGTGCGGGCGCTCCTCGACTCGCAGGCTCAGGTGGTGACCCTGGTGGCCAAGAGCCACGGGCGGCACGTCGAGGCGGCGCTGCGGACGACGTTGCACGAGAACCTCGCCATGGTGCGGGACACCGTGCGGTTCCTCACCGCCGAGGGGCGCCGGGTCTTCCTGGACGCCGAGCACTTCTTCGACGGCTACGCCGCCGACCCGGCCTACGCCGTCGAGGTGGTCCGCACCGCCGCCGAGGCGGGCGCCGAGGTCGTCGCGCTCTGCGACACCAACGGAGGCATGCTGCCGCCCGGCGTCGCGGAGGCCGTCGCCCAGGTGCTGGAGGCGACCGGCGTCCGCCTGGGCATCCACTGCCACAACGACACCGGCTGCGCGGTGGCGAACTCGCTGGCCGCCGTCGAGGCCGGCGCCACGCACGTGCAGGGCACGCTCAACGGCTACGGCGAGCGCACCGGCAACGCCGACCTGCTCACCGTCGTGGCGAACCTGGTCCTCAAGGCCGGGCGGCCCGTGCTCGACCCGAGCCGGCTGCAGGAGGCCACCCGCATCGCGCACGCCGTCAGCGAGGTGACGAACGTCGTCCCCTACTCGCGTCAGCCGTACGTCGGGGCAAGCGCGTTCGCGCACAAGGCGGGGCTGCACGCCTCGGCGATCCGCGTCGACCCCGACCTGTACCAGCACACGGACCCGAAGGCCGTCGGCAACGACATGCGGATGCTCGTCTCCGACATGGCCGGTCGCGCGAGCATCGAGCTCAAGGGGCGCGAGCTCGGGTACGACCTCGGCGGGTCGCCCGAGGTCCTCGCGCGCGTCACCGACCGCGTCAAGGCCCTGGAGGCCCGCGGCTACACGTTCGAGGCCGCCGACGCGTCGTTCGAGCTGCTGCTGCGCGAGGAGGTGGAGGGCGAGCGCGCCACCCTGTTCGACGTCGAGAGCTGGCGCGTCATCACCGAGCACCGCCCAGAGCGCGGGGACGCCGTCTCCGAAGCCACCGTCAAGCTGCTCGCCGCCGGGCGCCGGCTCGTCGCGACCGGCGAGGGCAACGGCCCCGTCAACGCGCTCGACCACGCGCTGCGCGAGGCGCTGCTGCCCGCCTACCCCGAGCTGGCCCGCCTCGAGCTCATCGACTTCCGGGTCCGCATCCTCGATGCGGCGCACGGCACGGACGCCGTCACGCGCGTGCTCATCGAGACCAGCGACGGCACGACGAGCTGGGAGACCGTCGGCGTCGCCGCGAACATCGTCGAGGCGTCGTGGGAGGCGCTGGTGGACGGCATCGTCTACGGCCTCCTGCGGCAGGGGGTGCAGCGGCGCTGACCCGGTGCCGTCATGCTGGTCGCCGTGACGGAGCAGAGCACCACCTTCGCGGACCTCGGTCTGCGCGACGAGATCCTCGAGGCCCTCAGCGGCCTCGGGTACGAGGAGCCGACGCCGATCCAGGCCGAGGCCATCCCCGCCCTGCTGGAGGGGCGTGACCTGCTCGGGCAGGCGGCCACCGGTACCGGCAAGACCGCAGCCTTCGCCCTGCCGCTCCTGGAGCGCCTCGCCCGCTCGACCGAGCGCGACCGGCGCTCGCCCTCGGCGCTCGTGCTGGTGCCGACCCGGGAGCTGGCGGTCCAGGTCTCCGAGGCCGTGCACCGCTACGGCCGCCGCCTCGGCGCGCGGGTGGTGCCGATCTACGGCGGCCAGCCGATCGGGCGCCAGCTGCGCGCCCTGGAGGCCGGCGTGGACGTCGTCGTGGCCACGCCCGGCCGAGCGGTCGACCACCTCGGCCGAGGCACGCTGCGCCTCGACGCCCTGGACGTCGTCATCCTCGACGAGGCCGACGAGATGCTGGACATGGGCTTCGCGGAGGACATCGGGACGATCCTGGACGCCACGCCGGAAAGCCGGCAGACCGTGCTGTTCTCCGCGACCATGCCGGGCCGCATCAACGCGATGGTCCGCACGCACCTGCAGAACCCGGTGCGTATCCGCATCGAGCGGCCCAGGCCGGCCGAGGGCGAGGGTCCCCTGGTCCGGCAGACCGCCTACGTCGTGCCCCGCTCGCACAAGCCCGCGGCGCTGGGCCGCGTGCTGGACGTCGAGGCCCCCACGGCCGCCATCGTCTTCTGCCGCACCCGCGACGAGGTCGACCAGCTCACCGAGACGCTCAACGGGCGCGGCTACCGTGCCGAGGCGCTGCACGGCGGCATGGGGCAGGAGCAGCGGGACCGCGTGATGGGCCGGCTGCGGGCCGGCACGGCGGACCTGCTCGTCGCCACCGACGTCGCGGCCCGCGGGCTCGACGTCGAGCACCTCACCCACGTCGTCAACTACGACGTCCCCTCCGCGCCGGAGGCGTACGTCCACCGCATCGGCCGGGTCGGGCGAGGGGGACGCGAGGGGGTCGCCATCACGCTCGCCGAGCCGCGGGAGCACCGCATGCTCAAGACCATCGAGCGCGTGACCCGCCAGCGCATCGCCGTCGAGAAGGTGCCGACCGTCGCCGACCTGCGCGCCCGGCGCCTCGAGCTGACGCGGTCGTCGCTGGAGGAGGTGCTGGTCTCGGACGACCTCGACCCGTTCCGCGTCGTCGTCGAGACCCTCGCCGACGAGTTCGACGTCATGGAGATCGCCCTGGCCGCGGTGAAGCTGGCCCACGAGGCGACCGGTGGCGGCGGGGACGACGAGGAGATCCCCGAGCCCCCGCCGCGCCGCGAGCGCCCCGACCGACCCGAGCGAGGCGAGCGGGGCGAGCGCGGCGAGCGCCCGTCGCCGGACCGTGGCGGCCGCCGCGACCGACCCGCGGGCCGGCGCGGCGACGACACGGTGGCCCGGGTCTTCATCGGCCTGGGCCGGCAGGCGTCGGTGCGCCCGCAGGACATCGTCGGCGCCATTGCCGGCGAGACCCGGCTGTCCGGCCGCCAGGTCGGCGCCATCGAGATCGCCGACCGCTTCTCGCTCGTCGAGGTGCCCGAGGACGCGGCCGACGAGGTCATCGCCGCGCTGCGGCAGGCGACGATCCGCGGGCGCACCCCGTACGTCCGCCGCGACAAGCGGTGAGGCCGGTCGACACGCGTCCGAGCGGGTGGCTGCTGCTGGCGGTCGTGGCGGCGCTCGCCGGTGGGCTCGTGCTCGCCGTCGGTTCGGCCGTCGAGCTGCCGGACTGGTTGGTCGTCGCCGCGCTCGTCGCCGTCGTCCTGGGTGTCGTCGTGTTCGGCGTCGATGTCTGGCGGGAGGCGAGGGCGGAGGGAGCGGGTCTGCTGCGCACCAGCAGCCGCGCGCTCGGACGGGCGGTCCGCTTCCTCGTCTCCCTGCTGTTCCCCTGACTCGGCGGTGGCGGGCCGTCGCCGCCGGGCGGTCACTCCTCGGCGAGCAGCGCGTCGCAGACCGCCAGCAGGCGTCGCCGGAGCACCGCGGCCCGCTCGGCGAAGGCGCGTTGGGCCTCGACGTACTCGGCCTTTCCCTCCGGGGTCTCGATGCGCACGGGCTCGTGGCCGAGCGCGGACAGGTCGTAGGGAGACGCCCGCATGTCCAGCACGCGCACCTCGCGGGCGAGCTCGAAGCAGTCGCCGACCAGCTCGCTGGGGACCGCCGGTGACAGCTTGTAGGACCACTTGTAGAGGTCCATCGTGGCGTGCAGGCAGCCCGGCTGCTCCAGGTCGACCTGCGCAGACCTGCTGGGCCGCAACGTGTTCAGCGGTGCGGCGTCGGGCGTGAAGAACCGGTAGGCGTCGAAGTGCGAGCACCGCACGCGGTGCCGCTCGACGACCGCGTCGGTGCCGTCGGGGCCGAGCCGCAGCGGCCACCGCGCGTGCCGCACCTGCTCGGGCGGCCGGCGGTACACCATGGCCCACTCGTGCAGCCCGAAGCAGCCGAGGTGCGCGGGGCGGGACGCCGTGGCGAGGAGCAGGTCTCGCACGAACAGCACGCTGTCGCGGCGCTCGGCCAGGAAGGCGTCGACGTCGACCCCGACGGCGCCGCCGCCGACGTCGGCGTACCAGCGCCAGCCGGTCCGCTCTGCCGCCCCGGCGAGCGCCGTCCCGTGCCCGGGGTGCCACCGTCGCAGCTGGTTCGGCCGGTGGGAGTAGTAGGTGAAGAGGAAGCCCTCCACCGGGTGCGGACGGCGCTCGCGGGCCCTCTCCCGGTGGCCTGCGGTCCAGGCGTCCACCCGCGCGGCGTGCGCGGCCTCGCGTGCGCGCCACTCCGGCTGGGGGAGCACGCGGGAGGCGGTCGCGGCCGGCACCCGGCCACTGTAGATACTCGCTGCGCATGGGACGTCGCCTGCTCCTCGCCGCCGCGGCCGTGCTGCTCGTCGTCCTGGCGGTCGCCGGGGTCGGCCTTCTCGCGGGCAGGGACGAGGCGAGTACCAGCGGCACCGGACCGACGGCGGGACCCGGCACCGGCACGAGCCCGACCACGACGACCGTCCCCACGTACGACCTGTACCTCGCGGCCGGCGACTCCCTGGCCGCCGGCTACCAGCCGACCAACCCGGCGGACCGCACCGACCGGGACGGGGGCTACGCCGGCCTGGTGCTCGACGCCCTGACGCAGCAGGGTTCCACGCCCGAGCTGGTGAACCTCGGCTGCCCGAGGGAGACCGCGGCCTCGCTGCTGTCGGCGGGGCCGTGCAGCTACCCCGAGGGCAGCCAGCTGGCCGCCGCCGAGGCGGTGCTCGCCCAGCAGCCGGACGGTGGGGACGGCGTCCTCGTCACCCTCCAGGTCGGCGCGAACGACGTCCAGCGCTGCGTGCGGCTGGACGACGAGACGGCCTCCGTCGACGAGGAGTGCGTGGCCGCCGGGCTCGAGGCGGTCGGCGACGGGCTGCCGGAGGCGCTGCGCCGGCTGCGGGTCGCCGCTCCCGAGGCGGACGTCGTGGTGCTGGGCTACTACAACCCGTTCGCCGTCGCCGAGCTGCTCGGCCCGCCGTTCGCGGGCCTCGCTGTCCGCAGCGCGCAGGTGCAGGCGCAGCTGAACGACGTCGTCGCGTCGTCCGCCGACGCCGCCGGCGTGAGGGTCGCGGACGTCGCGACACCGTTCGCGGGGACGACGGGCACGTCGCCCGGGCCGGTCTGCTCGCTGACCTGGATGTGCGCCGACCCACCGGACGTCCACGCCACCGACGAGGGCTACGCGCTGATGGCCGACGCGGTGCTCGCCGTGCTGCCGCGGACCTGAGGTCACTAGCCTGCCGCCCATGCGTATCGCCAGGTTCACCGACGGAGAGGACCCCCGGTTCGGCGTCGTCGCCGGCGACCCGGGCGAGGAGGTGCTGCACGTCGTCGTCGGCGACCCGCTGTACGCGCCGCTGAAGCCGACCGGCGAGACCGTGCCGCTGGACGCCGTCCGCCTGCTGGCCCCCACGATCCCGCGCAGCAAGGTGGTCGGCATCGGCAAGAACTACGCCGACCACGCGGCCGAGATGGGCGGCGAGCCGCCGAAGGAGCCGCTGGTCTTCCTCAAGCCCAACACCTCTGTCGTCGGGCCCGACGACCCGATCGTGCTGCCCGCCATCTCCGACGAGGTGCACTACGAGGGCGAGCTGGCCGTCGTCATCGGGCGCATCTGCAAGGACGTGCCGCGCGAGCGGGTCGCCGACGTCGTCCTCGGCTACACGTGCGCCAACGACGTCACGGCGCGCGACCTGCAGCGCACCGACGGCCAGTGGGCGCGTGCCAAGGGCTTCGACTCCTCCTGCCCGCTCGGGCCGTGGATCGAGACCGAGCTGGACCCGGCCGACCTGCGCCTGACGACCCGGCTGGACGGCGCGACCGTCCAGGACGGGCGGACCTCGGCGCTCGTCTTCGACGTCGCCGAGCTCGTCTCCTACGTCAGCGCGGCGTTCACGCTGCTGCCGGGGGACGTCATCCTCACCGGCACCCCCGCCGGCGTCGGCCCGCTCGCGCCGGGCCAGCGCGTGGAGGTGGAGGTCGAGGGCATCGGCGTCCTGTCCAACCCGGTGGTCCGCCGGTAACGGCGGCGCGGCGGCCACCACCTACGCTGGTGCGACGTGACCGCCCCTGACCCCGCGCCCGTCCGCGTCCGCTTCTGCCCGTCGCCGACCGGCACCCCGCACGTCGGGCTGCTGCGGACCGCCCTGTTCAACTGGGCGTACGCCCGGCACACCGGCGGCACCCTGGTCTTCCGCATCGAGGACACCGATGCCGCGCGCGACAGCGAGGAGAGCTACCACCAGCTGCTCGAGGCCATGCGCTGGCTCGGGCTGGAGTGGGACGAGGGCGTCGAGGTGGGCGGCCCGCACGCGCCCTACCGCCAGTCCCAGCGCTCGGAGATCTACGCCGACGTGCTCGACCGGCTGGTGAGCGCGGGCCACGTCTACGAGTCGTTCTCGTCGCCGGAGGAGATCGAGGAGCGGCACCTGGCCGCCGGCCGGGACCCGAAGCTCGGCTACGACAACCACGACCGCGACCTCAGCGACGAGCAGAGGCAGGCCTTCCGGGACGCCGGCCGCCAGCCGGTGCTGCGCCTGCGGATGCCCGGCGACGACCTCGTCGTCGACGACCTCGTGCGCGGCCAGGTGCGCTTCCCCGCAGGCAGCGTGCCGGACTTCGTCGTGGCGCGCGCCAACGGCCAGCCGCTCTACACGCTGGTCAACCCCGTCGACGACGCGCTGATGGGCATCACGCACGTGCTGCGCGGTGAGGACCTGCTCTCCTCGACACCACGGCAGATCGCCCTGTACCGGGCGCTCATCGACATCGGGGTCGCCGACCACGTCCCCGCCTTCGCCCACCTGCCCTACGTGATGGGTGAGGGCAACCGCAAGCTGTCCAAGCGCGACCCGGAGTCCAACCTCTTCCACCACCGGGACCGCGGCTTCCTCCCCGAGGGGCTGCTCAACTACCTGGCGCTGCTCGGCTGGTCGATCGCGCCGGACCGTGACGTCTTCACCGCCGAGGAGATGGTGGCCGCCTTCGACGTGGCCGACGTGAACCCCAACCCGGCCAGGTTCGACCTGAAGAAGGCCGAGGCGATCAACGCGGCGCACGTGCGGCTGCTGCCCGCCGAGGTCCTGCGCGACCGGTTCGTGCCCTACCTGCGGGCCGCCGGGCTCGTCGGCGAGCAGCTCACCCCCGAGCAGCTGGCCGTGCTCGACGCGGCGACGCCGCTCGTCCAGGAGCGGATGACGCTGCTGGGCGAGGCGCCCGGCATGCTCGGCTTCCTGCTGCGCGACGACGCCGACCACGTCGTCGAGGACGACGCACTGGCCGCCCTGCGCCCCGAGGCCCGCGACGTCCTCGACGCCTCGGCGGCGGCCCTCGAGGCGCTGCCGACGTGGACCACCGAGTCGGTCGAGGCGGCTCTGCGCGCCGCGCTCGTCGACGGCCTGGGCGTCAAGCCGAAGTTCGCCTTCGCGCCGGTGCGGGCGGCCGTGACCGGGCGGCGGGTGTCGCCGCCGCTGTTCGAGTCCATGGAGATCCTGGGCCGGGACGCGAGCCTCGCGCGGCTGCGCGCCCTGCGGGACCGCCTCGCGTGACGGTCGTGCAGCCGATCTCCGCCTCGCCCGGGCCGCCGGAGGCGTGGCGGAGCCGCCCGTACCCGCAGGTGCTCCGCGGCCCGGCGCACCGCTGGTGGCGCCCCCTGGTGGGTCTCGCCGTGGTGGTCGCCGGCATCGCTGTGATCTTCCTGCTCACCGCCGTCGCCATCGGCGTCGGCGGCCTGGTCGGGCTGGTCGACCTCTCGGCGATCGAGGAGTCGTTCGACCAGTGGTGGATGCTGCTGGCGACCAACCTCGGGATCGCGGCGCTGGTCCCGGTGGTGATGCTCGCGACGTGGGCCGGCCACGGCTGGCGGCCGGGCTGGACGTCGTCGGTCGTCGGCCGGCTGCGGTGGGCGTGGCTGGGGCTGGTCGCCGCCGTCAGCACGGTGCTCCTGGTGGGGAGCAGCCTGGTGCTGTTCCTCGTCGACGGCTGGCCGTCGGGCGGTGGGCGCGACGTGGTGGCCTTCCTGCTCGTGGTGGCGCTCACGACCCCGCTGCAGGCGGCGGGGGAGGAGTACCTGTTCCGCGGCTGGCTCACGCAGGCCGTCGGCTCGCTGTTCGCCCGCGCCGCCGTCGGCGGTGTCGTGGCGGCCCTGGTGAGCGCGGTGCTGTTCGCGCTCGCCCACGGCGGGCAGGACCCGTGGCTGTTCGCCGACCGCCTCGCCTTCGGCCTGCTCGCCTCGGCCCTGGTCTGGTGGACCGGCGGTCTGGAGGCGGCGATCGCCGTCCACGCCGTCAACAACGTCGTCGTCTTCGTGCCGTCGGTGCTCACCGGGTCGGTGGACGACGCGCTGACCGTGACGGCGGCCCCGCCGTCACTCGTCGCGCTGGACGTGGCGGTGATGGTGGTGCTCGGCGTCGTGCTGGTCGCCCTGGCCCGTCGCCGGCGGGTGCAGCGGCTGTTCGTGCCGCCCGACGTGCGCGTTTTGGTGCCGCCGCGACCGCTCGGGTAGAGTCTCCCGCCGGTAGGACGCCGGGGCGACAGCCCCCGGGGGAATACCCCTTGGGGTATGGTGTAATTGGCAGCACGACTGATTCTGGTTCAGTTAGTCTAGGTTCGAGTCCTGGTACCCCAGCGCGATTGGGACTTCCGCCGGTTCTCCGGTTAGAGTCTGAGTCGCTCCGGCCCTCAGCCGGACGCCGCGGCCCCGTTGTGTAGCGGCCTAGCACGCCGCCCTCTCAAGGCGGTAGCGCGGGTTCGAATCCCGTCGGGGCTACGTCGGACGCCCGGTGCACCGCTTCGGTGCACCGGGCGTCGCCGTCTGCCCGTGAGTCGTCTGCCGGGACGAGCCGGAT
Source organism: Actinomycetes bacterium (assembly GCA_046566185.1). Classification (GTDB taxonomy): domain Bacteria; phylum Actinomycetota; class Actinomycetes; order Actinomycetales; family SCSIO-59966; genus SCSIO-59966. The sequence goes on along the minus strand of JBKHXE010000087.1, from coordinate 12,174 downwards.
CAGCTCGAGCCGGCTCGCCGGAGGACCTCCGTGAGCCGGTTGGCGGCGGACACGACCGCGGCGGCGTGCATCCGCCCCGGCTGCCGGGTGAGGCGCTGGATGGGCCCGGAGACCGAGACCGCGGCCACCACGCGCCCGGACGGCCCCCGCACGGGAGCCGACACCGAGGCCACGCCGGGCTCCCGCTCGCCCACGCTCTGCGCCCACCCGCGGCGTCGGACGCCGGACAGCATGGTGGCGGTGAACCGGGCCTCCTTGAGGCCGCGGTGCAGGCGGTCGGGCTCCTCCCAGGCCAGCAGCACCTGGGCCGCCGAGCCGGCGCCCATCGTCAACGTCGAGCCCACCGGGATGGAGTCGCGCAGGCCGAGCGGGCGCTCCGCCGCCGCGACGCAGATGCGGGCGTCGCCCTGGCGCCGGTACAGCTGGGCGCTCTCGCCGGTGTGGTCGCGCAGGGCGGTCAGCACCGGGCCGGCGGCGGCCAGGAGGCGGTCCTCGCCCGCGGCGGCGGCGAGCTCGGAGAGGCGGGGTCCGAGGACGAACCTGCCCTGCAGGTCCCGGGCCACGAGGCGGTGGTGCTCGAGGGCGACCGCCAGCCGGTGGGCGGTCGGCCGCGCCAGCCGCGTGGCGCTGACGAGCTGCGCCAGGGTGGCGGGGCCGGCCTCGAGGGCGGAGAGCACGACGGCGGCCTTGTCGAGGACGCCGACTCCGCTAGTCTTGTCCATAGAACGATATTGGCGTCTCGCGACGTGAGACGCAAGTCCCCGAGGAGAACACTGCGCCCGCGCAGCGCGAGAGGAGAGCCCGATGGGCCGGACACTGGCCGAGAAGGTCTGGGACGCCCACGTCGTCCGCCGGGGGGAGGCCGGGGAGCCGGACCTCCTCTACATCGACCTGCACCTCGTCCACGAGGTGACCAGTCCACAGGCGTTCGACGGCCTGCGCCTGGCCGGCCGGCCGGTCCGTCGTCCCGACCTCACCATCGCGACCGAGGACCACAACGTGCCGACGCTGGGCATCGACCTGCCCATCGCCGACCCGACCAGCCGCACGCAGGTGGAGACCTTGCGCCGCAACTGCGAGGAGTTCGGCATCCGGCTGCACCCGCTCGGCGACGCCGAGCAGGGCATCGTGCACGTCGTCGGCCCGCAGCTCGGCCTCACGCAGCCGGGCACGACCGTCGTCTGCGGCGACTCCCACACCTCCACCCACGGCGCCTTCGGGGCCCTGGCGTTCGGCATCGGGACGTCGGAGGTCGAGCACGTCCTCGCGACGCAGACCTTGCCGCTCGCGCCGTTCCGCACGATGGCGATCACCGTCGAGGGTGAGTTGGCCGAGGGCGTCACGGCCAAGGACGTCATCCTCGCCGTCATCGCCCGCATCGGGACCGGCGGCGGTCAGGGCTACGTCCTGGAGTACCGGGGCGAGGCCATCCGCAGGCTCTCGATGGAGGCGCGGATGACCATCTGCAACATGTCGATCGAGGCCGGCGCACGCGCCGGGATGATCGCCCCGGACGACACGACCTTCGACTACCTGAAGGGCCGGCCGCACGCGCCGACCGGTCAGGACTGGGACGCCGCGGTCTCCTACTGGCGCACCCTCGCCAGCGACCCGGACGCCGAGTTCGACGCGGAGGTCGTGCTGCACGCCGACGAGATCGCGCCGTTCGTCACGTGGGGCACCAACCCGGGGCAGGGACTGCCGCTCAGCGCATCGGTGCCCTCGCCGGACGACTTCGCCGACGAGGGGCAGCGGGCCGCGGCCGAGCGGGCCCTGGAGTACATGGCGCTGACGCCCGGGACGCCGCTGCGCGAGATCGCCGTCGACACGGTCTTCATCGGCTCGTGCACCAACGGGCGGCTGGAGGACCTGCGGGCGGCCGCCGACGTGATGCGGGGCCGCAGCAAGGCCGACACCGTGCGCGTGCTCGTCGTGCCCGGCTCGGAGCGCGTTCGGCAGCAGGCCGAGGCGGAGGGTCTCGACGAGGTCTTCACCCGCTTCGGGGCGGAGTGGCGGCACGCCGGCTGCTCGATGTGCCTGGGCATGAACCCCGACCAGCTCGCGCCGGGGGAGCGCTGCGCGTCGACGTCGAACCGCAACTTCGAGGGCCGCCAGGGCAAGGGAGGGCGCACGCACCTCGTCAGCCCGCTGGTCGCCGCCGCCACCGCCGTCCGGGGCACGCTCAGCTCACCGGCAGACCTGGCACCGGTCCGCGAGACCGTCGACGCCTGAGGAGGAACCGCCATGGAACCCGTCACCACGCACACCGGCATCGGCATCCCGTTGCGCCGCAGCAACGTGGACACCGACCAGATCATCCCCGCCGTCTACCTCAAGCGCGTCACGCGTACGGGGTTCGAGGACGGTCTGTTCGCCGCGTGGAGGTCGGACCCGGACTTCGTCCTCAACCAGCCGGGGTTCCGGTCCGGGTCGGTGCTCGTGGCCGGGCCCGACTTCGGCACCGGCTCGTCCCGCGAGCACGCCGTCTGGGCGTTGAAGGACTACGGCATCCGGGCCGTTCTGTCGGCCCGCTTCGCGGACATCTTCCGCGGCAACGCGGGCAAGCAGGGACTGGTCGCCGGTCAGCTGGCGCAGTCCGACATCGAGCTGATCTGGAAGATCCTGGAGAACCAGCCGGGCACCGAGGTGACCGTCGACCTGGCGCAGCGGCAGGTGCGTTGCGACGACGTCGTGGCGCCGATGCACGTCGACGACTACACGCGTTGGCGGCTCATGGAGGGTCTCGACGACATCGCGCTCACCCTCCGCCACGCCGACGAGATCGAGAAGTTCGAGTCCACCCGACCGGCCTTCGCGCCGACCACCTTGCCGGCTCGCTGAGCCGTCTCGCGAGCCGCCCACCCGGGTCTCCGGGTGGGCGGTGTCGCATCAAAAGCCCTGTGGCTCAAGGGGTTCGGCTGCTCGAGTTCCCGGCGGCACCCCGCCCCCGACCGACCCCGGAGGGGATCTCAGCCGGCCGCCCCGATGCCGTCGAGGCGTTGCGACACAACAGGTTCACCCTCGGATGTGGTGGCGTGGATCACCGACAGGTCGTACCGTCCTGCTCGGAGCTGGGCAACCGCCCGGCCGCGTTCATCGGAGGGAAGCAGTGAACAAGGGACAGCTGGTCGAAGCCCTCGAGGCGCGACTGGGCAGCAGGAAGGCCGCGACCGAGGCGGTCGACGCCGTCATCGACACGATCGTCCGCACCGTCGCCAAGGGCGAGCGCGTCGCGATCAGCGGCTTCGGGACCTTCGAGAAGGCCGCCCGTGCCGCCCGTACCGGGCGCAACCCGCGCACCGGCGAGACCGTGAAGATCAAGAAGACCTCGGTGCCGCGATTCAAGGCCGGCACCGCGTTCAAGGGCTTCGTCGCCAAGCCGGCCAGCCTGCCCAAGGCGGTCAAGACGGCGACCCGCGCCACGGCGGCGCCGACCACCCGCGGGGCCACCCCCGCCACCCCGGCGCGCAAGACCGCCACCGCCTCGAAGGCGACGACGGCCAAGAAGACCGCGACGAAGACCACGGCCAGGAAGGCCACCGCCACGAGGTCCACCGCGGCGAAGACCACGACGGCGCGCAAGACGACGGCCACCCGGTCGGCGGCCACCAAGAGCACGGCCACCGCCAAGAAGGCGCCGGCGAGGAAGACCGCGACGACGGCAGCCGCGAAGAAGGCGCCGGCCAAGACGGCGGCGGCCACGAAGACGGCGGCCACGAAGACGGCTGCCACGAAGACGGCTGCCAAGAAGGCGCCGGCCAAGAAGGCAGCGTCGACCACCGCCCGGAAGACCGCCACCAAGCGGGCCGCCAAGAAGTCCTGACCGCCCCGTTCCGCCGACGGCGGGCCGGCCCACGAGGGCCGGCCCGCCGTTCGCGTCGCGGGACCGGCCGCGTCTGTCCAGGCAGGCGGCGCCGCCCTGGACGGCGGGATCGGGCAGGATGGGGTGTCCTCCCGGCACGAGATCGCGCAGGACCGTGCGGCACGAGCTGCCGCCGCCGTACGTCACGATGGGACACCATGAGCACACTGCTGACCGTTCAGGGCGGCCGCCCGCTGCGCGGCCGCATCCGGGTACGCGGTGCCAAGAACCTCGTCTCGAAGGCGATGGTGGCCGCCCTGCTCGGCGAGACGCCGAGCCGCCTGCGCAACGTCCCGGCGATCCGGGACGTCTCGGTCGTCACGGGTCTGCTGGACCTGCACGGCGTGACGGTGACGCCGGGTGACGAGGACGGCGAGCTCGTGCTCGACCCGAGCAACGTCGAGCAGGCGCACGTCGCGGACATCGACGCGCACGCCGGAGCCAGCCGCATCCCGGTGCTGTTCTGCGGGCCGCTCGTCCACCGCCTCGGCGAGGCGCACATCCCCGACCTCGGCGGCTGCCGTATCGGCGACCGGCCCATCAACTACCACCTCGACGTCCTGCGCCAGTTCGGCGCCGTCGTCGAGAAGCGCGCGCAGGGCATCTGGATCAGCGCGCCCAAGCGGCTGACCGGCACCCGCCTGGAGCTCCCCTACCCGAGCGTGGGGGCCACCGAGCAGGTGCTGCTCACCGCCGTCCGGGCCGAGGGCGTCACCGAGCTGCGCAACGCCGCCATCGAGCCCGAGATCATGGACCTGATCGCCGTCCTGCAGAAGATGGGCGCGATCATCAGCGTCGACACCGACCGCGTCATCCGCGTCGAGGGCGTCGACCGGCTCACGGGCTTCACGCACCGGGCGCTGCCGGACCGCATCGAGGCCGCCTCGTGGGCGTGCGCGGCGCTCGCCACCGGCGGTGACGTGCACGTCGAGGGCGCGCAGCAGCCCGCGATGACCACGTTCCTCAACGTGTTCCGCAAGGTGGGCGGCGCGTTCGACATCGACGACGACGGCATCCGGTTCTTCCACCCCGGCGGTCCGTTGCGGTCGATCGCGCTCGAGACCGACGTGCACCCGGGCTTCGCGACGGACTGGCAGCAGCCGCTGGTGGTGGCGCTGACCCAGGCGCAGGGCCTGTCGATCGTGCACGAGACCGTGTACGAGAACCGGTTCGGCTTCGTCGACGCCCTGAGCGACATGGGCGCCACCATCCAGGTGTACCGGGAGTGCCTCGGGTCCTCGCCGTGCCGGTTCGGTGCGCGGGACTTCCGGCACTCGGCGGTCATCTCCGGCCCGAGCCGCCTGCGCGGCGCCGAGATCGTCGTCCCGGACCTGCGGGGCGGCTTCAGCCACCTGATCGCCGCCCTCGCGGCCGACGGGACCTCGCGCGTCCACGGCATCGACATCATCGACCGCGGGTACGAGCACTTCGGCGCCAAGCTCTCCGCCCTCGGCGCGGAGTTCTCCTACGACGAGTCGCCGGCGCTGACACCGGCGTCCTGAGGCTGCGGCGACGGGTCAGGGGCTGACGCCGAGGATGCGCACCGTGTCGACCGCCGTGCCGTCGTCGACGGTCGTGACGGTGACGCGCTGCCCCGGCCGCAGGTGCCGCAGCCCGCTGCCGTCGAGGGCGCCGGGGAGGATGTCGAGCTCGAGACCGTCGTCGAGCACGCACGTGCCGGTGCGCGTCGTCGGGTCGTAGCGGAACACCGTGGCCTGCACGACGTGCAGGCTACGCCGCCCTCAGGCGACCCCGCGTCGCGCACCGACGGCGCCGAGCACGGCCCGTGTGCGCGGCCCGACCCCCAGGGCCTCGGCCACGCGCAGCTCGGCGGGGGTGTCGACGTCGCGCCGCAGGCGCGGCAGGTCCAGGTCCAGCCGCGCGGCGCCGGCTCGGACGTGCGCCACCGCCGACGACGGACCGAAGGCCGGCAGCAGCGCGACCCGGTCGGTACCGGCGAGCAGCACCGAGCCGGTGCCCTCGGCGTCCGGGACGACGACCGACGAGGCGCCGCCGCCGAGCGCGGCCGCGCAGGCGTCCAACGCCGCCGTCAGGTCGCCGGGGCGCAGGCTGGGCAGGTCCGCCAGGAGGACGGCGCACGGGCCCCGCCCGGCGGCGTCCAGCCCGTCGGCGACAGCGGCCAGCAGGCCGGCGCCCGGGGTGCGTTCGGCGACGGCGCGCGCGCCGAGCGCCTCGGCCGGGCGCAGTACGTCCTCGTCGGCGCTGACGACGACGACCTCGGCGACGGCCGGGCAGGCGAGCGCGGAGTCGACGGTGTCCAGGCCGATGGCGAGGGCGAGCGCCGTCCGCCCGGGCCCGGACGGCGCGAGGCGGGACTTGGCGGCGTCGCCGCCCTTGACCGGCAGCACCAGTCGCCAGGTCGCCCGCTCCACGACGGGAATCCTCGCACCGCGGTGGGGGGTTGCTCGACACCGGCCACGGGACGAGACAGGATGGCCGCCGCCCCGGTCGGCTCGCCGGCACCCGGGGGAGCCTCGGCGGACGACAGGTGAGGAGCTCGGGTGGTCAGGCGCAGTGCTGGTGGGGCGTTCCGCCTCGCCGTGGCGCTCGTACGGCCGCTCCTGATGGTGCTCACCCGCCGCGACTGGCGCGGCGCCGAGCACCTGCCGCGCGAGGGCGGTTTCGTGGTGGTGTCCAACCACATCTCGCACGTCGACCCGTTCACGCTCGCGCACTTCCTCTGGGACAACGGCTACCCGGTGCGCTACCTGGCCAAGGAGTCCGTGTTCCGCATCCCGGTCGGCGGGCGGATCGTCGCCGGCGCCAAGCAGATCCCGGTGTACCGGGAGACCGGCGACGCGGCCCGCGCCTTCTCGGCCGCGGTGGACGCCGTCCGGTCGGGCGAGTGCGTCGGCATCTACCCTGACGCCACCCTGACCCGCGACCCCGCGCTGTGGCCGATGGTGGGCAAGACGGGGGCGGCGAGGGTCGCGCTGACCACGGGCTGCCCCGTCATCCCCGTCGCCCAGTGGGGACCGCAGGAGATCCTGCCTCCGTACGCCAAGCGGTTCCGGCTGTTCCCGCGCCGGACCGTCCACGTCTGGGCGGGACCCCCCGTCGACCTGTCGGCGTGGCAGGGACGGCCGCTGGACCCGCCGACCCTGCGGGGTGCCACGGACGCCATCACCGCGCGGCTCACCGAGATGCTCGAGGCGATCCGCGGGGAGAAGGCGCCCGCCGTGCGCTGGGACCCCCGGACGCACGACCTCCCCCGCACCGGCAACCCCCACCGGAGGCAGTCATGACCCGCAGCGCGGTGCTCGGCACGGGCTCGTGGGGGACGACGTTCGCCGCGGTGCTGGCGGACGCCGGTGGCGAGGTCCGCATGTGGGGACGCCGCCCGGAGGTCTGCGAGGAGATCACCGCGCGCCACCGCAACAGCGACTACCTGCCGGACGTCGTCATCCCCGACGCCGTCACGGCCGACACCGACCCCGCCTACGCCCTCGAGGGTGCCGATCTCGTCGTCCTCGCGGTGCCCTCGCAGAGCCTCCGCGAGAACCTGGCGGCCTGGCGTGACCGCATCGGCGCCGACGCGGTGCTCGTCAGCCTGATGAAGGGCGTCGAGCTCGGGACGCACCTGCGGATGAGCGAGGTCGTCACCGAGGTCACCGGCGCCGGTCCCGAGCGCGTCGCGGTGGTGTCCGGGCCGAACCTGGCCCGCGAGATCGCCGCGCACCAGCCGACGGCGACGGTCGTGGCGTGCAGCCGGCACGAGACCGCGGAGCAGGTGGCGCAGGCCTGCTCGGCGCCGTACTTCCGGCCGTACACGCAGACCGACGTCGTCGGGGTCGAGCTCGGCGGGGCGGTGAAGAACGTCATCGGCCTCGCGGTGGGGATCGCCGAGGGGCTCGGCTACGGCGACAACACCAAGGCGACCATCATCACGCGCGGGCTCGCCGAGACGAGCCGGCTGGGCGCCGCGCTCGGCGCCGACCCCGCGACGTTCGCCGGGCTGGCGGGGATGGGCGACCTCGTCGCGACCTGCGCCTCACCGCTGTCGCGCAACCGCACGTTCGGCGTCAACCTCGGCCGCGGGATGTCGGTCGAGGAGGTCGTCGCGGCGACGCGGCAGACCGCCGAGGGCGTGAAGTCGTGCCGCTCGATCCTCGACCTGGCGCGGTCGGTGGACGTCGACGTGCCGATCGTCGAGGCCGTCGTCGCCGTCGTGCACGAGAGCATGCCGGTGCACGACATGGCGGGCGCGCTGCTCTCCCGCGCCCGCAAGCACGAGCTCGCCTGACGCTCGATCAGCCCCGACCGGCGGCGTCCAGCGCCGTCCGCAGGTCGGCCCACAGGTCCTCGACGTCCTCGACCCCCACCGAGAGCCGCAGCAGGGACTCGGGGACCGCGACCGGCTCACTCGCGTGCCGCCGGCGGCGCTCCAGGCTCGACTCGACCCCGCCGAGGCTGGTGGCCGGCACCCAGAGCCGGACGGCGGCCACGACGGCGTCCGCGGCCGCCGCGCCGCCCGCCACCTCGACCGACACCATCGCCCCGGAGCCGGGGTAGCGCACCCGCTCGACCGCCGGGTGGTCCGCGAGGCGCTCCGCCAGCACCGCGGCGCTCGCGCAGGCCCGCTCCAGCCGCAGGTGCAGGGTGCGCAGGCCTCGCAGCGCGAGCCACGCCTCCCAGGGGCCGGGGACGGCGCCGTGCAGCGTCCGCTGCCGGCGCAGCGCCTCGTGCAGCTCGGGCCGTGTCGTCACGGTCGCGCCGAGCAGCACGTCGGAGTGACCGGCGAGGTACTTCGTCGCGGAGTGCACCACGACGTCGGCGCCGTGCTCGAGCGGCCGCTGCAGCAGCGGCGTCGCGAAGGTGCTGTCGACGACGGCCAGCGCCCCGGCCGCGCGGGCCGCCGCGCAGCACGCCGTGAGGTCCGCGACGTCCAGCAGCGGGTTGGTCGGCGACTCCAGCCACAGCAGGGCCGCACCCTCGACCGCGCGCGCGACCGCCGCCGTGTCGGTGACGTCGACGCGCCGCACCGCGAGCCGCCCGGACGCCGCCAGCTCGTCCACGAGCGCCAGCGTCGTGTTGTACGCGGCGCCCGGCACCACGACCGTCGCGGCGGGCGAGGTGAGCGCGAGCGTCGCCGAGACCGCGCCCATCCCCGAGGCGAAGGCCGTCGTGGACCCGCCCTCCAGGGACCCCAGGGCCTCCTCGAACGCCTCCCACGTCGGGTTGGCGAACCGCCCGTAGGTGCGAGCGCCGGGCTCGTCGGAGGTCATGTACGTCGAGGTGAGGACGACGTCCGGGTTCAGCGGCGCGTCGGGTCGTCGGTCGGGGCGTCCGGCGGTGACGGCACGGGTGGGGAGCGTCCAGCGGGGGTCCACGGCACGCGAGGCTACCCAGGCCGCCCGGTAGGGTCGCTCGCCGATGGACCCCACACCCCGCTCCCGCCCACGCGTCGCCGTCGTCTTCGGCGGCCGCTCCACCGAGCACGCCATCAGCTGCGTCACGGCCGCCGGCGTGCTGCGGGCGATCGACCGCGACGCGTGGGACGTCGTCCCGATCGGCGTGACGACCACGGGCCGCTGGGTGCTCGCCGCCGACGACCCGGCGCGCTGGGAGATCACCGACGGCCGCCTACCGGAGGTGCCGGCGGCCTCCCACGACGTCGTCGTCCCGCTGTCGACGCAGGCGCGTGACCTCGTCGTCCTCGAGCAGGGCGAGGTGCCCCGCGTGCTCGGCGAGGTGGACGTCGTCCTGCCGCTGCTGCACGGCCCCTACGGCGAGGACGGCACGCTGCAGGGCATGCTCGAGCTCGGCGACGTCCGGTACGTCGGCTCGGGGGTGCTCTCGTCCGCGCTCAGCATGGACAAGCACTTCATGAAGCTCGTGCTCGCCGGCTCGGGCCTGCCCGTGGGGCCGTACACGGTGATCCTGCCCGGGCAGTGGGACTCCGACCGGGAGGGCTGCCGGGCCGCCGTCGACGCGCTCGGGTACCCGGTCTTCGTCAAGCCGGCCCGCGGCGGCTCGTCGATCGGCATCAGCAGGGTGCGCGACGCCGGCGGGCTGGACGCGGCCGTCGAGGAGGCACGCCGGCACGACCCCAAGGTCGTGGTGGAGGCGGCGGTCGTGGGCCGCGAGATCGAGTGCAGCGTGCTGCAGTCGCTGGACGGCGGCGCCCCAGACACCTCGCTGCCGGGCGAGATCGCCGTGACCGGCGACGCCTACGAGTTCTACGACTTCGATGCCAAGTACCTCGCCGCTGACGGCGACGTGCAGCTGACCTGCCCGGCCGACCTGCCCGCGGAGGTCACCGCGGCCGTGCGCGACCTCGCCGCCCGCACCTTCGTGGCGATGGGCTGCGAGGGCCTGGCGCGGGTGGACCTGTTCTACACGCCGGACGGCGGGCTGCTCGTCAACGAGCTCAACACGATGCCGGGCTTCACGCCGGTCTCGATGTTCCCGCGCATGTGGCAGCGCTCGGGCCTGGAGTACCCCGACCTCGTCGACCGGCTGCTGCGGCTGGCGCTGCGCCGCCCGACCGGCCTGCGCTGAGCCGCCTCAGAGGCACTCTCGCGTCTGGGGGATACGGCCGACGACTCCGCTGAGCGCGACGAGCACCGACTCCGGCCCCTCCACCGCGGCGGCCGGGAACGTCACCTCGACCGCGGGGGAGCGGCCGTACGTGGTGAACCGCCGGCCGGCCGGGGCGACGACCCAGTCGACGCCGTCGACGTCCAGGCACGTGTCGGTCGTCGGTCCCGGCACCTCGACACCGCACCGCAGGACCACGGGCGGGTCGCCCCAGGCCGCCGTCGACTGGCTCGTCGTCGGACGGCGCTCGCGGCCGGCGAGCTCGTCGAACCCGCTCTGCCGCAGCGTCACCGAGACCTGGGCACACGCCGGGTCGGCAGCCGAGGGGGCCACCTCGACGTCGACGGGGGCCGCGCAGGCGGCCAGCGGCAGAGCCGCGGCGAGCAGCAGCCTCAGGCGTGGACGACGGTGCACGTCACCGTGCGGGTGATGCCCTTGACGCCCTGGATCTTCGACATCACCAGCGGGCCGAGCTCCTCGACGCTGGCCGCCTCCACGCGGACGATGACGTCGTACGGACCGGTGACGTCCTCGGCGAGCACCACTCCGGGGATGTCCGCGATCTCCTCGGCCACCGCGGCAGCCTTGCCCACCTCGGTCTGGACCAGAACGTAGGCCTGCACCACCACGGCGTCCTCCTCGACTCAGGGATCATGGGCGATCACTCGTGCGCGGCGCACGCTACCGTGTCGCGGCCCCGGCGCGGCAGCACGGGGAGCACCGGCACGGGAGGAGCTGCGGGAGCGTGGGAGAGCGGCCGCCGACGCTGGGCGAGCTGGGTGAGGCGGGCGTGCTGGCGCGGGTCGTGCCGCTGCTGCCGACCGGCCCGGGCACCCTGCTGGGGCCCGGCGACGACGCGGCCGTGGTGGCCGCGCCCGACGCCCGGGTCGTGGTGAGCACCGACGTCCTCGTCGAGGGCCACGACTTCCGGCACGACTGGTCGAGCGCCGAGGACGTCGGGTGGAAGGCGGCGGCGCAGAACCTCGCCGACGTCGCGGCGATGGGTGCCGCCCCCACCGCGCTCGTCGTGTCGCTGGCCGCGCCGCGCGACCTGCCGGTGAGCTGGGCCGAGGGGATGGCTCGCGGCCTCGCGGCGGCCTGCGAGGGCACCGGCGCCGCCGTCGTCGGCGGCGACCTGTCGGCGGCCGAGCAGGTGGTCGTCGCGGTGACCGTGCTCGGCGACCTGGGCGGCCGGCCGCCGGTGCGGCGGGACGGCGCCCGCCCGGGCGCCGTCGTCGCCGTCGCCGGCACCCTCGGGCACTCGGCGGCAGGGCTGGCGCTGCTGCAGGACGGCCGGCCGGACGACGCGCCGGACCTCGTGGCGGTGCACCGCCGTCCGCGCCCCCCGCTGGCCGCCGGACCCGCCGCCGCCCTCGCCGGGGCCGCCGCCATGATCGACGTCAGCGACGGACTGCTGCTCGACCTCGGCCGGGTCGCCGACGCGTCCGGGGTCACGATCGACCTGACCAGCGGCCGGCTGCAGGGGCGGGTGGAGCCGCTGCTCGCGGCGGCGCGCGGCGACCGGCCCACGGCCCTGCGCTGGGTGCTCACCGGCGGGGAGGACCACGCACTGGCCGCCTGCTTCCCGCCCGGGACGCCGCTGCCCGCAGGCTTCACGGCGGTGGGCGAGGTGCGCGAGCGGCTCCCCGGCGCGCCGTCCGTGCTCGTCGACGGCGCCGCCCCGCCGTCCGGCCCCCTCGGCCACGACCACGTCCGTGCGTGATCTTGCAGTTCCGCCAGGGCGGACCTGC
>JBKHXE010000086.1:0-20604 GCA_046566185.1 Actinomycetes bacterium | reverse complement strand
GCCGGAGGCCGCCAACAACGCCGCTGCGGCGGGCGTCCTGGTGCCGCTGCTCACCCTGGGCCTGCCGACGTCCGCCACGGCGGCCATCATCATCGCCGCCTTCCAGAGCTACGGCATCCGTCCCGGTCCGCTGCTGTTCCAGAGCGAGGGCGACCTGGTGTGGGCGCTCATCGCGAGCCTGTACATCGGCAACGTGCTGCTGCTCGTGCTCAACCTGCCGCTCGTGGGCATGTGGGTGAAGCTGCTCCAGATCCCGCGGCCCTACCTCTACGCCGGCATCCTGCTGTTCGCCGCTCTCGGCAGCTACTCGGTGAGCGCGTCGACGGCCGACATGGTGCTGCTGTTCGTGCTCGGCCTGCTGGGCTGGGCGATGCGGCGCTTCGGCTACCCGATCGCTCCGGCCGTCGTCGGGCTCATCCTCGGCCCCATCGCGGAGGAGCAGCTGCGCCGCACCCTGGCCATCAGCCAGGGTGACCCGACGGCGCTCGTCACCAGCCCGTTCGCCGCCGTCGTCTACGTCAGCATCGTGGTGCTCCTGTCCCTCGGTGCCTGGCTGAAGCGACGGGAGGCGGCGCTCGTCCCCCAGGTGGCGGTTGCGGACGAGCTCACCACGACCCCAGGAGGCCGCTCGTGACCATCGTCGTCGGCTACGTGCCCAAGCCGGAGGGCCGGGCCGCCCTGCGGACCGCGCTCGACGAGGCGGACCGGCGCGGCGAGACCTTGTACGTGCTGAACACCTCACGCGGCGACGCGTACGTCGACCCCTCCTACGCCTCTCCGGAGGACCTCGCGGACGTCCGCCGGCAGCTGGAGGAGTCGGGTGTGCCGTTCGAGCTCGAGCAGCACGTCGGCGGGCGGGACGGCGCGGAGGAGGTGGTCGCCGCGGCTGCGGCGAGGTCGGCCTCCCTCATCGTCATCGGCATCCGAAGGCGCTCTCCCACAGGCAAGCTCGTGTTCGGCAGCGACGCGCAGCGGATCCTGCTCGACGCCGGCTGCCCGGTGCTGGCGGTCAAGGCACCGGCCGACGGCTGAGCCCGGCCCGACTCACTCGTCGTCGCCGGCGGTGCTGCCGCGGACGACGAGGCTCCAGCGGGCCCGCAGCTCCGCCGGCTCGGCGTCCGTGCCGGAGATGCGGTTCAGCAGGGCGTCCAGGGCGAGCTCGGCAAGGTGCTGCTTGTCGGGGGCGACCGTGGTCAGCGACGGGGAGCTGAAGCGGGCCTCCTCGATGTCGTCGACGCCCACCACCGCCACGTCCTCGGGCACCCTGACGCCGCGGCGGTGCATCGCGTTGAGCGCCCCGAGGGCGAGCAGGTCGTTGAAGCAGAAGACCGCGTCGGGTGGCTCCGGCAGGTCGAGCAGTCGGTTCATCGCCGCGGCGCCGTCGGCCCGGGTGAAGCCCGAGACGGACCCAGGCTGCTCCGCGGGCAGGGGCAGCCCGGCCGCCGTCATGGCCTCGCGGTAGCCGCGGGCTCTCAGCCGGCCCGTGTGCCCGGCGTCCTCGACCTGCGTCCCGATCGCCGCGATCCGGCGGCGTCCCAGCGCCACCAGGTGCTCGGTCGCCGCCCGGGCCGCGGCGACGTTGTCGATGGCCACGTGGTCGTACGGGCTGTCGCTGATGCGCTCGCCGAGCAGGACCAGCGGCGTGGCGTCGTCCCGGTGCTGCAGGTCGGCGACGTCGACCGCGAGAGGACTGAGCAGCAGGCCGTCGATGAGGTGCGGCCGGATGCCGGACAGGGCCAGCTGCTCCCGCTCCCGCACGCCGTCGGTCTGGTCGACCAGGACGGTGATGCCGCGGCGCTCGGCCGCGGAGATCACGGCGCCGGCCAGCTCGGCGAAGTAGGCCTCCTGCAGGTGCGGGACGGCGAGGGCGATGATGTCGGACCGGCCCCTGCGCAGGCTGCGGGCGGACAGGTTGGGCCGGTACCCGAGCTCCTCGATCGCCGCCTGCACCCGGGCGCGCATCGCCGGCGAGACGTGGGCGTACCCGTTCACGACGTTGGAGACGGTCTTGACGGAGACGCCGGCACGGTCCGCGACGTCCTTGAGGCGGGCGCCCATCAGACCTCCTCTGCTCGCGGTCCCCCCCAGCATGATCCCCGACCAGGGTCTTTACAACGTTGTTTCCAACGTTGTACAACTAGCCGGGTGAGCCACGCCACACCCGCAGGTGACCCGCGGACCTCCGCCACCGTCACCGTCGACCCCGCCTTCACGATCGGGCCCCTCGACCGTCGGCTGTTCGGCACCTTCGTCGAGCACATGGGCCGCTGCGTCTACACCGGCATCTACGAGCCCGGCCACCCCACCGCCGACGAAGAGGGGTTCCGCCAGGACGTCCTGGACCTCGTCCGCGAGCTCGGCCCCACCGTCGTGCGCTACCCCGGCGGCAACTTCGTCTCGGGCTACCGGTGGGAGGACGGGGTCGGCCCCGTCGCCGAGCGACCGCGCCGGCTCGACCTCGCCTGGCGCGCCGTCGACTCCAACGAGGTCGGCGTCAACGAGTTCATGTCGTGGGCCCGCAAGGCGGGCCTGGAGCCGATGATGGCGGTGAACCTCGGGACCCGCGGCGTCCAGGAGGCGTGCGACCTGCTCGAGTACGCGAACCACCCCTCCGGCACCTACTGGTCCGACCGACGCATCGCCGACGGGGTCAAGGAGCCGCACGCCATCCGGCTGTGGTGCCTCGGCAACGAGATGGACGGGCCCTGGCAGATCGGTCAGAAGACGGCCGAGGAGTACGGGCGGATCGCCGCCGAGACCGGCAAGGCGATGCGGCTCGTCGACCCCGACGTCCAGCTCGTGGCGTGCGGCAGCTCCAACAGCGCGATGCCGACGTTCGCCGCGTGGGAGGCCACCGTGCTGGAGCACGCGTACCCCTACGTGGACATGATCTCGCTGCACGCCTACTACGAGGAGCACGAGGGTGACCTCGCCAGCTTCCTCGCCTCCGGCGTCGACATGGACCGGATGATCACGACCGTGGTCGCCACCGCCGACCACGTGGCGGCCAAGCTGCGCTCGTCCAAGCGGGTCACCCTGTCCTTCGACGAGTGGAACGTCTGGTACCAGGCGGACTTCGCCGGCCCGCAGGCCGAGCGGTGGGACGGCGCCCCGCGGCTCATCGAGGACACGTTCGACGTCGCCGACGCCGTCGTGGTGGGCGACCTCCTCATCACGCTGCTGCGGCACGCCGACCGGGTGTCGGTCGCCTGCCAGGCGCAGCTGGTCAACGTCATCGCGCCGATCCGCACGCAGCCCGGCGGACCGGCGTGGCGGCAGACCGTCTTCCACCCGTTCGCCCAGACCGCGCGCGGGGCGAACGGCGAGGTCCTTCGGCTGGCCACCGAGTCACCCACCGTGGAAACGGCCCGCTACGGCGAGGTGCCGACCCTCGACGCGACGGCGACCTGGGACGCCGAGTCCGGCACGCTGGCCCTGTTCTGCGTCAACCGCGGCACGGACGCCGCGCTGCCGGTGCACGTGGACCTGCGCGGTCTCGAAGGCGGCGGCGCCGAGGCCTTCCTGCTCGCCGACGACGACGTCCGGGCGGTCAACACCGCAGACGAGCCCGACCGGGTCACGCTCCGGCCCCTGGACGTGACCGTGACCCCCGGCGGGCTGGACCTCACCCTGCCACCCGTGTCGTGGGCCGCCGTCCGGCTCGACGCCCGACCGCTGTGACCGCCACCTCCCACTCCGCTCCGGACCCGCACCGAAAGGCAACCCGATGACCCCCTCGAGCTCCTTCCCCCACCTCTCCCGCCGAGGTTTCCTCGGCCTGGGCGCCGCCGTCGGCGCCGGCGGACTGCTGAGCGCCTGCGGTGGCGGCACCAGCACGCCGCCCAGCGCGACCGGCGCCGCGACCGCCGCCGGCGAGGTCTACGACGGCCCGCCGGTGACCCTGTCCTTCTGGAACGGGTTCACCGGCGGGGACGGGCCGTTCATGAAGCAGATGGTCGACACGTTCATGAGCGAGCACGACAACATCACCGTGAAGATGAACACGCTCCAGTGGGGCGACTACTACTCGAAGGTCCCGAACGCGGTCGCGTCGGGCAACGGCCCGGACGTCGGCGCCATGCACATGGACCAGCTCGCGACCAACGCCGCGCGCCAGGTCATCATGCCGCTGGACGAGCTCTCCGACGCCCTCGAGCTCACGGAGGGCGACTTCAACCCGGTGGTGTGGTCCGCCGGCATGTACCAGGACAGCCGCTACGGCATCCCCCTCGACGTCCACCCCCTCGGCTTCTACTACAACCGGACGCTGCTCGAGCAGGGCGGCATCACCGAGGCGCCGACGGACCTGGAGACGTGGGACGCCGCCGTCGACGGGATGATGGCGGCCGGCGTGCAGCACCCGTTCTGGGTCACGGCGACCTGGCCGGCCCACCTGATGTTCATCTCCCTGCTGCACCAGTTCGGGGGCAGCCTCTACGACGAGGAGGCGAGCAAGGCCCTCTTCGCCGACGACGCGGGCGTCGAGGCGCTGGAGTGGTACGTGTCGTACCTGGAGAAGGGCGCCAGCCCGCGGGACGTCGCGAACGACGCCCAGGCCCAGGCCTTCCGGCAGGGCCGCAACGCCCTGACGTGGGACGGCATCTGGATGATGAACGAGTGGGCCAAGGTCGACGGCCTGGAGTGGGGTGCGGCGCAGGTGCCGACCATCGGTGACCAGCCGGCCGTCTGGGCCAGCTCCCACCAGCTCGTCGTCATGCGCCAGCGGACGGCGGACGAGAACAAGCTGCACGCCGCGCAGACGTTCATCGCCTGGCTGAGCGAGAACTCGCTCGAGTGGGCGAAGTCCGGCCAGATCCCCGCCCGCAACAGCGTGCGGGAGAGCGAGGAGTTCGCCGCGCTCGAGGTGCAGTCGACCCTCGCCGAGCAGCTCGACCACGTCGTCTTCCCGCCGGCCGTGCCCGGCATCGGCGACGTCACGGCCACGACGTTCGAGCAGGCCGTCAACGAGGCGGTGCTCGGCAAGGCCGAGCCGGCGGCGGCGCTGTCGGCGGCGGCCAAGCGTGCGGACGCCCTGCTGGCCGACAACCGCGAGAAGTACGGGGCCTGAGCGTGTCGGTGACCGCGCCTCAGGGCGTGGCGGCGGGAGCCGGTGGGGTCCGCAGGCCCGGACCGGCCGGCGCCCGCCGCTCGCCCAGCCAGGCCAGGCCACTGACCGCCTACCTCTTCCTGGCGCCCTACGTCGTCCTGTTCGCGGTCTTCGTGCTCGGGCCGGTGCTGTACGGGCTCTGGATCAGCCTGCACAACTGGGACTTCCTGCTGCCGGGCAAGCCCTTCGTGGGCGCGCGAAACTACGTCGACCTCTTCACCGAGGGCTCGGTCACCAACGGCCCCTTCTGGGGGGCGATGCGGGCCACCGGCATCTTCATGGTCCTCTCGGTGCCGCTCCTCATCGTCATCCCGCTGGCGCTGGCCGTGGCACTGCGCCCGTCGTTCCGCGGCCGGTCGTTCTTCCGGGCGGTGATCTTCGCGCCGTTCGTCCTCGGCGTCGCCGTGGTCGGCCTGCTGTGGCGCTTCCTGCTGGACCCCAACGTCGGCGTCCTCGACTACTACCTCGGCGTCCTCGGCATCGACGGGCCGGCGTGGACGTCGCAGACGCCGTGGGTGTGGGCCGCGCTCGTCGGGCCCACCATCTGGTGGACGGCCGGCTACAACACCGTGATCTTCCTGGCCGGCCTGCAGGACATCCCCGCCGAGCTCTACGAGGCGGCGGAGATGGACGGCGCCTCCGCCTGGCAGCGCTTCACCTCGGTCACCCTGCCCAGCCTGCGGCCGGTGCTCATCTTCGTGGTCACCATCACGATCCTGGCCTCCGCCAACGTGTTCGGGCAGCCGTACCTCATCACGGAGGGCCAGCCGGGCAACGAGACCCGTTCGCTCATCATGCTCATCGGTGAGGAAGGGCTGCGGGCGTTCAAGATGGGCAGCGCCGCCGCGATGAGCACCGTGATGACCGTCGCCCTGATGATCGTCAGCCTCCTCACGTGGCTGGCGACCCGTGAGAGGACCCGCTGATGCCGACGACACGTCGTGGCCGAGCCGACGTCGTGCGCTGGCTCGGGCTCGCCCTGGTGTCGCTGCTCGTCCTCGCGCCCCTGCTGTGGATGACCTCGACGGCCTTCAAGCCGCAGGGGGAGAGCGCCTCGGCGGACCTGACGGTCCTGCCGCAGGACCCGACCACCGCCAACTTCGAGCGGATCCTCGAGGCGCCGCAGACGCCGGTGGCGACTTGGTTCCTCAACAGCCTGCTGGCCGCGACGCTGCAGACGCTGCTCATCCTGGTCACCGCCTCGATGGCGGCGTACGCCCTGGCGCGGCTGACGTTCCCGGGCCGCCGGGTGATGACCGTGGTCATCCTGTCGACGCTGTTCGTGCCGCCGATCTCGCTGCTCATCCCGAACTACGTCGTCGTCGCCGAGCTCGGCTGGCTCGACAGCCTCACGGCGGTCGTCGTGCCGGGAGCGGCGGGGGCGTTCGGAGTCTTCCTGCTGCGGCAGTTCTTCCTGTCGCTGCCGGTGGAGCTCGAGGAGGCGGCGCTGATCGACGGCGCCAACCGCTTCCGCATCTTCCTCACGGTCATCCTGCCGCTGTCGAAGCCGGCCCTGGCGACGCTCGCCCTGCTGAGCTTCCTCACCAACTGGAACGACTTCCTGTGGCCGCTGTACGTGCTCTTCAGCCCGGAGAGGCTGACGCTGCAGCCGGGCCTGTCGACGCTGCAGAGCGCCTACACCACCGACTACGGAACGATCATGGCCGGCGGTGTGGTCGCCAGCATCCCGGTCCTCATCCTCTTCGCGATCTCCCAGCGGTTCGTCATCGAGGGCGTGTCGCGCAGCGGGTTGAAGGGATGAGCCGGCTGCGGGTGGCGGCACTCCTCGGGGCGCTGACCGCCGCCGGGTGCGCGTCGTCCGACGCCGGACCCGCTCAGCGGCCGACGTTCACGAACCCGGTGATCAGCAGCGACTTCGCCGATCCGGACGTCGTGGAGGGCCCTGACGGCTGGTACGCCTACGCGACCGGCGTCCCCGGCCACAGCGCGATCCAGGTGGCGCGGTCGGCGGACCTCGTCACGTGGTCCGAGCCGGAGGACGCGCTGCCGCAGCGGCCGGACTGGCAGCCCCTGCAGGACGGCCTGACGTGGGCACCCGACGTCGTCCCCGTCGACGACGGCTGGCGGATGTACTACGTCGCGCGGCACCAGGGGAGCGGCCTGCAGTGCCTGTCGACGGCCCGCGCGGACGACCCGGGCGGCCCGTTCGTCGACGACAGCGAGGGCCCGTTCCTGTGCCAGGAGGACCTTGGCGGGTCCATCGACCCGGAGGTCTTCCGCGACGAGGACGGCCGGACGTACCTGTTCTGGAAGAACGACGGCAACGCCGTGGGCGCCGACACGAGGATCTGGGTCTGCGAGCTGGGGGACGACGGGGTCAGCCTGGTCGGGACCCCGCTGGACACCGGTCTGGTGCAGACGCACCCCTGGCAGGGCGCGCTCGTGGAGGCGCCGGCCGTGGTGGCCGTCGAGGACGGCTACGTGATGTTCTACAGCGCCAACGACTACGGCTCCGAGCACTACGCGATGGGCTACGCGACCGCGTCGTCGGTCACCGGCCCGTGGACCGACCGCTCCCCGCAGCCGTGGGTCGCCTCGGCGGGGCCCGCGGCCGGGCCGGGAGGGCAGACCGTGGTGCGGGTCGGCGGCCAGACGTGGCTGGCGTACCACGCGTGGGACGCCGGCGCGGTGGGGTACCCGGCCGGCCGGCGGGCCATGTGGCTCGACCGCATCGACTGGCGGGACGGCGAGCCGGTCCTGCGCGGCCCCACCGCCACCGAGCAGCCGGTACCCGGAAGCGACTGACGACAGACCCCTCGGAAGGAGCACGGCGTGAGAAGGACGACGACGACGCGACTGCTGTCGGCGCTGGCGGCGCTGGCGCTGCTGCCGGCTGCGGCCTCGACCACCGCGTCGGCGGAGCCCCCCGAGGCCCGTGGGGTGGGCGCCCCGTACGACAACCCGCTCGACGTCCGGGGCCCGGACGGCGGGACGGTCGAGTCGTGCGCGGACCCGGTGGTGCACCGCGGCACCGGGGACGACCGCCACTGGTACCTGTACTGCACGACCGACCCGCTCAGCGCCCAGGACGTCGACGAGGAGGGGAACCTGAGGTTCCGGCTGGTGCCGACGTTCCGCTCGCTCGACCTGACGACGTGGGAGTACGTCGGGGACGCCTTCGAGGAGCGACCGTCCTGGGCGGCGCCGGACGCCGGGCTGTGGGCCCCCGAGGTCGTGGAGCACGACGGCACCTGGTTCCTCTACTACACCGTGCCGGCCACCACGCTGGACGGCCACGGGGGCGCCAGCGCGATCGGCGTCGCCACCGCGCCGAGCCCCACCGGCCCGTGGACGCACAGCGACGAGCCGGCCGTGGAGCCGCACGCGCCCCCGGGAGGCGACCCGGGTCAGCGCCGCTGGACCTTCGACGCCGAGGTGGTCACCGACGCCGAGGGCACGCGGTGGCTCTACTACGGCAGCTACTTCGGCGGCCTGTCGGTGCGCCGGCTGTCCGATGACGGGCTCACCACCGACCCGGCCACGCAGACGCAGATCTCCGTCGGGAACCGTTACGAGGGAACGCAGATCGTGCAACGGGACGGGTGGTACTACCTGCTGGCCTCGGCCACGGACTGCTGCCGCGGCCCGCTCACCGGCTACAGCGTCTTCGCCCTGAGGTCCCGTTCGCCGCAGGGTCCCTTCGTCGACGCCGACGGCGCCTCGGCCCTGGACGGCCGTGTCGGCGGCACCCCGGTGCTCAGCATGAACGGCAACCGCTGGGTCGGCCTCGGGCACCACGACGTCGTGACGGACTTTGCCGGCCAGGACTGGATGTACTACCACGCGGTCGACCGGCTCGACCCGTACTTCGACGGCCGCGTCGGGTTCACCAAGCGCCCCGTGCTGCTCGACCCGCTCGACTGGGTCGACGGGTGGCCTACGGTGCGGTCGGGGCGGTGGGCCTCGGACGACGTCCAGCCGGGCCCGGCCGCGCAGCCCGGCTCCCGGACCGCCTACCGGCCGCGCGAGCTCAGCACGTCGCGCCCCGGCCAGGTGCTGTGGCAGGAGGACTTCGCGGACCTGTCCGACTGGACGTGGGTGCGGGAACCGGACGCCACGACCTACGAGGTGGCGGACGGCCGGCTCGAGTGGCAGACCCAGGCCGCCGACCTGTACCAGGACTCGAACAACGCCTCCGTGCTCACCCGGCCGGCGCCCGAGGGTGACTACGTCGTGCAGACCGCGGTGCGCAGCGACGTCCCGGCCGAGGGCTGCTGCTTCAACTACGTGCAGGGCGGGCTGGTCCTGTACGGGAGCGACGACGAGTTCCTCAAGCTGTCGGTGACCTCGATCTGGGAGACACGGCAGACCGAGTGGGCCAAGGAGGTCACCGGCCAGCCGTCGGGCTACCCGCGGTACGGCAACTCCGTCGTCGGTCCGGCCGGTGAGACCACGTGGCTGCGCGTGCAGGTCGAGCGCCGCCCCGGCGAGGACCTCTTCACCGCGTGGACGAGCCGCGACGGCGAGACCTGGCGCCGTGGCGGCACGTGGACCCACGACCTCGGCGAGGACGAGCGGGTCGGGCTGGTGTCGATGGGCGGCTCGGGCTTCACCACCAGCTTCGGTCCCGTCACGGTGTCGCGGCTGGTCGGCCCGCCGCGCTGACGCCGAGGCCCGAGTTGTCCGGATCGCGGCCACTCCGTCGGGGACTCGTCGACCACGCTGCCCCGAAGTGCTTGACGAGAGGCGGTCGAGGGGCGTTTAGTTCGTAGCTAAATAAAGCTGTGAACTAAGGAGTTCCGATGGTCGCCCCCCGCCGCAGCGCCCGTGGCGACCTCGTGCCGTCCGCCATCCTGGGGCTGCTCGGCACCCGCGGACCCACGTCACGGGCTGACATCGCCAGGGGACTGCAGGTCAGCCCGGCGACCGTCACGCAGCTCACCAAGGACCTCATCGGTCGCGGGCTCGTCACCGAGCTGGAGAGCGTCCCGTCGCAGGGCGGGCGCCCGGCCCGGCTGCTCGGGCTCGTGCACGCCGCCGGAGGTGCGATCGGCGCGAAGGTGACGGCGGACCACATCGCGCTGGTGGACGTCGCGCTGGACGGGACGGTGCACAGCTCGACGTCCGAGCCCTTCGACCCCGACGCCCCCGACGCGCTCGACCGCATGCGGCACGTGCTGGCCTCCGCCATGGAGCGGCACGAAGGGCCGCTGCTCGGCGTCGGCGTCGGCATCCCCGGGTCGGTGGACGCGCAGGCGTCCGGGATCGTCAACGCGCCGACCTTGGGCTGGGTCGACGCCCGGGTCGGGCCGGTGCTGCGGGCAGCGCTCGGCGTCCCCGTGCTGGTGGAGAACGACGTCAACACCCTCGCCGTCGCCGAGCGCCTCTACGGCACCGGCCGCGACTACACCTCCTACCTCGTCGTGACGATCGGGCGCGGGATCGGCTGCGGCATCGTGGTGGACGGCGCTCTCCACCGGGGTGCCGCGGGCGGTGCGGGGGAGATCGGCCACATCCCGGTCACCGTCGACGGACCTCGCTGTGCGTGCGGCGCGACGGGCTGCCTCGAGGCGTGGACCAGTGACGAGGCGCTGGTGCGGACGGCCACCGAGCGGGGTGTGCTCGGTGCCGGCGCCCAGGCCGAGGATCTGCTGCGCGCCGCACAGGCGGGCGACGAGGTGGCAGTGGCCGTGTACCAAGAGGCGGGCGAGGTGCTGGGTCGCGCGCTGGCCGGCATCGTCCACACGGTCGACCCGGAGGTCGTCGTGATGCTGGGTGAGGGCATCATGGCATGGCCGTTCTGGGAGAGCGGTTTCGAGTCGTCCTTCCGCCGCCACCTGCTGCCGTCGCAGCGCGGCATCCCGTTCGTGGTCGAACCTTGGGACGAGGACAAGTGGGCCCTCGGCGCAGCAGCGCTCGTGCTCGCGTCTCCGTTCGACTCCGTCGGCGCCAGCGGCGACCAGGGCGCCCTGGTGCGCGATCGGCTGCAGGCCGCGGGGGCCTCCGGGGGAGGTGCCCGGTGAGGGTGGACGCGCCGGTGCGGGTGCCTGCGACGGCCGCGCCGACCCGGCGGCCTGCACCGGCCAGAGGACGCCGCCGCTCGACCACCGGGTGGGTCCTGTTCTTTCTGCTGCCGAGCGCCCTGCCCCTGCTCGTATTCACCGCCGTCCCGATGGTCGGGTCGGCGTGGCTGAGCCTGCACGAGTGGAACTTCATCTCCGACATGGAGTTCATCGGCCTGCGCAACTACGCCGACCTCCTCGTCGACCCGGAGACGCGGCAAGTGTTCTGGCACACGCTGCTCTACATCGCCGGCTACCTGCCGCTCGTGTACGTCGGGGGCCTCACGCTCGCGCTGGCGCTGAACCGGGCGCTGCGCGGCAGGTCGTTCCTCCGGGCGGCCTACTTCCTCCCCGTGGTGACGAGCTGGGTCGTGGTCGCGCTCGTGTGGCGCTGGCTTCTCAACCCGTCCAACGGGCTGGTGAACGCCGTGCTCGGCGCCCTCGGTCTGCCGCAGCCCGGCTGGTGGAGCGACCCCGACTGGTCCCTCGCGTCCGTCGTCCTGGCCTCGGCCTGGAAGGACCTGGGCTTCGTGATGGTCATCCTGCTGGCGGGCCTGCAGGCGATTCCAGGGGAGCTGCTCGAGGCGGCGCGGGTGGACGGCGCGAACGCCTGGCAGCGCTTCCGGCACGTCGTCCTGCCGCTGCTGTCGCCGTCCACCTTCTTCGTCGTGGTCATCTCGCTCATCAACGGGTTCCAGGTCTTCGACCAGGTCTACGTCATGACCGGGGGCGGGCCCGCCGGCTCCAGCCAGGTCGTCGTGGGGCAGATCTACGACCTGACCTTCCGGTACGGGCGTGCCGGTGAGGCGTCGGCCCTGTCCTGGCTGCTCTTCGCCGTGATCCTCGTGGTGACGGCCCTCCAGATCCGGGGGCAGAGGCGGTGGGTCGTCCATGCGTAGCCGGCTGCTGCCCGTCGGTCTCGTCGCCGGCGCCGCGGTGATGCTGTTCCCGTTCCTGTGGACGGTCGTCACCTCGATCACGCCGGGCGGAACGCTCAGCGACGGGCCGAGCCTCGTCGTGGAGGACCCGACCCTCGACGCGTACCGCGTGCTGCTCGAGGCGGTCCCGATGGCGCGGATCGTCGCGAACTCCTTCGGGGTCGCGGTCGCCACGACCGTGATCCAGCTGGTCACCGGGTCGATGGCGGCGTACGCCTTCGCCCGCCTCGACTTCCGCGGCAGGAACGTCGTGTTCGCGCTGTACCTCGCGACGCTCATGGTCCCCCTGCAGGTGCTCGTGGTGCCGCTCTTCGTCGAGATGACGGTGCTCGGCGTGCACGACACGTACTTCGCCCTGCTGGCGCCGTCCCTCGCGTCAGCCTTCGGCATCTTCCTGCTCAAGCAGGCGATGGAGGGCGTGCCGCGCGAGCTCGACGAGGCGGCGACCATCGACGGTGCGAGCCACCTGCGCATCTTCCTGCGCATCGTGCTGCCCCTCGTGCGCCCTGCCCTCGCGACCTTCGCCGTCTTCGCCTTCATGGCCAGCTGGAACAGCTTCCTCTGGCCGCTCGTGGTCATCCGCTCGCCGGAGCTGATGACCCTGCCCCTCGGGCTGGCCACCCTCCAGGGCCAGTTCACCACCGACTGGAACGTCGTGATGGCGGGCTCGGTCGTCTCGATCCTGCCCATCGCCCTCGTCTACCTGCTCGCCCAGAAGTACGTCATCGCCGGGGTCTCGCACTCCGGCCTCAAGTAGCCACTCACCTCACCTGCGCCGGGGACGACACCGGTACCGCCTCGAAGGGAAGCACCATGAACCGCAATCCCGCCAGCGCCCGGGTCGCCCTGACCCTGGGCCTCGCGCTCGTCCTCGGCGCCTGCACCCAGGGGTCCGCCACCCGCAGTGACAACGCCGGCGCCACCGACGACGGCGGCCCGACCACCGTCTCGTACATGAACTTCTCCGCGAACGACGGGCACGAGGAGCACCTCGACGCCATCGTCGCCGCGTTCGAAGAGGAGAACCCCGACATCGACGTCCAGGTCGAGACCATCCCGTACGCCGACTACTTCACCAAGCTCCAGACTGCGGTGGCCGGCGGCACGGTGGCCGACACGTTCGAGCTGAACTACGAGAACTTCGTGACCTACGCGAGCAACGGCTCGCTGGCTGAGCTCACGGACGTCGACACCTCCGCCTACGCGCCGTCCCTCCTCGAGGCGTTCCAGGCCGACGGCGCCCAGTACGGGCTGCCGGCGTCGTTCTCCAACGTCGTCCTGTACTACAACAAGGCACTCTTCGACGCTGCGGGCCTCGACTACCCGACGTCCGACTGGACGTGGGCCGACGAGCAGGCAGCCGCCGAGCAGCTGACGGACGCCGGAACCGGGGTTTGGGGCGACTACCAGCCGATCTCGTTCCACGAGTTCTACAAGACGCTGGCGCAGGCGGGCGGGGAGTTCCTCAACGATGACCGTGCCGAGGCGACGTTCAACAGCCCTGAGGGCGTCAAGGCGGCCACGTGGCTGATCGGCAAGTCGGGCAGCACGATGCCCACCGAGGCAGACGGTGCGGGCACCCCTGACTTCGACACCAACCTCTTCAAGAGCGGCAAGCTCGCCATGTGGCACACCGGCATCTGGATGTTCGGTCCGCTCAGCGAGGTGCCCGACCTGCCATGGGACATCGCCGTGGAGCCCGGGGACGCACGGCAGGCGTCCGCCATGTTCACCAACGGCGTTGTGGTGTCCGCCGACACCGAGGTGCAGGAGGCCGCCCAGCGGTGGATCGAGTTCCTCACCGTCTCCGACACCACGGTGCAGACGCGCCTGGACACCGGGTGGGAGCTGCCGCCCGTCGCGGATGAGGCGGCCCTCGCCAGCTACCTCGACGTGTCGCCTCCGGAGAACCGGCAGGCCGTCGTCGACTCGCTCGAGGAGACCGTCCTGCCACCGGTGATCGAGCGCCAGCAGGAGATGCAGGACGTCGTCAGCGAGGAGCTGGGCAACGCGGCCGCCGGCCGCAAGACGGTCGAGCAGGCGCTCGCCGACGCCCAGGCAGCCGTCAACGCGCTGCTCGGCTGAAGCCTGCAGAAAGCGACGACGACCCCGGCCCGGCGGCGGGCCGGGGTCGCCGCCCCACCACGTCCGCGACACCACGACGATCGGGATTCCACGTGACCGACCAGCTCGTCCCTCCGGCTGCCACAGCGCTCGGCACGGAGCGGCTGACCTGGCTCGCCCGGCGCAGCCACGAAATCATCGCCGCGCACCAGCACGCCGACGGCGCCTACCCGGCGTCCCCGACATTCTCCGCCTACCGTGGCTACGCCTGGCTCCGCGACGGCTCGTTCACCGCCGAGGGGGTCTCGCGGTACGGCGACGTGGAGTCGGCGGGGCGCTTCCACGACTGGGTGGGCACCGTGCTGGCTCGCCGACGTGACCAGGTGGAGCAGCTCGTCACCGAGCGCTGCGGCGGTCGGGTCCCGGTGGTCGAGGCCATGCTGCCGACGCGCTTCACGCTCGACGGGCGTGACGGCTCCGACCCCTGGTGGGACTTCCAGACCGACGGCTACGGGATGTGGCTGTGGAGCGTCGTCACCCACGCCGAGCGACACGGCCTCGACCCTCAGTGCTGGCGCACCGGCGTCGAGGTGGCGACGGACTACGCCACGGCCTTCTGGGACCTGCCCTGCTACGACTGGTGGGAGGAGCACGCCGAGCACCGGCATGTCTCCACGCTGGGAGCCCTCCACGCGGGACTCTCCGCCGCCGCCCGGTCTGGACTGCTCGACCGCGGTCGTGCCGAGCGCGCCGTCCACGCCGCCTCGGCCGCACGCGACCTGGTGATGACCGAGGGGCTCGTCGAGTCGACCGAGGGGCCCCACCTCGCCAAGTGGATCGGCGCGGAGGCGGTCGACGGCTCGCTGCCCGCCTGCATCGTCCCGTTCGGGCTGCTCGACCCGGCCGACCCGGTCGCCGCCGCGACCCTCGATGCCGTGGCACGCGACCTCGATGTGGACGGAGGCGTGCACCGTTACCGCGCCGACGTCTTCTACGGAGGCGGGCAGTGGCTGCTGCTGTCCTGCCTGCTGGGGTGGAACCGCGCGGTCGCCGGGGACCGCGCCGAGGGCCTGCGTTACCTGGAGTGGGTGGCCGGCCACGCCCTTGCCTCCGGCGAGATGCCCGAGCAGGTCCCCGATCACCTGCTGCACGCCACCTCGCGTCAGGAGTGGCTCGACCGCTGGGGGAGCGTGGCCACGCCGCTGCTCTGGTCCCACGGCATGTACCTCGTCCTCGCCGACGAGCTCGACCTGCTGCCCGAGGAGGCACTGCGATGACCGCGGTCCGTCACCGCCCGCACGGCCTGGAGCACCCGTACGCCACCTCGCCCGACCAGCGGGTGCCGGTCCGACCCGAGGCGGGGAGCGCCGTCCGGCTCGGAGTGGTCAGCGACCCGGACGTCACCGGGGTGGTCTGCGAGTGGCAGACCGGGGGCGGTGCGACGGTGTCGCTGCCCCTGGAGCCGGTGTCGCCGGGCCCCGTGGACACCGCCGCCTTCGCGGGCGGCGAAGGCCACCTCGCCGAGGCGCAGGCTTCCGCGCTGACCGCCGACGGCTCCTGGGCGTGCGTGACGCCGGTGCTCGAGGCGGGAGTGCGCTACCGCTACCGCTTCCTCGCGCGGACGTCGTCCGGCGAGGACGCGACGGACTGGTTCGACGTGTCGGCCGGGACGTGGGAGGCCGAACGGGGGGCGCTGACCGTGGCCGCGGACCTGCTGGTGCCGGGCAGCGTCGAGTGGTTCGCGGACGGTGACGGGGTGCACCGTGTTCGCTTCGCGCTCCGCCTGCAGCCCGACGAGCACGTCGTCGGCTTCGGCGAGCGGTTCGAGGCCGTGGACGTGCGGGGGCGCTGCCTCGACGCGGTCGTGTTCGAGCAGTACAAGGCGCAGGGCCGGCACGGCCGCACGTACCTGCCGATGCCGTTCGCCCACGTCGTCGGGGGCGCAGGGTGGGGCTTCCACGTCCGCACGTCACGGCGCACCTGGTACGACGTCGGTCTCTCGGACGCCCGGGAGCTGCGCGTGGAGGCGGCGCTCGGCGGATCGGCGCACGAGACGCTCGACGTCCGGATCTACCACGGCTCGCCCACCGAGGTGCTCCAGCAGTTCGGGGCAGAGGTCGGCCGGGCCGAGGAGCTGCCGGACTGGGTCTTCCGCCTGTGGGCGTCGGGCAACGAGTGGAACACGCAGGCGCTCGTGACGGAGCGGATGGACACCCACCGGGACCTCGACATCCCCGTCGGCGTCGTCGTCATCGAGGCGTGGAGCGACGAGGAGGGCATCACGATCTTCCGCGACGCCCGGTACCACGTCACCACGGACGGCGCTCCGCATCGCGCTGCGGACTTCACGTATCCGCCCGACGGTGCGTGGCCGGACCCCGCCGGCATGATCGAGGAGATGCATCGCCGCGGGATCAAGGTGGTCCTCTGGCAGATCCCGCTTCAGAAGACCGAGTTCGACCTGGGCCCGGACGTGCCGCACGACAGCCAGGTGCTGGTCGACGGCCGGGCGATGGTCGAGCGTGGCCTGGCCGTTCGCGAGGCCGACGGGACGCCGTACCACAACCGCGGCTGGTGGTTCCCGCGCGCGCTGATGGCCGATCTCTCCACGCAGGAGGGTCGGGACTGGTGGACCGCGAAGCGGCGGTACCTCGTCGAGGACCTGGACGTCGACGGGTTCAAGACCGACGGTGGCGAGCACGCGTGGGGCAGCGACCTGCGCTACGGCGACGGCAGGCGCGGCGACGAGGGCAACAACCTCTACCCCGTGCACTACGCCCGGGCCTTCGGCGACCTCCTGCGGTCCTGCGGGAAGGCGCCCGTCACCTTCTCGCGGGCCGGGTTCACCGGCTCGCAGGCCCACGGCGCCTTCTGGGCTGGCGACGAGGACTCGACCTGGGAGGCGTTCCGCCACTCGGTGAACGCCGGCATCACGGCGTCCGCGTGCGGCATCACCTACTGGGGGTGGGACATCGCGGGCTTCTCAGGGCCTGTGCCGGACGGCGAGCTCTACCTGCGGGCCACCGCTGCCTCCGCCTTCATGCCCCTGATGCAGTACCACTCCGAGTTCAACCACCATCGCCGCCCGCTCCGCGACCGGACCCCCTGGTGGGTGGCGGAGGTGAACCAGGACCCGCAGGTGGTCGAGGTGTTCCGCCAGTACGCCCACCTCCGTGAGCGTCTGGTGCCCTACCTCGCCGAGCAGGCCCGGCGCGCCGTCGCGGACGGGCTACCCCTGCTGCGCGGCTTGTTCCTGGAGTACGGCGACGACCCGGAGGTGTGGCGCTGGCCGGCCGAGTTCACGCTCGGCACCGACCTGCTGGTGCACCCCGTGACGCAGCCGGCAGCGTCGACCTGGCCGGTCTACCTGCCGGCCGGCCGCTGGGTCGACGTGTGGACCGGGACGCCGGTCGAGGGGCGGTCCGTCGTCGAGCAGCCCGTGCCACGCGACGTGGTGCCGGTGTTCTGCCGGGAGCAGGCGTGGGAGCGGCTGCGTGGCGTCTTTGATCGCTGACCTCCGCGGCGGCTGGGGCCGCTACGGCCAGCTGCTCGCCCAGCCCCACGTGCTGCCTGCGATGTGCTGGTCGTGTCACGGCCGGGTGCTCGTGGTGACGGGCGCGGCGTACGGCGGCGGTGTGCTGGCGATGGTGCACCTGACGACCGGGACGGTGGCGCTCGCCGCTGTCGCGGCCGTCACCGGCCTCGTGACGCCGCCGTTGACCCCGGCGCTCCGAGCCACGCTGCCGCTCAGGGTTCCTCGTGAGGAACGCACCGCGGCGTACGCGGTGGAGTCCATGCTCCAGGAGGTCGTGTTCGTCGTCGGCCCCGTCGTCGCCGGCGCCGTCGCGCTGCGCTGGGGAGCAACGGCCGCACTGAGCCTGGCCGCGGCGACGACCGTGCTGGGGACGGTCGGCTACGTGGTGGATGGCGGCGGCACTCGCCGCCGGCACGGCTGCCGCCTTCCCGCGGGCCGACGCGGTCCACGTCGTCACCGCCGAGCCTGTGGGCTCCGGAGCCTCCTAGCCGGTCCCGAGCCGGCCCGACAGGAGGTGACGCCGTGGAACGCGCGGGCTACCACGCGCTGACCGCCGAGCTGGTGCGGTGGGCCCGTACTCGGGACGACGTCATCGGGGTCGTCGGTGTCGGCTCGACCGCCGGCACCGCACGCGAGCCGGACGAGTGGTCGGACCACGACGTCTTCGTCGTGACCGTGGACGGCGCCGCCGAGGCGCTGCGGGCCGACCTGTCGTGGCTGCCGTACCCCGAGAGGCACGCGGTCCGCTACGCCGAGACCCAGCACGGCCGCGGCGTCCTGTACGACGACGGCCACCTCGTCAAGCACCTGGTCGTCGGCCCGGCGCGCGTCGCCCGCGGGGAGGTTCTCTCGGGCAGCGAGCACGTGCGCGGGTATGCGGTGAAGCGGCTCACGTCGCTCGTCGCGGGCTTCGTGCCGCCCGAGCAGCCGGGCGACCTCGACAACCTCGACCCGTTGCGGCGCTTCGAGCAGGCCTACCCGGTGACCGGCGCCCGCATCGCCGGCGCGCTCGAGCGACCGGTCGTCGAGGCGGCGGGCGAGCTGCTGTCGGTGGCCGAGGAGCTGCTCACCGGTCGGGTGCCGGCGGCGACTGCCGAGGCGTTCGCTGCGGTCCGGCGCGTGCTGTCCCGCGTCAGGGCAGCCGCAGCCGAGTCGCGCTGACCTCCACGCGGCCACGGTCCACCGCCAGCCGCCAGGCCGCCGTGCCCGGGCAGCGCGCCGTCGCGGCGACCCGCCCCGGCCGGTAGACCTCGGCCACCTCGCCGTCCAGCCAGACCTCGCACCCGTCGTCGTCGACCGTCAGGGGGACGATGCACGCGTCGCCGCGCAGCTCGCCGCCCACCGCGCCGTCGAGCGCGCGGAGCGTGACCCGCACCCGCGGCGGCAGCCGGATGTCGTCGTCCGGTGCCAGGTCGACCGGTGGGCCGACGAGCGCAGCGACCCCCGCGTCGGGCTGGACGACGACCTGGTCGCCGTCCAGCCGCAGCCGGCGGGGGAGGGTCAGGCAACCGGCGACGGCGTCCTGCGTGGCCTCGTCGGGCGCGTCCTGCTGGCGGACCCACCCGAAGAGCAGCGGGCCGTCGGCGTCCGGCACGACCTGCGGCGCGTAGAAGTCGGGTCCTTCGTCGAGCAGGCCGCCGCTCTCCGGCACGAAACGCGGCAGCCCCCCGGCGTCGCCCACGAGACGCCCGAGCAGGTGGACGACGTCACCGAGCACGTGGTCCTCCCACAGTGAGACCACGAGGGCGTGCCGGCCGCCCAGGGCGACGAGCTGCGGGCACTCCCAGATGTGCGCCGGCGCGACGGAGGTTGCGACCGGGTCGCGCCCGTCGAGCCAGACGCCCTCGTACCGCCAGGCGAGCGGGTCGTCGCAGCTGAACAGCAGCACGAGAGGTGTGCCGTCGGTCGTGCCGGCACCCAGCAGGGCGAATCGCCGCCCGTCCCAGGTGAACGGGTACGGGTCGCGCATGGCCGCCAGCCACGGTTCGACCGGCTGCGTCGCGACGACGACGGGCCTCGACCAGGTCACGAGGTCGTCGTCCTCCGCCCACCGGAGGCACACCGTGCTCTCACCGGGGGAGTCGACGATGCCGGTGTAGACGACGGCGGGGCGGTCGAGGCCGGGCACGAAGCAGCCCGACCAGGAGCCTCCGGCGTCCGGGCTGCCTGGCTCGGGCCCGAACGCCACGGGGTGTTCCGTCCACGACACCAGGTCGGGGCTGCTGACGTGCCCCCAGTGGATGGCGGCGTGCCGGGCGCGAGACGGGTTGTGCTGGAAGAAGACGTGCCAGCGGCCGGCGTGTCGCGTGATGCCGTTCGGGTCGTTCAGCCAGCCGCGCGTGGGGCGTACGTGCAGCGCCGGCAGGCTCTCGGGCGTCGAGTGTGTGACGGTGTGCGTCATCCCTTCACCCCGCTGGCCGCGATGCTGCTGACGAAGGCGCGCTGGAAGGCTACGAACACGAGCAGCACCGGCAGGGTGATCAGCGAGGTGTACGCCATCAGCTCGCCCCACGCGGGGTTGAGCTGGAAGAAGTACTGGACGCCGACCATCACCGGGCGCAGCTCCTCGCGCTGGACCACCATGAGAGGCCACAGGTAAGAGTTCCACGCCGGCAGGAACGTCAGGATCGCGACCGTGGCGAAGGCCGGGCCGGCCAGGGGCGCGACGATGCGCCGGTAGATGGTGAACCAGCCCGCGCCGTCGATGCGGGCCGCCTCGTCCAGCGATCTCGGGATCGTCGAGAAGTACTGCGTGAACAGGAAGATGGAGAAGGCGTTGGCCACGAACGGGATGATCTGCACGTGGTAGGTGTTCAGCCACCCGATGTCGTACTTGGGCACACCGCCCTCGAACACCAGCCAGGGCAGCTTGGAGACCCAGTAGACCATCGGGATCGCGATCGTCTCGAACGGGATGATGAGGGTCGCGATGATGGC
>JBKHXE010000085.1:0-15004 GCA_046566185.1 Actinomycetes bacterium | reverse complement strand
CGCACCGAGCCGCCGATCTGCACGCCGCGCCGCGGCAGCAGCCCCATCACCGCCAGCGAGGTCACCGACTTGCCGCAGCCGGACTCGCCCACGAGACCGATCGTCTCCCCGGCCGCGACGGAGAAGGAGACGCCGTCCACCGCCCGGGTGGGCTGCTCGCCCTTGCGGGAGAAGGTGACGGAGAGGTCGTCGACCTCCAGCACGGGACTGGTCACGGGTGGCGTCACCTCCGGAACTTCGGGTCGAGCGCCTCGCGCAGCCGCTCCCCGAGCAGCGTGAAGCCGAGCGCGACGACGATGATGCACAGCGCCGGCCAGACCGCGAGCGCCGGGCGGATGGACAGGAAGTCCTGGGCGTTGGCCAGCATGGCCCCCCACTCGGGCCGGGCCAGGTCGGGGTCGCCGAGGCCGAGGAACGACAGCGCCGCCGCCTCGATGATCGCCGTCGCCAGGGACAGTGTGGCCTGCACGATCACCGGTGACAGCGAGTTGGGCAGCACGTGCCCGAACACGATCCGGCCGCGCCGCACCCCGAGCGCCTGGGCGGCGACGGCGTAGTCGCTGTTGCGCTGCGTCAGCATCGAGCCGCGCAGCAGCCGGGCGAAGATCGGCACCTGGGCCACACCCACCGCGATCATGATCGACGCCGGGCTCTGCCCCAGCACGGCCGCGATGCTGACCGCGAGCAGCAGGCTGGGGATCGACAGCATGATGTCCACCAGGCGCATCACCGCCGTGTCGACGCGGCCGCCGACGCCACCGGAGAGCAGGCCGAGCGCGGCCCCTGCCGCGAAGCCGATCGCGGTCGAGACGACGCCGATCACCAGCGACTGGCGGGCACCGAACACCATCTGGGTGAGCAGGTCGGCGCCCGTGGAGTCCAGCCCCCAGGGGTGCTCGGGGGACGGGCCTGGCACCGAGGACGGCGTGATGCCGCTGTTGGGGATCGGCCGGCCCGGCTCGTAGCCGGCGACGACCGGGGCCAGCAGGGCGACCAGCACGAACGCCAGCATGATCGAGGCACCGAGGACGGCCGACGGGTTGCGGCGCAGCCGGCGGGACGCGCCCCGCCACAGGCTGACCCCCTTCTCGTCGTCGTGACGCACACCCCCGAGCACGCTCGCCAGGGCCCCGCCCTGACCGAGCTCCGACGGCCCGCTCTGCGCGGGGGGGATCGTCGTCATGACACACGCACCCGAGGGTCGATGAGGCCGTAGCTGAGGTCGACGAGCATGTTGATCAGCGAGTACCCGACGGCGATGAACAGGATGAAGCCCTGCAGGACGGCGTAGTCGCGCTGCCCGATGGCGGCGAACAGGTACGACCCGATGCCGTTGATCGCGAAGACGGACTCGGTGAGGACCGCACCGGACAGCAGCAGGCCCGCGTACAGGCCGATCGTCGTCACCACCGGCAGCAGCGCGTTGCGCAGCACGTGGCGGCGGCGGATCACGGCGCGGGCGAGCCCCTTGGCCTCGGCGGTGCGCACGTAGTCCTCGTGGAGCACCTCGAGCACCGAGGCCCGCGTGATGCGGGTGATGATGGCGAGCGGGATCGTGCCGAGCGCGATCGCCGGCAGCACGAGGTGCACCGCGGCGTCCAGGGCGGCGTCCCACTCACGGGTCAGCAGGCCGTCGAGCACGTAGAAGTTCGTCACGTGCGTGGCGTCGATCGTCACGTCCTGCCGCCCGCTGGTCGGCAGCACCGCCAGCCACTCGAACGGCGCGATGCCGACGGCGAAGACCAGCTTGAGCAGGTAGGCGAGGAAGAACACGGGAACCGAGACCCCCACGAGCGACCCCGACACGGCCAGCGTGTCGACGACGCCGCCCGCGTGCCGTGCCGCGTAGTACCCCAGGGGGATGCCGACGACGATCGCGACGACCATGGCGGCCAGCGCCAGCTCCACCGTGGCGGGGAAACGGAGCAGGAAGGACTCGAGCACCGGCTCGCCGGTGCGGGTGGAGCCGCCGAAGTTGCCCTGCAGCAGCTGTCCGACGTAGGTGAAGAACTGTGTCAGGAGCGGCTGGTCGAAGCCGTACTGCTCGTTGACGCGGGCGATGGACTCCGGCGTGGCCCGCTGGCCGAGCATGGCGCGGGCGGGGTCGCCGGGCAGGGCGCGGAGCCAGCCGAACAGCAGCACGATCAGTCCCAGGAGCACCGGCACGAGCAGCAGCAGCCGGCGCACGACGAATCTCAGCACGGGTCGGGTCCTCGGGGATCGGGGCGGTCGGCGCAGCGTAGACGCGCGGTGGCCCGGCGGCCATCCCACCGCCGGGCCACCGCCGTCACGTCACTCGCTGACGGTGACGGTGTTCCACACCTCGTCGTTGACCGGGCTGGGCTGGTAGCCCTCCACCCCCGGGGCGAAGGCGAGGGAGGGCGACGGGTGGGCGATCGGGATCCCCGGGAGGAACTCCATCACCTGCGCGTTGATCTCCTGGTAGGCCGGCACCTGCTCGTCCCGGCTGGGCAGCTGCCGCGCGGCCGTCAGCGCCTCGAAGAGCTCGGGGTTGTCGAAGCCCCACTCGTTGCTCTTGCCGCCGAAGAAGACGCCGAGGAAGTTGTCGGTGTCGTTGTAGTCACCGGTCCAGCCGAGCAGGTGCAGGCCGTGGTCCGTGGTGCCCTGGATCTTGTCCAGGTAGTCCGGGCTCCACTGGTCGGCGACCGGCTGCACGGTGATGCCGACGGCCTCGAGCTGGGCCGAGATGGCGGTGAAGGTGTCTTCGGGACTGGGCATGTACGGACGCGAGACGTTGGTCGGGTAGTTGAACTGGACGGTGAGGTCCTCCGCGCCGGCCTCGGCGAGCAGCTGCTTCGCGCGCTCGGGGTCGTACTCGTAGGTCGGCACGTCCTCGTTCCAGCCCTCGACCGTCGGCGGGATGAACTGCGTCGCGATCTCGGTGCCCTCGGGCAGCGACTGGGAGGCGACGGCCTCCTTGTCGATCGCGTGAGCGATCGCCTGGCGCACTCGGACGTCCGCGAGCTCCGGCGTCACCGGGCTCGCCTGGTTGATGCCCAGGTAGAGGATCGTGAACGGCGGCCGCTGCATGACGGTGAAGCCGTCCTCCTCCAGACCCGCGATGTCCCCCGGCAGGACGTTGTCGAAGCCCTGGATCTCCCCGTTCTGCAGGGCCTGCAGCCGCGCGTTCCCGTCCGGGATGGTGCGGATGATCGCCTGGTCGATCGTGGCGACCTCGCCCCAGTAGTCGTCGTAGCGAGCGAGCGTCACCTGCTGGCCGCGCTCCCAGCTCTCGAAGACGAAAGGCCCTGTGCCCGTGGGGTGCTCGGTTGCATAGGCGGAGAAGCGGGGGTCGTCCTCGGTGCCCTCGACGTTGTCGGCGTCGAACTCCTGCATCGCCGCGGGGCTCTGCATCGCGAACGCCGGCAGCGACAGCGCGGGGATGAAGCCGGCGAACGGCTGGTTCAGGTTGACGGTCACCTCGGTGTCGGAGCCGACCTCGCAGCTCTCGTAGATGCCGCCCTGCTTGTCGGGGTCGTCGCTCTGGGCGAAACCCTTGAAGAGGTTCTGGTAGTAGTACGTGAGGTTCTCGGACTGCAGCAGACCGGTCCAGTTGTACCAGCGCTCGAAGTTCGCGCAGACCGCCTCGGCGTTGAAGTCCGTCCCGTCGTGGAAGGTGACGCCCTCCTGGAGCGTGAACGTGTAGCTGAGACCGTCCTCGGACTGCGTCCAGCTCTCGGCCAGCAGCGGCGCCGGCTCGGCGGTACCCGGCTCGACGCCGACGAGCCCCTCGAAGATGTTGCGCGCGACCCGGAAGGTCTCGCCGTCGCTGGCGAACGCGGGGTCGAGCATGACCGGGTCGCTGGACGCCGCGAAGACGAACGTGCCTCCCTCGCCGCCGCCCTCGGTGCCGCCACCTCCCCCGGACTCGCGCTCGCTCTGGGCGCACGCGGCCATCGAGACCGCCAGTGCGGCCGTGCCCACCAGGGCGAGCGGCCGACGCAGGCTGCTCCGCTGCATGTGTCACTCCGTCTTCTCTGCGGTGACAGACCCCTACCACCGCCGGCAGGAACCTCGGCCCGGCCGGGTGGCGGGCGCCTCGCACCCTAGCCCGGTGCCCGTGACGACCAGAAGGTCCGGACACGCGTCGATGTGGTCACGTTTCGGACACGTCGACGGCCGCAGCCGACAGGGAGGCCTCCAGCACGGCCGCGAGAGCTGCCGTGTCCAGCAGCGCCAGCGACTCGACGATGAGGCGGCCCGGGGACGGCGGGATCGGCACCAGGTGCGGCACCGCCACGGTCGGCACACCGGCGGCCTCGGCGCTGAGCAGTCCGGTGACGGAGTCCTCGATCGCCACGCAGCGGCGCGGGTCGACGTCCAGCCGCGCGGCCGCCTCGAGATAGGGCTCGGGGTGGGGCTTGCCGTTGGTCACCTGGTCCCCGGTGACGAGGGTGGCGAAGCTGCCGGCCGGCAGCGCGTCGACGACGGTGTGCGCCAGCGCCGTCCACGACATGGTGACCAGCGCGGTCGGCACCCCGTGACGCGCCAGGTCCTCGAGCAGCTCGAGGGCGCCCGGCTGCCAGGGCACGTGGTCACCGACCCGCCGGACGACGTGCGTCAGCAGGCGGTCGACGATCTCCTCGTCGGTCAGTCGCACCCCGCCCCGCGTCCGCAGCAGCTGCGCGGAGACCAGGAGCGGGTTGCCGACGAGGTCGTGCGCGTCCTGCTCGGTCCACGTGCCCCCGTGCTCGGCGACGAGCGCGTACTCGGCCTCCATCCAGTAGGCCTCGGTGTCGACGAGGGTGCCGTCCATGTCCCACAGCACGGCCTCGGGCAGCCTCACGTCACGACTCTCCGCTCGTAGGGTGTCAGGTCGCATTGAAGTACTTGGCCTCGGGATGGTGCACCACGAGCGCGTCCGTCGACTGCTCGGGGTGGAGCTGCAGCTCCTCGGACAGCGTCACCCCGATGCGCTCCGGCCTCAGGATGTCGACGAGGGTGCGCCGGTCCTCCAGTGCGGGGCACGCCGGGTAGCCGAAGGAGTAGCGGGAGCCGCGGTAGCCCTGCCGCAGGATGCCGGCGAGGTCGTCGTCGTCCTCGCCGCCGAGGCCCAGCTCGTCGCGGACCCGCGCGTGCCAGAGCTCGGCGAGCGCCTCGGTGAGCTGCACGGACAGTCCGTGCAGCTCGAGGTAGTCGCGGTAGGCGTTGGCCTCGAACAGCCGGGCGGTGGACTCCGCCACGCGCGACCCGACGGTGACGAGCTGCAGCGCGACGACGTCCGGCCGGCCCAGGTCGGCCACCTCGTCCTTGCTGCGGAAGAAGTCCGCCAGGCACAGGCGACGGTCGCGGCGCTGCCGCGGGAAGGAGAACCGGGCCCGCTCGGTGCCCGGCTCGCCACCGCTGCCCTCGTGGTGCAGCAGCACGAGGTCGTTCCCCTCCGACCAGCAGGGGTAGTAGCCGTACACGACGGCGGCCTCGAGCAGGCCGTCGGTGTGCAGACGCTCGAGCCACATCCTCAGGCGCGGCCGCCCCTCCGTCTCGACGAGCTCCTCGTAGGTGGGCCCCTGGCCTCCACGCGTGGGCTTCAGGCCCCACTGACCGAGGAACGTCGCGCGCTCGTCCAGGTAGGCGGCGTAGTCGGCCTGGGCGATGCCCCGCACGACCCGGTCGCCCCAGAACGGCGGCACGGGCACCGGGACGTCGCGGGCGACGTCCGAGCGCGTCGGCGCCTCGTCGCCCTCGCCGGCCGGCGCCACGGTGGCGCGCCGGCTCACCCGGCGGGGTCGCAGCGGCGGGAGGTGCTCGGCCACGTCGGTCCCCGCCTGACGCCCGGCGGCGATGGCGTCCATCAGCCGCAGCCCCTCGAACGCGTCGCGGGCGTAGCGCACCTGACCGGCGTACACCTCGGCCAGGTCCTGCTCGACGTAGGCGCGGGTCAGGGCGGCCCCGCCGAGCAGCACCGGCCAGCGCGTGGCGACACCTCGGGAGTTCATCTCCTCGAGGTTCTCCTTCATCACCACGGTCGACTTCACGAGCAGTCCGCTCATGCCGATCGCGTCGGCGTCGTGCTCCTCGGCCGCACGCAGGATCTCGCTGACGGGCTGCTTGATGCCGAGGTTGACGACGTCGTAGCCGTTGTTCGACAGGATGATGTCGACGAGGTTCTTGCCGATGTCGTGGACGTCGCCCTTGACGGTGGCCAGGACGATCGTGCCCTTGCTGCGCTTCTGCCCGTCACCGGACAGGTCGGCCTCGATGTGCGGCTCGAGGTGAGCCACCGCGGCCTTCATCACCTCGGCGGACTGCAGGACGAACGGCAGCTGCATCTCGCCGCGGCCGAACAGCTCACCGACGACGCGCATGCCCTCGAGCAGGTGGTCGTTGATGATGTCGAGGGGACCGGTGCCCGACGCCAGGGCCTCCTCGAGGTCGGCCTCCAGCCCGGTGCGCTCGCCGTCGACGATGCGACGCTGCAGCCGCTGCCCGAGCGGCAGGGCGGCCAGCTCGGCCGCGCGGTCGGCGCGCGCCGACGCGGCGTCCACGCCCTCGAACAGGTCGAGGAACCGCGAGAGCGGGTCGTAGCCGTCACGGCGCCGGTCGTACACGAGGTCCAGCGCCACCTCGCGCTGCTCGTCGGGGATGCGCGACACCGGCAGGATGCGGGCCGCGTGGACGATCGCCGAGTCGAGCCCGGCCTTGACCGCCTCGTGCAGGAACACCGAGTTCAGGACGACGCGGGCGGCGGGGTTCAGCCCGAAGGAGACGTTCGAGACGCCGAGCGTCGTCTGGACGTCGGGGTGCAGGCGCTTGATCTCCCGGATCGCCTCCAGCGTCTCCACCGCGTCGCGACGGGTCTCCTCCTGCCCCGTCGCGATCGGGAAGGTCAGGGTGTCCACGAGGATGTCCGACGTCCGCATCCCCCAGCGACCGGTGAGGTCGTCGATCAGCCGGCGGGCGACACGCACCTTGTGCTCCGCGGTCCGCGCCTGACCCTCCTCGTCGATGGTGAGCGCCACGACGGCGGCGCCGTGCTCGGCCACCACCGGCATGATGCGCGCGAAGCGGCTCTCGGGCCCGTCGCCGTCCTCGTAGTTCACCGAGTTCACGACGGCGCGCCCGCCGACGAGCTCCAGCCCCGCCTCGACGACGGCGGGCTCGGTGGAGTCGATGACCAGCGGCAACGTCGAGCTGGTCGCGAGCCGGCCCACGACCTCGCGCACGTCGGCCACGCCGTCCCGCCCGACGTAGTCGACGCACACGTCGAGCAGGTGGGCACCGTCGCGGGTCTGGTCGCGAGCGATCTCGACGCACTCGTCCCACCGGCCGGCGACCATCGCCTCACGGAACGCCTTGGACCCGTTGGCGTTCGTGCGCTCACCGATGGACAGGTACGCGGTGTCCTGCCGGAACGGCACGTGCTGGTAGAGGCTCGCGACGCCCGGCTCCGGGTGCGGACGGCGCGAGGTGACGGGCCGGCCGCCGACCCGCTCGACGACGATCCGCAGGTGCTCCGGTGTCGTTCCGCAGCACCCGCCGACGAGCTGCAGGCCGAACTCGGCGGTGAACGTGTCGTGCGCGTCGGCGAGCTGCTCGGGCGTCAGCGGGTAGTGGGCGCCGTCCCGGCCGAGCACCGGAAGGCCGGCGTTGGGCATGCACGTCACCGGCACGCGGGCGTGGCGGGCGAGGTGGCGCAGGTGCTCGCTCATCTCGGTCGGACCGGTCGCGCAGTTCAGGCCGATGGCGTCGACGCCGATCGCCTCGAGGGCGGTCAGCGCGGCGCCGATCTCGCTGCCCAGCAGCATCGTGCCCGTGGTCTCCACCGTCACCTGCACGAGGACGGGCAGGTCCTCCCCCGCCGCCTCGATCGCCCGGCGGGCGCCGATGACGGCGGCCTTGGCCTGCAGCAGGTCCTGCGCCGTCTCGACGAGCACCGCGTCCACACCGCCCTCGACGAGACCGGTGACCTGCTCGGCGTAGGCGTCGCGGAGCTCGGCGAACGGCACGTGGCCCAGGCTCGGCAGCTTGGTGCCGGGGCCGACCGACCCGAGCACCCACCGCGGGCGCTCCGGCGTCGACCAGGCGTCGGCCGCCTCCCGCGCCACGGCGGCCCCCGCTCGGGCCAGCTCGTGGATGCGGTCGGCGATGCCGTACTCGCCGAGGTTGCCTAGGTTGGCGCCGAAGGTGTTCGTCTCGACGCAGTCCACGCCGACGGCGAGGTAGGCCTCGTGCACCGCCCGGACGACGTCCGGGCGCGTCACGTTGAGGATCTCGTTGCACCCCTCGTGACCCTGGAAGTCGTCGAGGGAGGGGTCCGCGGCCTGCAGCATGGTGCCCATCGCGCCGTCGGCGACGAGCACCCTCTCGGCGAGGGCGGAGCGGAACAGGTCGGAGCGGCTGCTCATCGAGGACCTTCTGTCGGTGCCGGGTACGGTGCCGCGGCCGGCGAGGGCTGCGGTCGTGCTCAGGGGAGTCTAGGTGGCGCGCCGCCGTGGCCACCGGCCCCGCCCGTAGGCTGGGACCCGCGACCCGGGGCCGGCCCGGGCGGAGGGAGGACCGTGCCAGCGCATGAGGCCCGCACCGGCGACGACGAGGCGCCGGAGCTGCGCTCCCCGGTCGTGATCGCGGCGTTCGAGGGCTGGAACGACGCCGGCGAGGCCGCCAGCGGCACGCTGGCCCACCTGGCCGAGGTCTGGGAGGCCCGTCCGCTGGTCGCGCTGGACCCCGAGCTGTACCACGACTTCCAGGTCAACCGGCCCCTGGTGGCGTTCGGGGAGGACGGTCGCCGACGCATCACCTGGCCCACGACCCGCATCAGCTGGTGCCGGCCGCCGGGCAGCGAGCACGACGTCGTCCTCGTCCGGGGCATCGAGCCGTCCATGCGGTGGATGACGTACACCGACGAGGTACTCGGCCACCTGCAGTCGGCCGGGGCGACCATGCTCGTCACGCTGGGCGCCCTGCTCGCCGACGTGCCGCACACCCGCCCGATCCCCGTGTCCTCCACCACCGACGACGCCGAGCTGCTGCAGCGGCTCGCGCTGGAGCAGTCGCGCTACGAGGGCCCCACCGGCATCGTCGGGGTGCTGCAAGACGCCGCCACCCGTCGTGGCCTTCCGGCGCTGTCGATGTGGGCGGCGGTGCCGCACTACGTCGGTCAGGCACCCTCGCCCAAGGCGGTGCTCGCCCTGCTCGGCCGCATCGAGGAGCTGCTCGGGGTGACCGTGCCGCTGCGCGACCTGCCCGAGGAGGCGCAGGCGTGGGAGCGCGGCGTCGACGAGCTGGCGTCCGAGGACGCCGAGATCGGCGAGTACGTGCGGCACCTCGAGGAGGCCAAGGACACCGTGGACCTCCCGGAGGCCTCCGGCGAGGCGATCGCGCGGGAGTTCGAGCGCTACCTGCGGCGCCGCGGCGAGGGCCCCAAGGGCTGAGTCAGAGCCGGACGCCCAGCAGCGCGTCCACGGTGCGGGCCACGAGGCCCGGCGCGCCCTCGTCGCGGTCGTCGCCGTCGACGGTGGACAGCTGCTCGCCGACCCACCGGTCCACGGCGGCCAGCGCGCCCGGGGCGTCGAGGTCGTCGGCCAGCCGCTCCCGGACCGCCTCGACCACGGCGGCGGCCGGCGGACCGCCCACCCGCGAGACGGCGTCCCGCCACCGCTCCAGCCGCCGCGTCGCCCCGGCGAGGTCCTCGTCGGTCCAGGTCCAGTCGGTCCGGTAGTGGTGGGCGAGGACGGCGAGCCGGATCGCCATCGGGTCGACGCCCTGGGCGCGCAGCGCGGAGACGAGCACGAGGTTGCCCCGAGACTTGCTCATCTTCTCGCCGCCCAGGCCGACCATGCCCGCGTGGGCGTAGGTGCGCGCGTACGGCCGCTGCCCGGTCAGCACGTGCCCGTGGGAGGCGCCCATCTCGTGGTGGGGGAACGCGAGGTCCGAGCCGCCGCCCTGGACGTCGAACGACGGCCCGAGGTGGTGCAGCGCGATCACGACGCACTCGATGTGCCAGCCGGGGCGGCCGTGGCCCAGCGGCCCACCGTCCCAGAAGGGCTCGCCGTCCCGCGCCGCCCGCCACAGCAGCGGGTCGAGGGGGTCGCGCTTGCCCGCCCGGGCGGGGTCTCCGCCGCGCTCGCCGAACAGCGTGAGCATCGACTCGCGGTCCAGGTGAGAGACGCTGCCGAACCCCGCGTCCGCGGAGACGTCGAAGTAGACGTCGCCGTCCGGCTCGCCGCCGGTGCCGTCCACCCGGTAGGCGGCACCGGCCTCGATGAGCCGTTGCACGGCGTCCACGACCCACGGGATCGTCTCCACGGCGCCGAGGTAGTGGTCGGGGGGCAGCACGCCGAGCGCCGTCATGTCCTCGGCGAACAGCTCGGTCTCGCGGCGCGCGAGCTCACGCCAGTCCTGCCCGGTCTCGACCGCACGCTCGAGCAGCGGGTCGTCGACGTCCGTGACGTTCTGCACGTAGCGCACGTCGTGACCGGCGTCGCGCCACGCCCGCACGAGCAGGTCGAAGGCGAGGTACGTGGCCGCGTGGCCCATGTGCGTGGCGTCGTACGGCGTGATGCCGCAGACGTAGAGCGTCGCCTCGCGGGCCGCGGCCGTGACCCGGACGTCGGACGTCGCGGTGTCGAACAGGCGGACCTGCCGGCCCCGGCCGGGGATCCGCGGCACGTGCGGTGCTGGCCAGGCGGTCACCGGCGCAGCGTATCCAGCGACCGCGGCCCGGTCTCGGACGGGGCCGCTCAGAACGGCGGCCAGGGGATGAGGGGACGACCCTCCTCGGGCAGCGGAAACCGGCCGGACCGCAGCAGGTCCGCGGTCCGTGCGCGCAGCGCGTCGAGCTCGCTCGACGAGAGCAGCCCGGCGAGGTCGCGCGCCAGGTCACCGGCGTCGTCCAGCAACGCTGCCAGTCGCCGCAGCAGGTCGGCGCCGTCGGGCGCAATCGGCTCCCCCGCCCAGCCCCACAGCACGGTGCGCAGCTTGGGCTCGTCGTGGAAGGTGAGCCCGTGGTCGACGCCGAACAGGTGGCCGTCCGCGCCCCGGAGCACGTGCCCGCCCTTGCGGTCGGCGTTGTTCGCGACCGCGTCGAAGAGCGCCATGCCGGCCAACGCGGTGTCCTCGGCGTGCACGAGCACCACGGGCTCGCCGTCGACGCCGTAGGCGTCCAGCACCCGTCGCCACCCCGGCCGCACGTCGGCGGGCCGCACCACGTCGACCAGGCCCGCCCCCGGCACCGGCTCGGCGTCCCCGGCGTCGACCCACAGCTGCACGCTGCCCACGCCGAAAGGACCGTCTCGCAGCACCGTCGGCGGGCACACGTCGAAGCCGCCGCCGGCCGACAGGCGGTAGGCGGCCACCTCGCGCCGCGCGAGGGTGCCGCGCGGGAAGTCCCACAACGGCCGCTCCCCCGCCACCGGCTTGTAGACGCAGGCGGCGCGCACGCCGTCGCTCGTCACGTGCGCGAGGAGGGTGGCGTTGGAGGCGTCGACGAGCCGGCCGGCCACCTCCAGCTCGCCGCGGGCGAGCAGCTCGAGCGCGTCCTCGGTGTGCAGCACGTCGTCCACGTCTCCCCCGCGGCCCCGCGTCAGCGTCGGTAGCCGTTGGACCGTGGGCACACGTGCCCGTCGGGGTCGAGCGGGCCGGCGCAGAACGGGCAGGGTGGCCGTCCGGCGGCGACCAGGGCGAGCGCGCGCTTGGCGAAGGCGCGCGCAGCCGCCCCGGAGATCGCCACGCGCAGCACCGAGCGTGAGTCGGTGTCGTCGCCGGCGGCGAGCTCGGCCTCCAGCTGCTGGGCCAGCTCCTCGAGCTCGGCGAGGTCGTCCGTCTCGGGCTCGTCGCCCACCTCGAAGCACTCGATGACGACGACCTCGCGCTCACCCTCCCACGCCAGGCTCATCGTGCCGACGCGGAACTCCTCCTCCACCGGCATCACCAGCGGCTCGGTGTCCTCGCTGCCGACCGGCGCGACGGCGGGCACCGGGGCAGCGCCGCCGGTGCGCCTCAGCACCTCGTCGAGCAGCTCGTCGACCCGTTCAGCGAGGGCCGACACCTGCTGCTTCTCGAGCGCCACGGTCGTGACCCGGTCCCCCGCACTGGCCTGGAGGTAGAAGGAGCGCTGGCCCGGCTCACCCACGGTGC
Source organism: Actinomycetes bacterium (assembly GCA_046566185.1). Lineage (GTDB taxonomy): Bacteria > Actinomycetota > Actinomycetes > Actinomycetales > SCSIO-59966 > SCSIO-59966. The sequence continues at coordinate 2,908 of JBKHXE010000085.1, read as the reverse complement.
CCGCGACGAAGCGGTCGGGCGGGTCGTACTCGTAGAGCTGGCGCGGCATGGATCGACCCTACCCAGGCGCCGCCCCGGCGGCCGGTCCGCCGCCGCCGCCGCCGACGGCCGCATCCGAGCTCGGGGCGCGCCGGCGCCGCCGGGGCGGGGGCACGAGCGCCGTGAGGTCGCCGGAGTCGTTGACCCGGACCACGAACGGCCGCAGCGGGGTGTAGCGCACGATCGACACCGAGCAGGGGTCGACCACGATGCGCTGGAAGGTGTCGAGGTGCACGCCCAGGGCGTCGGCCAGCACCGACTTGATGACGTCGCCGTGCGAGACGGCCACCCACAAGGCGTCGGGCCCGTGCTCGGCCGCGACCCGCGCATCGGTCTCGCGGACGACCTCCACGGCCCGCTGCTGCATCGCCCGCATGGACTCCCCGCCCGGGAAGGTGGCCGCGCTGGGCTGAGCCTGGACGACGGGCCACAGCGGGTCCTTGGCGAGCTCCTTGAGAGGGCGGCCGGTCCAGTCACCGTAGTCGCACTCCGCGAGGCGGTCGTCGACGACCGTCCCCGGCCGGGGCACGCGCTTCGTGCCGCCGGTGGCAGCGACGGCCTCGGCGGTGGCGACGCAGCGTTCCAGCGGGCTCGTCACGACGGCGACCAGCGGGAGGGGCGCGAGGCGCCGGGCGACGGCCTCCACCTGGGCCCGCCCGACGTCGTCCAGCCCCACCCCGGGGGTACGGCCGGCGAGGGTCCCGCCGGCGTTCGCGGCGGTGCGGCCGTGGCGGACGAGCAGGACCGTGGGCACGGTGACCCAGGGTAGGTGGGCCCGGCCGGCGGTGCTCACCGCGCGGAGAGCACCCCGGCCGCCAGCAGCCCGTACACCCCGACGGCGAGGAGCACCCGGTACACCACGAAGGGCTGGAAGCTGCGCGTGGAGATGAAGCGCATGAACCATGCGATGACCGCGTACCCGACGACGAACGCCACCAGGGTGGCGGCCGCGGTCGGCACCGCAGGCTGCCCCTCGTCACCTGCGGTCGCCAGCTGGTAGCAGCCGGAGCCCATCACGGCAGGGATCGCGAGCAGGAACGAGTAGCGCGCCGCCGCCGCCCGCGTGTAGCCCATGAGCAGCCCGGCGGTGATCGTGCCGCCGGACCGGGAGACTCCGGGGATGAGGGCCAGGGACTGGGCGAGCCCGAAGATCAGGCCGTGCCGCCAGGTGAGGCGGTCGAGCGTGAGCCGGGCCCTGGCCGTGCGGTCGGCATAGCCGAGCACGAGGGCGAAGACCCACAGCGTGGTCGCGACGATCCACAGGTTGCGGAAGGTGCTCTCGATGGCGTCCTCGAGCAGCAGGCCGAGGACGACGATGGGCACCGAGCCGACGATGACCAGCCAGCCCATCCGGGCGTCCGGGTCGTCGCGCGGCACGCGCCCGGCGAGGGCGAGGCTCCACTGCCGCACGATCCGCACGATGTCGCGCCGGAAGTAGATGAGGACGGCGGTCTCGGTACCGAGCTGCGTGATGGCGGTGAACGCGGCGCCGGGGTCACCGAAGCCGAGCAGGTCGCCGACGATCCGCAGGTGGGCGCTGGAGGAGATGGGCAGGAACTCGGTCAGCCCCTGCAGCAGCCCGAGCAGCACGGCCTCCCACGGACCGAGCACCGCCTCACCCGCTTCGCTCACTCCGCCAGCCCTGCCGCCTCGACCGCGTCGGCGACGGTGCGCAGCGTGGCCTGCCGGGCGGCGAGGTCGCCGGCGGACGGCGCGACCGACAGGGTCGTGACCCCGGCCTCGGCGAAGGCGGCGAGCCGGTCACGGATCCGGTCCGGCGGCCCGAGCAGGCTGGTGGCGTCGACGAGCTCCCACGGCACGGCGGCCGCCGCCTCGCGGTGCTGCCCTGCGAGGAAGAGCTCCTGAACCCGGGCCGCCTGCTCCTCGAAGCCCATCCGGCAGGCGAGCTGGTTGTAGAAGTTCTTCTCGCGGCTGCCCATGCCGCCCACGTACAGCGCGCAGTAGGCGCGCACCGGCATCGCGGCGCGCTCGAGGTCGTCGTCCACGACGACGGGCACGGTGGGGACGACGTCGAAGCCCGCGAGAGGGTCGTCCGCGGTCCCCTTGCCGGCCCGCCGGGCCCCGGCGGCGAGGTGCTCGAGCTGGGACGGCGCGTGCTCGGGGCTGAAGAACACGGCCAGCCACCCGTCGGCGATCTCGCCGGCGAGCTCGAGGTTCTTCGGACCGACGGCCGCCAGGTAGAGCGGGATCCGCTCTCGCACCGGGTGCACCGTCAGCCGCAGCGCCTTACCCGGTCCGTCCGGGAGCGGCAGCCGGACGTGCTCACCGTCGTAGCGAAGGGTCTGCCGCGCGAGGGCCATCCGGACGACGTCCACGTACTCGCGGGTGCGGGCCAGGGGCCGGTCGAAGCGGACGCCGTGCCACCCCTCGGACACCTGCGGCCCCGAGACCCCGAGACCGAGCCGGAAACGCCCACCGGACAGCGCGTCGAGCGTCGCGGCGGTCATCGCCGTCATGGCGGCGCTGCGGGCCGGGATCTGCATGGCCGCGCTGCCGACGTCGATCCGCTCGGTCTGGGCGGCGACCCACGCGAGAACCGTCGGCGCGTCGGACCCGTAGGCCTCCGCGGCCCAGCAGACGTCGTAGCCGATCCGGTCGGCCTCCCGTGCCAGCGCCAGGTTCTCGGCGTCGTTGCCGGCGCCCCAGTAGCCGAGGTTCAGTCCGAGCCGCATGGGCGGGCAGCGTAGCCGCGCGGCGGGTCACGCCCGGCGCCGGTCGTCGCGCCGTTAGCCTGCGCCCCATGGAGCAGCGTCACCTCGGTCGCTCCGGGCTGCGCGTCTCCCGCGTCGGGCTCGGCACGCTCACCTGGGGCCGGGACACCGACGAGCACGAGGCGGCCGACCAGCTG
>JBKHXE010000084.1:0-13496 GCA_046566185.1 Actinomycetes bacterium | reverse complement strand
GTCGGCCGCGCCCACCGCGGCCCACGTCCTCAACACGTACGGCGTCGACGAGCTCACCCGGGTGCTGCGCGACTACGGCGAGGAGCGCTACGCCCGCCGCATCGCCGCCGCCGTGGTCCGCGAGCGGGCCACCCGGCCGTTCGACCGCAGCGCCCGGCTCGTCGAGCTCGTCCGGGCCTGCGTGCCCGCCGCGACGCGCCGCACGGGCGGCAACCCGGCCAAGCGGACCTTCCAGGCGCTGCGCATCGAGGTCAACGGCGAGCTGGCGACGCTCGAGCGCGCCCTGCCTGCCGCGGTCGCCGCGCTCGCCGTCGGCGGTCGCATCGTCGTGGAGTCCTACCACTCCCTGGAGGACCGGCTCGTCAAGCAGGTGCTCGCCTCCGGTGCGCGCAGCACCGCGCCGCCCGACCTGCCCGTCGAGCTGCCCGAGCACGCGCCGGAGCTGCGTCTGCTGACGCGCGGCGCCGAGCAGGCCGGCGACGTCGAGGTGGCGGCCAACCCGAGGGCCGCCTCGGTCCGGCTCCGGGCCGCCGAACGCATCCGTCCACCCCGAGGGAGGGCAGCATGAGCCCGGCCGTCGCACCCGCCCGCGCCGTCACCGCGGCGTCCCCGTCCCGGGCCGCCGGTCGCGCCGAGCCCCGCCGGGCCACCGGCCCGCGGCTGCGCGTCGTCACCGCGCCGCCGTCGCCGCGCGGCGCCGCCTCGTTCGCCGCCGGCTGCGCGGCGCTGCTCGCCGTCACGCTCGTCGCGCTGCTGATGCTCAACATCACGCTGTCGCGCGGCGCCTACCAGGTGCACGAGCTCGAGTCGCGGCGCGACCAGCTGGCCGAGCGGCAGCAGGCCCTCGAGGAGCGGCTCGCGGTCGAGGCCGCCCCCGGGCGGCTCGCCGACCGGGCCGCCGCGCTCGGCATGGTCCCCAACCCCAACCCGGCCGTGCTCCGGCTGGAGGACGGGGCGGTGCTCGGCTCGCCCGCACCGGCCCCGCCTCCGCCGCCGAGCGCCCCCCGAGCAGCACCCTGACCCCAGCGAACGACCGACGACGACCCGCGGACGGAGACCCGTGACGCAGCGCCACTCGAGCCGGCCGGCCGCGGCGCGGCGTGCCCCGGCACGACCGCCGCGCCGCGGCCCCCGCGTCGCTCACCCGGACGCGCGGCTGCGCGTCGCCGTGCTCGTCGTCCTGTTCGTCATGAGCCTGTTCGCCGGGCGCCTCGTGCAGCTGCAGGGACTCGACGCGTCCGCCCTGGCCGCCGAGGCCCTGGGCAACCGCCTGCGGGAGGAGACGGTGCCCGCGGTGCGCGGCGAGATCACCGACGCCAACGGGGTCGTGCTCGCGAGCACCGTCGAGCGACGCAACGTCACGGTCGACCAGCGCGTCGTCGGCCAGTACGAGAAGGAGGTCGCCGGCTCGGTGCGCAGGGTCGGCGCCAGGGGCGCCGCCGAGGACCTCGCGCCCCTGCTCGGCATGAGCGTGGACGACGTCGAGGAGCGGCTGACCGGGGACGCCGGGTTCGCGTACGTGAAGAAGGGCGTCACGCCGGAGGTGTGGCGGCAGGTCGCCGAGCTGGGGGTCCCCGGCATCCTCGCCGAGCACAGCTTCGAGCGCGTCTACCCGGCGGGCAACGTCGCGGGCAACGTGCTGGGCTTCCTCGGCGCCGACGGGACGCCGCTCGCGGGGCTGGAGATGACGCGCGACGAGCACCTCCGGGGCACCGACGGGTCCCGCCGCTACGAGACCGGCGGCGGCGGTCAGCGCATCTGGACCGACGAGGCCACCGAGGTGGACCCCGTGCCGGGCGGCGACGTGCGCCTCACCCTGGACCGCGACCTGCAGTGGTACGCGCAGGACGTGATCGCCGAGCAGGTCGAGGAGTTCGGCGCCGAGTGGGGATCCGTCGTCGCCATCGAGGTCGAGACCGGCCGGATCCTGGCGCTCGCCGAGGCACCCAGCGTCGACCCGAACGACCCCGGCTCCGCGCCGGAGGAGGACCGGGGCACCCGTGCGCTGCGCGACGTCGTCGAGCCCGGCTCCACCGCGAAGGTCATCACCGCCGCGGCGGCGATCGAGGAGGGCGTCGCGCGGCCGGAGGACCGGTTCGAGGTGCCGTACCGCTACACGACCGAGAACGGCCAGACCTTCCGGGACTCCTCGCCGCACGGCCTGCAGAAGCTCACCTTCGCGGGGATCCTCGGCAAGTCCTCGAACACCGGCACCGTGATGGTCGGCAAGCAGCTGGACCGGCAGACCCGCTACGACTACCTGACCCGCTTCGGCATGGGGCAGCCGACCGGCCTGGGGTTCCCCGGCGAGACCAAGGGGATCGTCCACCCGCCGCAGAGCTGGGACGGGCGCACCGAGTACGCCGTCCTGTTCGGACAGGGCTTCTCGCTCAACATGCTGCAGTCCGCCCAGGTGTTCGCGACCATCGCGAACGACGGCGTGCGGGTCTCCCCGCGGCTGGTCGAGGGCACCGTCGACGAGAAGGGCGAGTACCACGCCGAGCCCCAGACCGAGACCGTGCGGGTGGTCAGCCCGGAGACGGCGGCCGCCGTGCGCAGCATGCTCGAGGGCGCGGTCGCCGAGGGCGGCACCGGAGGCAACGCCGCCGTGCCCGGTTACCGCATCGCCGGCAAGACCGGCACGGCGGAGGCCCCCAGCCCGGACGGCGGGTACTCGGGCTACACGTCGTCGTTCATCGGCATGGCGCCCGCCGACGACCCGAAGATCGTCGTCGCCGTCATGCTCCAGCGGCCGACGAAGGCCTTCTACGGCGGCACGGTGGCGGCCCCGGTGTTCTCCGACGTGATGGCCTACGCACTCCAGCACCGGCGGGTACCGCCCACCGGCGCCGCCCCGGCCCTCGTGCCGCTCGAGTGGGAGTGACCGCTAGCCTCGCCGCCGTGCCGACGCCCGACCCGCCGCCGGCGACCGGTCCCCGCACGCCGCGGCCCCGGGCCGTCCCCGGCCGCACGCTGGAGGACCTCGCCCGGCTCCTGGGTGCCACCGTGGCCCCGGCGGACGCCGCGACCCCCGTCGGCGGGGTGACCCTCGACTCGCGCCAGGTGCGCCCCGGGGACCTGTACGCCGCCCTTCCCGGCGCGCACGCCCACGGCGCCGACTTCGCGGGGCAGGCGGCCGCGGCCGGCGCGGTGGCCTGCCTCACCGACGCCGCCGGCGCCGACGACTGCCGGGACTCCGGGCTGCCGACCCTGGTGGTCGGTGACCCGCGCGCGCGGCTCGGCGAGGTCGCGGCCGCCGTCTACGGCACCCCGCCACCCGGCCTGCTGCTGCTCGGCGTCACCGGCACGAACGGCAAGACGACGACGACCTACCTGCTCGAGGCCGCACTGCGCCGCCTGGGCCGCACCACCGGGCTCGTCGGCACCGTCGAGACCCGGGTCGGCGACGAGCGGATCAGCAGCGTCCGCACGACCCCGGAGTCGCCGGACGTGCACGCCCTGCTCGCGGTGATGCACGAGCGGGGCGTGGACGCCTGCGCGATGGAGGTCTCCAGCCATGCCCTGGCGCTGCACCGGGTGGACGGGGTCGTGTTCGACGTGGCCGCCTTCACCAACCTCACGCAGGACCACCTCGACTTCCACGCGGACATGGAGGACTACTTCGCCGCCAAGGCGTCGCTGTTCACGCCGGCCCGCAGCCGCCGCGGCGTCGTCTGCGTGGACGACGCGTGGGGCCGGCGGCTCGCGCAGCAGGCCGGCGTCCCGGTCGTCACGCTCGCCACGACCCCCGGCGTCGACGCCGACTGGACGGCCGGCGCGGTCGAGGTGGCGGCGTCCGGCGGCGCCACCGGGTTCACGCTGACGCACCGCAGCGGGCGGGTCGTCCGCCTGGTCTCACCGCTGCCGGGCGACTTCAACGTCGCCAACACCGCCGTGGCCCTCGCCGTCCTCGTCGAGGCCGGCGTCGACCCCGCCGAGGCGGCCCACGCGCTCGCCGCCGCCGGCGGCGTCCCGGGCCGGATGGAGCGGGTGCGGTCCACGTCCCCGGACGAGCCGCTCGCGGTCGTCGACTACGCCCACACGCCGGACGCCGTCGCGTCGGCGCTGCGGGCGCTGCGGCCGTCCACCGGCGGCCGTCTCGTCGTCGTCCTGGGGGCGGGCGGCGACCGTGACGCCGGCAAGCGCGCCGCGATGGGCGCGGCGGCCGCGGCGCACGCGGACCTGGTGGTGGTCACCGACGACAACCCGCGCTCGGAGGACCCGGCGGCGATCCGCGCCGCCGTGCTGGCCGGTGCCCGCGGGGCCGCCGCCCGTAGCGGCGCGGACGTCGTCGAGGTGGGGGACCGGGCCGAGGCGATCACGGCGGCCGTCCGCGCGGCCGCCGGCCCGGGCGACACCGTGCTCGTCGCCGGCAAGGGCCACGAGACGGGTCAGGAGGTCGCCGGCACCGTGCACCCCTTCGACGACCGCGCCGTCCTGCGGGCCGCGCTGGAGCAGTGGGCGGATGCCCGGACGCCGGGAGGACAGCGATGATCCCGCTGCGCGTGCAGGAGGTGGCCGACGCCGTGGGGGGCCGGCTCGCCGGCGGCGCCGACCCGGCCGCCGTCGTCGCCGGGCCGGTCGTCGTCGACTCCCGGCAGGTGGCACCCGGTGCCCTGTTCGCCGCGCTGCCGGGGGAGCGCGTCGACGGGCACGACTTCGCCGCCGCCGCGACGGGTGCCGGCGCGGTCGTCGTCCTCGCCGAGCGCGAGCTCGACGTCCCGTGCGTCGTCGTGGACGCCGGCGTGCCGGCGCTGGGGCGCCTCGCCCGCGCCGTCCTCGACCGGCTGCCGGACGTCGCCGTCGTCGCGCTCACCGGCTCGTCGGGCAAGACGTCGACCAAGGACCTGCTGGCCGCCGTCCTCGGCGCCGCCGCTCCCACCGTCGCCCCCACGGGCTCGTTCAACAACGAGGTCGGCGTGCCGCTGACCGTGCTGCGGGCCGACACGTCGACCCGGCACCTCGTGGTCGAGATGGGGGCCCGGGGCGCCGGGCACATCGCCGACCTGTGCCGCGTCGCCCCGCCCCGGGTCGGGATCGTGCTCAACGTCGGCAGCGCGCACGTGGGCGAGTTCGGCAGCCGCGAGGCCATCGCCCGCGCCAAGGGGGAGATCGTCGAGGCGCTGCCGGCCGCCGACGACGGGGGGGTCGCGGTGCTCAACGCTGACGACACCCTCGTGGCGGCCATGGCGTCCCGCACGGCGGCGCGGGTCGTCACCTTCGGGGAGTCCGGCGGCGCGGACGTGCGGGCCACCGACGTGGACCTCGACGACCGGGGCCGTGCCCGCTTCACGCTCCTCACCGCGACGGGCTCGGCTCCCGTGCGACTGCGCCTGTACGGTGAGCACCACGTGAGCAACGCCCTCGCGACCGCCGCGGCGGCCCTCTCGCTCGGGCTCGACGTCGCCTCCGTCGCCGAGGCGCTGTCGGGGGCCGAGCCGGCGAGCCGGTGGCGGATGGAGGTCACGGACCGCCCCGACGGCGTCACCGTCGTCAACGACGCCTACAACGCCAACCCGGAGTCGGTGCGGGCCGCGCTCAAGGCCCTGGTGGCCATGGGACGCGGGCGACGGACCTGGGCGGTGCTCGGGGAGATGCTGGAGCTGGGGGACGCCGCGGCCGCCGAGCACGACGCGATCGGCCGGCTCGCGGTGCGGCTCGACGTGTCGCGCCTCGTCGTCGTCGGCGACGGGGCGAAGGCGGTGCACACGGGGGCGGTCCACGAGGGGTCGTGGGGAGAGGAGTCGGTCTTCGTGCCGGATGCCGAGGAGGCGTACGCGCTGCTGCACGAGCAGCTGCGCGCCGGCGACGTGGTGCTCGTCAAGGCGTCGAACTCGATCGGCCTGCACGCGCTGGGGGAGCGGCTCGCGGGCGAGGGCGGCTCGTGAGGGCCGTCCTCGGGGCGGCGGCGATCTCGTTGCTGCTCTCACTGTTCGGGACACCGCTGTACATCCGCTGGCTCGTCCGGCGCGGGTACGGGCAGTTCGTCCGCGACGACGGACCGACCACGCACCACACCAAGCGCGGCACCCCGACGATGGGCGGCGCGGTGATCATCGCCGCCACCGTCATCGCCTACCTGGCCGCCCACCTGCTGACCCGCACCGGCGTGACGGTCAGCGCCCTGCTCGTGCTCGGCCTGATGTCCGGGCTCGGGCTCGTCGGCTTCCTCGACGACTTCATCAAGATCTCCAAGCAGCGCAGCCTGGGGCTGCGTACCGTGCCCAAGCTCGTCGGCCAGTCGATCGTGGCGGTGGTCTTCGCCGTGCTGGCGCTGCAGTTCCCGAACGAGCGGTTCCGCACGCCGGCGTCGACGCAGATCTCGTTCATCCGCGACACCGACCTCGACCTGGCGTTCGCCGGCGCGTTCCTCGGCCTCGTGCTCTTCGTCCTCTGGGCGCAGGTGATGATCGCGGCGACGAGCAACGGGGTGAACCTCACCGACGGGCTCGACGGCCTGGCGACCGGGGCGACGTCCTTCGTCGCGGCCGCCTACGTGCTCATCGGCATCTGGCAGTCCAACCAGTCGTGCCAGCTCATCGAGCAGGCCGGCCCGAAGTGCTACGAGGTGCGCGACCCCCGGGACCTCGCCGTCGTCGCCGCCGCCCTGATGGGCGCCTGCTTCGGCTTCCTGTGGTGGAACGCCTCGCCGGCCAAGATCTTCATGGGTGACACCGGCTCGCTGGCGCTCGGCGGCGCACTGGCCGGCCTGGCGATCACCACCCGCACCGAGCTGCTGCTCATCCTGCTCGGCGGGCTGTTCGTGCTCATCACCCTGTCGGTCGTCATCCAGGTCGGCTCGTTCAAGCTCACCGGCAGACGGGTCTTCCGGATGGCGCCGCTCCAGCACCACTTCGAGCTCGTCGGGTGGGCCGAGGTGACGATCGTCATCCGCTTCTGGATCATCGCGGGGCTGTTCGTCGCCCTCGGCCTGGGGGTGTTCTACGCCGAGTGGGTGGTGGGCCTGTGAGAAGCGACTGGGACGGCCGCCGGGTCGTCGTCGCCGGGCTGGGCGTCAGCGGCTTCGCCGCCGCGGTGGCGCTCGCCGAGCGCGGGGCGCGGGTGGTCGCGGTCGACGGCCGGGCCGGCGAGGGGGAGCGCGAGAAGGCCGACCTGCTGCGCGTGCTGGGCGCCGACGTCGCCCTCGGCGAGGGCGCCACCGACACCCTGCCGGACGTCGCGGGCGCGCCCCCCGAGCTCGTCGTCACCTCGCCCGGGTGGCGGCCGACGTCACCGGTGCTGGCCGCCGCCGCGGCCGGCGGGGTCCCGGTGTGGGGCGAGGTGGAGCTGGCGTGGCGCCTGCGGCCCGCCGGTGCGGCCCCGTGGCTGACGCTGACCGGCACGAACGGCAAGACCACCACGGTGCGCATGCTGGAGGCGATCCTGCGGGCCGCCGGGCTGCGCGCCGTCGCGGCCGGCAACGTCGGCACCCCGCTGCTCGAGGCCGTGCTGCACCCCGACCCCTACGACGTGCTCGCCGTCGAGCTCTCCAGCTTCCAGCTCCACTGGTCGCACTCGATCGCGCCGCGGGCCAGCGCGTGCCTCAACGTCGCGCCCGACCACGTCGACTGGCACGGCTCGCTCGAGGCGTACGCCGCCGACAAGGGCCGCGTCTACGAGCGCACCGAGGTGGCCTGCGTCTACAACGTCGCGGACCCCGTCACCGAGCGCCTCGTGCGCGACGCGGACGTGGTCGAGGGCTGCCGCGCCGTCGGCTTCACGCTCGGCGTCCCGGACGTCTCGATGCTCGGCGTCGTCGACGACGTCCTCGCCGACCGGGCCTTCGTCGAGGAGCGCTCGACGTCCGCGGCCGAGCTCGCCACCCTCGCCGACCTGGCCACGGACGGCGCACCGGTCGCCCCGCACACGGTGGCGAACGCCCTGGCGGCGGCGGCGCTGGCCCGGGCGCACGGCGTCCCCGCGGCCGCCGTGCGCGACGGGTTGCGTGCCTTCGCACCCGACCCGCACCGCATCGCGCGCGTCGGCGAGGCGGACGGCGTCACCTGGGTCGACGACTCCAAGGCCACCAACCCGCACGCCGCGTCGGCCTCGCTCGCCGCCTTCGACCCGGTCGTCTGGGTGGCGGGCGGACTGGCCAAGGGCGCCACCTTCGACGACCTCGTGTCGACGCACGCCCGGCGGCTGCGGGGCGTCGTCCTCGTGGGCGTCGACCGCGCACCGCTGCGGGACGCGCTGGCACGACACGCGCCGGATGTCCCGGTCGTCGAGGTCGACGCCCGTGAGACTGCTGCCATGGCCGTCGCGTCCGCAGAGCCGGGCCGGGCCGTGATGGACGACGCGGTGCGCGCCGCGCGGTCCCTCGCGCGCCCGGGGGACACCGTGCTGCTCGCGCCCGCCTGCGCGTCGATGGACCAGTTCCCCGACTACGGGGCCCGCGGCGACGCCTTCGCCGCGGCCGTGCGGGCCCTGCTGTCGCGCCCCTCGGCGCCGGGGACCGGTGGCTGAGCCGTGGCCACGATCACGACCCAGGAGCCGGCGCGCCGTCCGGGGCTGGCCACGGCGGTCGTCGACCGGCTGACCCGCTGGGAGACGCCGGTCACCAGCTACTACCTGCTGCTCGGCTCGACGCTCCTGCTGGTGGCCATCGGGCTCGTCATGGTGCTGTCCAGCTCGAGCGTGGAGTCCTACGCGCGGAGCGGCTCCTCGTTCGCCGTGTTCGGCCGGCAGGCCCTGTTCGCCGCGATCGGACTGCCGCTGATGTGGGGAGCGTCGCGGCTGCGCGTCGAGACGTGGAAGCGGCTGGCGTGGCCGCTGCTGGGCCTGGCGGTCGCGGGCCAGCTGCTCGTGCTCACCCCGCTCGGTGTCGGCGTCAAGGGCAACACCAACTGGATCGAGATCGCCGGCGTCCGGGCGCAGCCGTCGGAGGCGGCGAAGCTCGCCCTGGCCGTCTGGTGCGCCGCCGTCCTCGCGCGCAAACGGCACCTGCTGAGCCGGTGGGCGCACGTGCTCGTGCCCGTCGGGCCGTTCGCGGGGCTCGTCATCGGGCTCGTGCTGACCGGCCGCGACCTCGGGACCGCGCTCGTCATGATGGCCGTGGTCGCCGGTGCGCTGTTCGTCGCGGGGGTGCCCACGCGGATGTTCCTCGCGGCCGGAGGCGTCGCCGCCGTGGCGGCGGCGTTCCTCGTGTCGTCGAGCCGCAACCGGATGAGCCGCGTGCAGACCTGGCTGTCCGCCGAGTGCACCGACACGTGGGGAGCCTGCTGGCAGACCATGCACGGCAAGTGGGCCCTGGCCTCCGGGGGCTGGTGGGGCGTCGGTCTCGGCGCCAGCCGCGAGAAGTGGGAGTGGCTGCCGGAGGCCCACAACGACTTCATCTACGCCATCATCGGCGAGGAGCTCGGCCTGCCCGGCACCCTCGTCGTCGTGCTGCTCTTCACGGCGGTCGGCGTGGCCTGCGCCCGGGTGGTGCGCCGCGCGGACGACGTGTTCGTCAAGATCGCGACCGCCGGCGTGCTCGCGTGGGTCGTCGGGCAGGCGATGATCAACATCGCGGTCGTGCTCGGTCTGCTGCCGGTCATCGGCATCCCGCTGCCGCTGGTGTCGGCCGGGGGCTCCGCCCTCGTGTCGACCCTGCTGGCGCTCGGCATGGTGCTGTCCTTCGCGCGCGCCGAGCCGGGCGCGCGCGACGCCCTCGAGGCCCGCTCCAGCGTGGTGCGCCGCTCGCTCGCCGTGGTGCCGCTGCGCGTGCCCGCGCCACGTCGCCGTCCGAGGGGTCAGGGCGGGGGAGCGCGGTGAGCCGGCCGCTCTCCGTGCTGCTGGCCGGGGGCGGCACCGCGGGGCACGTGGCGCCGTTGCTCGCGCTGGCCGACTGCCTGCGGCGCCGGGACCCCGCGACGGGGGTGCTGGCCCTGGGCACCTCCGAGGGCCTGGAGGCGCGGCTCGTGCCCGAGCGCGGCTACGAGCTCGCCGTCGTGCCACGGGTGCCGATGCCCCGCCGGCCGAGCGGTGACCTGCTGCGGCTGCCCGGCCGCCTGCGGGCCGCCGTGCGTGCCGCGGAGGACGCGATCGACCGGGTCGGTGCGGACGTCGTGGTCGGCTTCGGCGGCTACGTCGCGACCCCGGCCTACCTGGCGGCGCGCCGGCGGGGCGTGCCGGTCGTGGTGCACGAGCAGAACCGTCGGCCGGGGCTGGCGAACCGCCTGGGGGCGCGCTGGGCGCGCGCCGTCGCGGTGACGTTCCCGGACACCCCGCTGCCGCGTGCCCTGCGCGTCGGACTGCCGATGCGCCGCGAGATCGCGACCCTCGACCGGGCCGCCCTGCGAGCGCAGGCGCGCCAGTACTTCGGCCTGCGACCGGACCTCGTGACGCTCCTGGTGTACGGGGGCAGCCTGGGCTCCCAGCGGCTCAACGAGACGTTCGGCGCCGCCGCGGGCGATCTCGCCGCGGCCGGCGTGCAGGTGCTGCACGGCTGCGGCACCGGCAAGGACGTGGACGTCGCCGGCGGGCCGAGCGGGGACGTGCCCTACGTCGTCCGGGAGTACCTGGACCGGATGGACCTGGCGTACGCGGCGGCCGACATGGTCGCCGGGCGGGCCGGCGCCGGCACCGTCTGCGAGGTCACCGCCGTCGGGCTGCCGGCCGCGTACGTGCCTCTGCCGATCGGCAACGGCGAGCAGCGCCTCAACGCCGAGCCGGTGGTCCTCGCGGGGGGCGGGCTGCTCGTCGCGGACGCCGACTGCACCCCGGCCTGGGTCCGCGGCGAGCTGCTGCCCGTGCTCGCCGACCCGGCCCGGCGCGGCCAGATGGCCGACCGGGCCGCCGAGTTCGGTCTGCGTGACGGCGACGAGCGGCTGGCCGACCTGGTGGCCGAGGCGGCGGGGAGCCGCGCGTGAGCCCACGCTTCGACCTGACCGCCACCGTGCCGCCGGCCGACGAGCTGGCGCCGGTCCACTTCGTCGGTGTCGGCGGGGTCGGCATGTCCGGCATCGCGCGGGTCATGCTGGCTCGCGGCCTGGACGTCAGCGGCAGCGACGCCAAGGACCTCCCGGTGCTGGCGGCCCTGCGCGCGCTGGGCGGTCACGTCGGCACCGGCTTCGACCCGGCCCGCCTCGACCGCGCGCACGCCGTCGTGGCGTCGTCCGCGATCCGCGACGACAACGCGGAGCTGCGGGAGGCCAGGCGCCGCGGCCTGCTCGTGCTGCACCGGTCGCAGGCCCTCCACGCGGTGATGCAGGGCCGCCGCGGCGTCGCGGTGGCGGGCACCAACGGCAAGACCACGACGTCGTCCATGCTCACCGTGGTGCTGCAGCACGCCGGCCGAGACCCGTCGTTCGCCATCGGCGGCGACCTCGCGGGCGCGGGCACCAACGCCCACGACGGCACCGGCGACGTGTTCGTCGCCGAGGCCGACGAGAGCGACTCGTCGTTCCTCGTCTACACGCCCGTGCTGTCGGTCGTCACGAACGTCCAGCCCGACCACCTCGACCACTACGGCACCGCCGAGGCGGTCGAGGCGGCGTTCGCCGAGTTCAGCCGGCGCATCGTCGACGACGGCCCGCTCGTCACGTGCCTGGACGACGCCGGCGCGGCCCGGCTCGCCGACCTGGCGCGCTCCGAGGGACGTCGGGTGATCACCTACGGCGAGCACCCGGACGCGGACGTGCGGGTCACCGACATCCAGCCGCGCGGCGGGCGCATCGCGCTGACGCTCGTCCACCGGGGCCGCCGCGTGGGCGACGCGGTGCTCCGGGTGCCCGGGCGGCACAACGCGCTCAACGCCGCGGCGGCGTACGCGGCGGCGGTCGAGCTCGGCGTGCCGTCGGGACTGGCGCGGGAGGGTCTCGAGACGTTCACCGGCACCCGGCGCCGCTTCGAGGCCCGAGGGACCGCCGGGGGCGTGCGCGTGTACGACGACTACGCCCACAACCCCGCCAAGGTCGCCGCGGCGGTGGCGACCGGCCGGCAGGTGGCCGGCGGCGGACGGCTCGTCGTCGTCTTCCAGCCTCACCTGTACAGCCGGACGCTCGACTTCGCCGCCGAGTTCGGTGCGGCTCTCTCGCAGGCCGACCACGTCGTCGTCATGGACGTCTACGCCGCGCGCGAGGACCCGGTGGCCGGTGTGACCGGCGAGCTGGTCGCCCGGGCCGTCGACCTGCCGGAGGGGCGTGTCGACTACGTGCCGAGCTGGTCCGCGGTCGCCGCCGCGGTCGCGCGCGTGGCGCGGCCCGGGGACCTCGTGCTGACCATCGGGGCCGGGGACGTCACGATGATCGGCCGCGAGGTGCTCGGCCTGCTGGAGAGCGGGTCGACGGCGGAGCCGGTGGAGGGGGTGCGCTCGTGAGCCGCCGGCCGACCCCCCCGGCGCGGCGGGCCGCACCGCGCGCGGCGCCCCCGGCACCTGCCCCCGGACCGCGGCCCGCGGTACGCCGTGCCGCTGCCCGGCCCGCCGGGCGCGCGGCGGCCCCCGCCGGGGCGACCGCTTCCGCGCCGTCCCGCTCGGGCGGCACCCGCACGGCGACCGCCCGCGAGCACGTCGTCTCGCGGGCGTCGGCGGCCCGCTTCGCCGCGCGCGCCCGCGCCCGACGGTGGCTGACGTGGCGCCCGGTCCTCGTCGCCCTCGGCGTCCTGGCCGCGGCCGGGCTGGCCGGCTGGGTGCTGCTCGCGTCGCCGCTGCTCGCCGTCCGGGAGCTGGGCGTGGTGGGCACCCAGCGCATCGACGCGCAGCAGGTGCGTGCCCTGCTCGAACCCACCCTCGGGACTCCGCTCGCCCGGGTGGGCGCCTCCGCGGTCGAGGAGCGGGTGGCCGCCCTGCCGCTCGTCAAGGACGTCGACGTCGTCCGCGCGTGGCCGTCGACGCTCGAGGTGCGGATCGTCGAGCGGGTGCCCATCGCCGCCGTCCCGACGGACGACGGGGTGTCGCTCGTGGACGTCGACGCCGTGGTCATCGCCGAGGTGCCCGAGGCGCCGGCCGACCTGCCGCTGCTCGAGGTGCCGCTCGCGGCCGGGCCCGCGACCCTGCGGGCGGCGTCCGGCGTGCTGGCCGCCCTGCCGACCGACCTGCGGGCCGACGTCGAGCAGATCGGCGCGAGCACCCCGGACGACGTCCGGCTCCGCCTGCGCGGCGGGGCCGAGGTGGTGTGGGGCGGCCCGGCCGACAGCGACCTCAAGGCGGACGTGCTCCAGGCGCTGCGGACGAGGGAGGCGGCGGTCTACGACGTGAGCGCGCCGCTGACTCCCGTCACGCGGTGACGCGTCCCGCTTTTCTCGCTCCTGCTCGGCGTGGCGCGTTGTCCGCGGCTCGATGGACTCCTAGCGTCCAGCACGGACGTAGTTGACATAACTATAACCCTCTACCTGAGGGTGAGGGTCCGACCGGGACCGTCGCCCTGGGGCGAGGGACACCCCGGACCCTCGGGCCCCGTGCCCGGAACCCACTCGGACGAAGGCGAGAAGACCCCGTGGCAGCACCGCAGAACTACCTCGCGGTCATCAAGGTCGTCGGCATCGGCGGCGGCGGCGTGAACGCGGTCAACCGG
>JBKHXE010000083.1:0-7822 GCA_046566185.1 Actinomycetes bacterium | reverse complement strand
CTGTGGTGAGCAAGCGCTCACTCAGCGAACGGTACACCCGGAGGAACCCGTGCGCCGCACCCTGTTCACCGAGGAGCACGAGGCGCTGCGCGCCAGTGTCCGCGAGTTCCTCGACCGCCACGTCCGGCCCCGGATGGACGACTTCGTCGCCGAGCGCGGCCTGCCGCGTGACGTCTGGACCGAGGCGGGCAAGCAGGGTCTGCTCGGCCTGATGGTCCCCGAGGAGTACGGCGGCGGCGGAGCCGAGGACTGGCGGTTCAGCGTCGTCGTCGCCGAGGAGCTGTCACGGGTGTCGGCCGCCGTGTCGAGCTGCATCGGCATCCACGCCGACGTCGTCGCGCCGTACCTCGTCGAGCTCACGACCGAGGAGCAGAAGCAGCGGTGGCTGCCAGGGTTCTGCAGCGGAGACATCGTCACCGCGATCGCGATGACCGAGCCGTCGGGTGGCTCCGACCTCGCCGCGCTGCGGACGACAGCGGTGCGGGACGGCGACGACTGGGTCCTCAACGGGTCCAAGACGTTCATCACCAACGGCTGGTCGGCCGACCTCGTCGTCGTCGCCGCGCGGACCTCGCCCGACAAGGGCGCTCGCGGCATCACGCTCTTCGGCGTCGAGACCGGCATGGAGGGCTTCACCCGCGGCCGCAAGCTCGACAAGGTCGGCCAGACCGAGTCGGACACCGCCGAGCTGTTCTTCGACGACGTGCGCGTGCCGGCGGCCAACGTCATCGGCGAGGTCGACCGCGGCTTCGTGCACATGATGGAGCGGCTCGTGCAGGAGCGGGTCGGGGCGGCGGTGAGCAACATCGCCCATGCGGCGCAGATCCTCGATGAGACCCTCGCGTACGTGAAGGAGCGCACAGCGTTCGGGCAGGCGGTCGGCTCGTTCCAGCACAACAAGTTCAAGGTGGCCGAGCTGGTCACGGCGGTCGACGTGACGCGGGCATTCGTCGACGCGTGCGTGCTCGAGCACTGCCGCGGCGAGCTGTCCGCGGTGGACGCCGCGAAGGCGAAGTGGTGGTCGGCCCAGGTGCAGAACGAGGTGCTCGACGAGTGCGTCCAGCTGCACGGCGGCTACGGCTACATGAACGAGTACCGCGTGGCGCGCGCGTGGCGCGACGCACGCGTCACCAAGATCTGGGCCGGCTCGAACGAGATCATGAAGGAGCTCATCGGACGGGACCTCGGCCTGTGAGGGGCCAGCGATGAGGGGGCTGGCCGGCAAGGTCGCCGTCGTGACCGGCGCGAGCCGCGGCATCGGCCTCGCGGTCGCGCAGCGGCTGGTCGAGGAGGGGGCCCGCGTCACGGTCACGGCCCGCAACCCCGGCCCGCTCGCGGCCGCCGTCGCCGCGCTCGGCGGCCCGGACGTCGCGCTGGGCGTGGCCGGCAGGGCCGACGACCCCGAGCACGCCGACGACGTCCTCGCCCGGACGGCGGAGACCTTCGGACCGGTCGACCTGCTCGTCAACAACACCGGCATCAACCCCGCCTACGGACCCCTCGCCGAGCTGGACCTCGGCGCGGCGCGCAAGATCCTCGAGGTCAACCTGCTCGCCGCCCTGTCGTGGGTGCAGAAGGCGCTGGTCGCCGGCATGAGGGAGCGAGGTGGCGCCGTCGTCAACGTGTCGTCGGTAGCCGGCGTCCAGCCCGCGCCCGGCATCGCCTTCTACGGCGTCAGCAAGGCCGCGCTGAGCCACCTCACCGCGTCGCTCGCCGTCGAGCTCGGCCCTGCGGTGCGGGTCAACGCGGTGGCGCCCGCCGTCGTCCGGACGCGCTTTGCGACCGCGCTCTACGAGGGTCGTGAGGAGCAGGTCTCGGCCGCGTACCCGTTGCGGCGCCTGGGCGTCCCGGACGACGTGGCCGGGGCGGTGGCCTACCTGCTGTCGGACGACGCGGCGTGGGTCACGGGGCAGACCCTCGTCGTCGACGGTGGGCTGACCCAGGTCGGCGGCCTCACGTGATCACCGAGGGGGGTGCTCGGCGAGGAAGAACGTGCGCAGCTCGCCCTTGCCCTTGACGGCGAGCACACCGCGCTCCTCGGCCGCGTAGGGCGCGGCGAGCGCCGCCGCGAACCGCTCCGTGACGTGCACGCGCCCGGGGACGCCGTGCGACTCCATGCGGGCCGCAGTGTTGACCACGTCGCCGTAGAGGTCCCACGCGAACTTGGTCTCGCCGATCACCCCGGCCACGACGGGGCCGACGTCCAGCCCGACGCGGACGCGCAGCGGTCGGCTCGCCAGCGACAGCCCCTCGCACGCCCCCTGCATCTGCAGCGCCATCCGCGCGGCCCGCGTGGCGACGTCGGGGTGCGGCTCGGGCGCACCGGCCACGGCCATGTAGGCGTCGCCGATCGTCTTGACCTTCTCCATGCCGCAGGCCGCGGCCAGCCGGTCGAAGCGGGTGAACACCTGGTTGAGGGTGCGGATGAGCTCCTCGGGGTCGAGGTCCTGCGCCGACGGTGTGAAGCCCTCGATGTCGGCGAACAGCACCGCGACGTGCTCGTACCGGTCGGCGATCGGACGCTCTCCGTCCTTGAGCCGGGCAGCGATGCCCTCGGGGAGGATGGTGAGCAGCAGCGCGTCGGACCGTCGCCGCTCGTGGTCCAGCGCCGCGTTCGCCCGGCCGAGCTCGGCGACGAGCCGGCGGCGGGCGTCGACGAAGAACGCCAGCGGCAGCCAGGCGATGACGCCGACGGCGACGATCGTCACCACGAAGAAGAGCACGATCGGCACGTCGGTCGGCTGCACGGTGCGCGACAGCCACCCGTCGGCGATCCCGCTGACGACGACGACCGCGGCGAACGCGAGCAGCCACCAGCGGGCCCGCCGCGGCCCCACCAGCACCACCGCCAGCAGCGCGGCGTTGAGGGAGTACAGGACCGAGGCCGCGCTCGCGACGAAGCCACCGAGCAGCCACTGCTGGACGGCCGGCAGGAGCAGCACCATGGCGAGCTGGCTGTACAGCAGCAGCCCGATGCGCTTGGTCGCCACGAGCACCGCCACGCCCACCAGCGACCCGACGAAGTAGACCGCCGGCACGACGAGTGACCGGGCGTCGCCGACGCCGACCGTTGCGGTGAGGGCGACCGCCACGACCGTGGTGGCGAACAGGACGACGAGCATGAGCATCCGCTTGCGCAGCCTTGCGCTCGCGTCGTCGGCGGGGTCGGCGCCGGCGTCCACCAGCCGACGCACCCAGGCGGGAAGCCGCTCGGCGGGGTTGACCTCGATGGCGGACGACGCCGGCGCGGTCACGGCAGGGCCCCGGGGGGACGGCGTGCCGCGGCCCGCAGGATCGCGGCGCCCAGCGCCGCCCACACGACGACCGCGGCGACCAGCCCGACGCCCTGCGGCGTCCCGATGTCCACGGCGTCCGGGTACCGCAGCAGGGCGGCGGCGACCAGCAGCGACAGCGCGAGCGCGCCGACCGCGACCGGCCGCGACCGGCGGGTGTCGCCCTCCCACACCGCCTGGGCGGCCGACACCCCCAGGCCGACGAGCCACGCCCCGACGGCCCGGCCGGTCAGCGGCGTCAGCTCCCAGGGCCACCAGCCGGCCGCGGCCACGGGGTCCAGCAGCAGCCACGTGCCGTAGGCGAGCAGCACCGCGGCGACGCCGGACGCGCCGACCGCGACCCACCCCGGCAGGGGACGGGCGCGGCGCGGGTCGGTGCCGCGCAGCGTGGCCTGCCGCCACCAGAGCGCGAGCAGCAGCAGCGGGACGACGGCGTAGATGCCCACCCACGCCCACGCGACCGCGCGGGTGCCGGGGGCCAGGTCGGCGGCGAGGTGGAAGCGGTCGAGGTGCACCAACGTGACGACGAACGTCAGCGCCGTGAAGGCCAGGACGCCCGGGACGGCCACGCGCGCGTCCGCCCACGACCGCGCCCGCGCGGACGTCAGCTCCACCGTCGCGCTCGCCCAGTAGGCCGCACCGAGGAAGGCCGCGGTCACCGGCGGCTCGACCGTCCACGCGAACCACTCGGCCGTCCGCTCGGGGACGACGAACAGGGGGACGCCGGCCAGCAGGACCAGCACCGTCGCCGCCCACAGGAGCCGTCGCATGCCCGGCGCCAGGGGGCGGTTCTCGGCCATGCTTCGCACCGTCGGGCCACCGGTGGACGGTGTCAAGCGACTTCGCATGAGGCGGAGACTGGCAGGATCGCGGTCGTGCTGATCGTGATGGCCGGCTTGCCCGGTTCGGGCAAGAGTGTCCTCGCCGCCGAGCTGGGACGGCGTCTGCGGGCGCCCGTGCTGTCCGTCGACCCCGTGGAGGCGGCGATGCTGCGGTCCGGCGTCGACCGCTCGCAGCCCACCGGCCTGGCGGCCTACGTCGTGGTCGAGGCGGTCGCCGACCACACGCTCCGCCTCGGGCAGACAGTGGTCGTGGACGCCGTGAACGACGCCCCGCAGGCCCGGGACCAGTGGTCGGGCCTCGCAGCGCGGCACGACGTCGCGCTCCGGTACGTCGAGGTGCGCTGCGGTGACCCGCGGACGCACCGGGAGCGCCTCGAGCGGCGCCTCCGCGATCTGCCGGAGCTGCCGGAGCCGTCGTGGACGTCGGTGGAGGCGAGGCGGGCGGCGCTGGAGTCCTGGGACGGGGAACGGCTCGTCCTCGACTCCCGCGAGGACGTGGGGGCGCTCGCCGAGCGGGTTCTGGACCACCTCGAAGCCGCTTGACCGCCCACCGCGCGGCTGACCATGCTCGGGACATGAGCGAGCCGATCCGGGTCATCACCGACGCCGACCTCGTGGACGCCGACCCGACGCCCGGGATGCACCGCCGCCGGGCCATCGACGCCCCCGGCCTGTGGTCCGGGATCGTGCACACCCAGCCGGGGGCCACCTCCGGGTGGCACCACCACGGCGACCACGAGACGAGCCTCTACGTCGTCGAGGGGGCGATGCGGCTCGAGTTCGGTGCTGGCGGCGCAGAGGTCGTCGACGCCGGACCGGGCGACTTCGTCCACGTGCCGCCGCACGTCGTGCACCGCGAGGCCAACCCGGCCGACCAGACGGCGATCGCCGTCATCGCCCGAGCCGGCGCGGGGGCGCCGACCGTCAACGTCGAGGGCCCGGACGGCGAGGGCTGACGGGGAGGCCCTAAGCCGTCAGCCGCGGTAGCGCCGCAGCTCCCGGCGCGCCAGGGAGGCGCGGTGCACCTCGTCCGGCCCGTCGGCGAGCCGCAGCGTCCGAGCCGCCACCCAGAGTCGCGCCAGCGGGGTGTCCTGCGAGACCCCCGCCCCACCGTGCACCTGGATCGCGTCGTCCACGACCCGCTGCACCAGTGACGGGACGAGCACCTTGATCGCCTGGATCTCGGTGTGGGCGCCCTTGTTGCCCACGGTGTCCATGAGCCACGCAGTCTTGAGGACCAGCAGCCGCGCGGCCTCGAGCTCGACGCGCGCCTGGGCCACGCGGTCCTGCACGACGCCCTGCTCGGCCAGCGGCCTGCCGAACGCGACGCGCTCGATCGCCCTGCGGCACATGGCCTCCAGCGCCCGCTCGGCCATCCCGAGCAGCCGCATGCAGTGGTGGATGCGGCCCGGACCGAGCCGGGCCTGCGCGATGGCGAAGCCCATGCCCTCACCGGCGACGACGTTCGATGCCGGCACCCGGACGTCGTCGAAGCGGACCTCGGCGTGGCCCCCGTGGGCCGCGTCGTCGAAGCCGAACGCGGTCAGGCCCCGCACGACCGTGACGCCCGGCGTGTCACGCGGCACCAGCACCATCGACTGCCGCCGGTGCCGCGGTACGGACTCGTCGGCCGGGTCGGCACTCTGCCCCATCACGACGAAGAGCTCGGCGGCCGGGTCCATGGCGCCGGTCGACCACCACTTCCGGCCGTCGACGACGTACTCGCCCCCGTCGCGGCGGATGCTCGTGCGGATGTTCGTGGCGTCGGACGACGCGACGTCCGGCTCGGTCATGCAGAACGCGGAGCGGATGGTTCCCTCGAGCAGCGGCACGAGCCAGCGCTCCTGCTGCTCGGGGGTGCCGAACTCGGCGAGCAGCTCCATGTTCCCGGTGTCGGGCGCGTTGCAGTTCAACGCCTCGGGCGCCAGGTGCGGGCTGCGGCCCGTGATCTCGGCGAGCGGTGCGTACTGCAGGGTCGTCAGCCCGGGCCCCCAGCGAGGGTCGGGCATGAAGAGGTTCCACAGGCCGCGGTCGCGCGCCTCGGCCTTGAGCGACTCCATGACCGGTGGACGCCGCCACGGGTCGCCGTCCGCCGCGGCGAGCGCCACCTCCTCCTCGAAGCGCGGCTCGGCGGGGAGCACCACGTCGGCCATGAAGGCCTCGAGGCGCTCGGCGTACTCGGCGGTCGTGGCGTCGGAGGTGAAGTCCATCGCTCAGCCCCTGTCCAGAGCGCGCAGGCCCCCGTCCACCAGCCCGGGGACGAGGTCGCCGATGCGGTCGAAGCCCTCGCCGACGGTCTTCTTCCTGGTCCAGCGGTAGTGGATGCCCTCGAGGATGACGGCGATCTTGAAGAACCCGAGTGCCGTCGTCCACCGCAGGGCGGCGAGGTCGTCGTCGTCCAGCCCCGTGCGCTCGGCGTACCGGGCGACGAGCGCGTCGGGCCCGGGAAAGCCGGCGGCGGGGCCGAACGCCGAGGCGACCGGTCCGTCCGCGCCGCTGAGCCCCTCGGTGTAGGCGAGCAGCAGACCGACGTCCGCGAGCGGGTCGCCCAGGGTGGACATCTCCCAGTCGAGCACCGCCGCCACGGCGAGCGTGTCGTCGTCCAGGACGAGGTTGTCCAGCCGGTAGTCGCCGTGGACGATGCCGGTCCTGCGCGCGGACATCGGCTGCGGCGGAACGGATCCGGCGAGTCGCACGCGCAGGACGTCGATGCCGGGCAGGGGGCGGCTGCGGCTGCGGTCGAGCTGCTGACCCCACCTCCTCACCTGACGGGCCAGGTAGCCCTCCGGGCGGCCGAAGTCGCCGAGCCCGACGGCATCGGGCTCGACGGCGTGCAGGTCGGCCAGCACGTCCATCATCGCCATCGCGACGTCGTGGCGCTCGCCCGGGGCCAGCCGCCCGACGTCGCGGCGGGTGCGCAGCACGACACCCGGCACGCGCTCCATCAGGAAGAACGGCGCACCCAGGACGTGGGGGTCCGTGCACAGCGCCACGGCCCGCGGCACCGGGACCGGCGTGGAGGCCAGGGCGGAGATCACGCGGTACTCCCTCGCCATGTCGTGGGCCGTCGCGAGCACATGGCCCAGGGGTGGCCGGCGCAGCACCCACGCGTGGTCGTCGACGTCGACCGCGTACGTGAGGTTCGACCGCCCGCCCTCGAACAGCTCGGCGCTCACGTCGCCGGTCGCGAGCTCCTGCGACCGTAGCCAGGAGCGGAGCGCGTCGACGTCGAGGCCGGGCGTCGTCTCCGAGATGGCCACCCCGGCACGCTACCGGTCACCGCCTGGCGGCCGACCGGGCCTTGGTCATCCCGCCGCCCTGCGGTATCGCCTCGGGCACACGGAGTGGCTGGAAGCCGTCAGCCGTCGCAGATGTGAGGCACGGGTTCGGACCGGAGCGCTCTCCTCGCGGTTCTGGTGGAGTCGGACCATGCCCGGTCCACCGAGACCGACGGACCCGTCACGGTCCGGCTCCGCCAGCGTCGGGCAGACCAGGTCCCGCAGCCGGCCGACGTCCGGCGCCTCGGACGTGCCTCCACACGCCGTCCGGCGACGTCCTCACGAGCGGGACGCGCCGATGCGGCAGCATGGGGCGTCATGGCCCGGCTGCGCTTCCCGATGCCCCTGCGGTGGTCCGACATGGACGCGTACGGGCACGTCAACAACGTCGTCTTCCTGCGGCTCCTCG
>JBKHXE010000082.1:0-41175 GCA_046566185.1 Actinomycetes bacterium | reverse complement strand
CGACCAGCCGCCGGTGCTGACCCCCGCCGAGGAGGCGCGGATCAACGGCAACGGCACCCGGCCGGCGCCGCAGGACGAGGCCGCCGCGGCCGGCGAGGACGAGCACCCGCCGACCGAGACCCGGCCGGTGCCGGACAGCGGGCGCATCGACCCCGGGCCGCAGGGCTGACGTCGTGAGCGTGGTCCCGGACGACGAGGACGAGCTGCCCCGGGACGTGGCGGAGGCAGCCGCCGGCGGTGGGGTGTACGACGCGAAGCGCGCGGAGAACGCGGTCCGCGAGATCCTGCTGGCGATCGGGGAGGACCCGGACCGCGACGGCCTGCGGGACACCCCCGCGCGGGTCGCCCGGGCCTACGCCGAGACGTTCGCCGGGCTCTGGCAGGAGCCCCGCGAGGTCCTCACCACCACCTTCGAGCTCGGCCACGACGAGATGGTGCTGGTGAAGGACATCGAGGTGTACAGCTCCTGCGAGCACCATCTCGTCCCGTTCCACGGCGTGGCGCACGTCGCCTACATCCCGGCGCGTGACGGCCGGATCACCGGCATCTCGAAGCTGGCGCGGCTCGTCGACGTGTACGCGCGCCGCCCGCAGGTGCAGGAGCGGCTCACCACGCAGGTCGCGGACGCGCTGATGGAGATCCTCCAGCCCCGCGGGGCGATGGTGGTCATGGAGTGCGAGCACCTGTGCATGTCGATGCGCGGCGTGCGCAAGCCCGGGTCGAGGACCGTGACCTCGGCGATGCGCGGCCAGCTGCGGGACCCCGCCAGCCGCGCCGAGGCACTCGCCCTCATCCACAGCCGGTGACCGCACCCGCCGGTCTGGACGACCTCCCGCGAGAGCGCACGCTCGTCATGGGGGTCGTCAACGTCACGCCCGACTCGTTCAGCGACGGCGGCCTCTGGTTCGACGCGGACGCCGCGGTGGCGCACGGCCTGCAGCTGCTCGCCGACGGCGCGGACCTGCTCGACGTCGGCGGCGAGTCCACGCGTCCCGGGGCGGACCGGGTGCCGGAGGCGGAGGAGCGGCGGCGCGTCGTCCCGGTGGTCGGCGAGCTCGTGCGGGCCGGTGCGGTCGTCAGCGTCGACACCATGCGGGCGTCGGTCGCGGCGGAGGCCCTCGACGCCGGTGCCCGCCTGGTCAACGACGTGAGCGGGGGCCTGGCCGACTCCTCGATGGGGGAGCTCGTCGCGCGGACCGGCACGCCGTTCGTCGTCATGCACTGGCGCGGCCACAGCCACGACATGCAGACCCGCGCCGTCTACGGCGACGTCGTCGGCGACGTCCGGCGGGAACTGCTCGAGCGAGTGGACGCGCTGGTGGCGGCCGGTGTCGACGAGCGTCGCCTCGTGCTCGACCCGGGGCTGGGCTTCGCCAAGACCGGCGCGCACAACTGGTCGTTGCTCGCGCACCTCGACGTGCTGGTGTCGCTGGGGTTCCCGGTGCTCGTCGCCGCGTCGCGCAAGCGGTTCCTCGGTCAGCTCCTGGCCGGCCCGGGGACGGACCCCGTGCCCCCGCTCGAGCGGGACGACGCGAGCGCGGCCGTCAGCGCCCTCTCCGCGGGGCAGGGGGCGTGGTGCGTTCGCGTCCACGACGTCGTCAGCAGCGCGGCAGCCGTGCGGGTGGCGGCCGCCTGGCAGTCGGCGAGGAGGCGGGATGCCTGATCGGATCGAGTTGTCCGGACTGCGCGCCAAGGGTTTTCACGGTGTCTTCGAGGACGAGCGGCGTGCTGGGCAGGAGTTCGTCGTGGACCTGGTGCTGCACGTCGACACGCGGGAGGCTGCGGCGGGCGACGACCTCGCGGCCACCGTGGACTACGGCGCCGTCGCCCGGCGGGTGCACGACCTCGTCACCGGCCCCCCGTACGACCTCATCGAGACGCTGGCCGACCGCATCGCGGTGGCCTGCCTCGAGCACAGCCGGGTCGAGGGGGTCGAGGTCGCCGTGCACAAGCCGCAGGCGCCGATCACGGTGCCGTTCGAGGACGTGATCGTGCGGGTCACCCGGCGACGGCCCGGGCTGGACGACGTCCCCGCCGGACCGGTGCGGGCGGCGCTGGCGCTGGGCGCCAACCTCGGCGACCGGGAGGCGACGCTGCGTTCCGCGGTCGCCGACCTGGCCGCCGTCCCGGGGGTGCGCCTGCTCCACGTATCGCCGGTCTACGAGACGCCGCCGGTGGGCGGGCCCACGCAGGGCCCCTACCTGAACGCGGTCGTCGTCGTGGCGACCACGCTGTCGCCGCGGGCGTTGCTGCGCGCCGCGCACCGCGTCGAGAACGCGCACGGCCGCGTCCGCTCGGTGCGGTGGGGGCCGCGGACCCTGGACGTCGACGTCCTCACCCACGGCGAGCTCGTCGCCGCCGACGAGGAGCTCGCCGTGCCGCACCCCCGCGCCCACGAGCGCGGCTTCGTCCTCGTGCCCTGGGCGGCGGCCGACCCGGACGCCGTCCTGCCCGGTCCGCACGGAGGCCCCGTGCGGGACCTGGCCGCCGCGGCGCCGGACGCGTCCGCCGTCACCCGGCGCCCGGACGTCGACCTGGGGGGTGAGCGGTGAGCGCGCTGCGACCGGCCCGGCTGCTCCTCGTCGCGGCCGTCGTCGGCGTGGTGTCCTGGAGCGGGTTGCGGCTCGTCGAGGCCGGCGGCGGGGTGCTCCTGCCCCTGCCCTGGACGGCCACGGCGGCGATGCTCGTCATCGCCGTCGCGGTGGTGCTCGCGGGCCGGCCGGTGCGTCGCTGGACGCGCGGCAACCGGTCCAAGGGCATCGACGCCCTGCGCGCGGCCCGGGTGCTGGTGCTCGCGCGGGCCTCGGCGTACTCCGGTGCCGCGCTGGTCGGCTTCTACCTCGCCCAGGTGGCGCTCGTCGTCGGGGACCTGGCCGTCGAGGCCCGTCGGGAGCGCTTCTGGCTCGCCCTGGTGACCGTCGGCGGTGCGGTCGTCATGGTCGTGGCCGGCGTCGTCGTCGAGCGCTGGTGCAGGCTGCCGCCGTCCGACCAGGACGACGCGGCGGCGCGCGACGTCAGTCGGTGACGGTGCTCGGAGCCGCCCGGTACACCAGGTCCTGGTAGTCCGGGTGCCGGCCGATCCAGGCCTTGACGAACGGGCACAGCGGGAGCACCGACAGACCCCGGGCCCGCACGTCGTCCAGCGCCTCGCGCACCAGGGTGCCGCCCACCCCCTGGCCCTCGAAACGAGGGTCGACCTCGGTGTGCGTGAAGACCACGAGCGCCTTCGCGACCTGGTACTCCGCGCGGCCCGCGACCTGGTCGCCGGCGTAGGCGACGTAGGCCTGGTCCTCGGGCACGTTCTCGACCGTCAGCGTCATGCGCCCATCCTGGCGGGGCTGGTGCGGCGCAGCGCGGCGTAGACGGCGTCCGGGGTGAGCACCCCGACGAAGCGGTCGCCGTCGCGCACCACGGGGAGCCACCCGGCGTCGTGCTGCACGATCTCCGCGAGCCCCCGGCGCAGCGAGTCACCGATCTCGGCGGTCTCCTCGAACCGCTGCACGCGGGAGGCCACCGTGCCCTCCCCGCCCAGGCTGCGGAGCGAGACCCAGCCCCGGAGCCGGCCCTCGCCGTCGACGACCACGGCGTAGGGCTCCGGTGCGGCGTCGATGGCGCGACGGGCGACGGTGACGTCGTCGTCCAGGCCGACGGTCGGCGGATCGACGAGGTCCTCCTCCTCGATCGGGGTGACCGCGAGGCGCCGTAGCCCACGGTCGGAGCCGACGAAGTCGGCGACGAAGTCGTTGGCCGGCGCGCCGAGAACCGTTGCGGGGTCGGCGACCTGCTCGAGCCTGCCGCCCTGCGACAGCACGGCGACCCGGTCGGCGAGGCGCACGGCCTCGTCGATGTCGTGGGTGACGAACAGGACGGTCTTGTGCAGCTCGGCCTGGATGCGGCGGAACTCGGACTGCAGCCGGTCGCGGGCGATGGGGTCCACCGCGCCGAAGGGCTCGTCCATCAGCAGCACGGGCGGGTCGGCCGCCAGGGCCCGGGCGACGCCCACCCGCTGCTGCTGGCCACCGGAGAGCTCGTGCGGGTAGCGCTCGGCGTACCGCTCGTGCTCCAGGCCGACCAGGTCGAGCATCTCGGCGACGCGGTCCCGCGTGCGGCGGGCGTCCCAGCCGACCAGCTGCGGCACGGTGGCGACGTTGGCGCCCACCGTCAGGTGGGGGAAGAGCCCGACGCGCTGGATGACGTAGCCGATGCCCCGCCGCAGCGCGACGGGGTCGACGTGGGTGACGTCCTCGCCGTCCAGCACGATGCGCCCGGACGTCGGCTGGATGAGCCGGTTCACCATGCGCAGGGTCGTCGACTTGCCGCAGCCCGAGGGCCCGACGAGGGCGACGAGCTCCCCCGGGTGGACGTCGAGGCTGAGCGACCCGACGGCCACCGTCCCGTCCGGGTAGCGCTTGCCGACACCGTCGAGACGGATCATCGGATCGGAGGTAGCGTCCTCGCCGTGCCTGCGCCCGTCGGTGTCCACGCCGCAACGATCACCGACAACTGCCTGACGCGCAACGACTGGGTCTGCCTCGAGTACGTCGCCACCCGCGCCGACGACCTGCTGGCGGAGACCCAGGAGCACCTGCTCATCACCGTCGTCTCGGTGCTGCTCGGCGTCGTCGTCGCGCTGCCCCTGGGCGTGGCGGCGCAGCGCTACCGGCGGGTCAGGCCCCTGACCCTCGGCGCGTCGACGGTGCTCTACACCATCCCGTCGCTGGCGATGTTCTCGCTGCTGCTGCCCGTCTTCGGTCTCTCCGTCGCCACGGTGGTCACCGGTCTGGTGCTGTACTCGCTGACGATCCTCGTGCGAAACCTGCTGACCGGTCTCGACGCGGTCGACGACGAGGTGCTGGAGGCCGCTCGGGGCATGGGTTTCGGGCGCGGCCGCATGCTGTGGAAGGTGGAACTGCCCCTCGCGCTGCCGGCGGCCTTCGCCGGGCTGCGGGTCGCCACGGTGTCGACGGTCGCCCTCACCACCGTCGGCACCGTCGTCGGCTTCGGCGGTCTGGGCGACCTGCTGACGCGCGGACTGAGGTCGGACTTCAAGGCCGAGGTGCTCACTGCCTCGCTGCTCTGTGTCGGCCTCGCCGTCGCCTTCGACCTCCTGCTGCTGGGCGTGCAGAAGGTCATCACGCCCTGGGAGCGGGGGAGGGCCTGATGGGCTGGCTGGTCGACGCGTTCGCCTACCTGACCGATCCCGCGAGCTGGCAGGGCGGCCGGGGCATCCCGACGCTGCTGCGCGAGCACATCGGTCTGACGGTCGCCTCCCTCGGCCTGGCTTGCCTCGTCGGCCTGCCGCCGGCGGTGTGGCTGGGCCACGTCGGGCGCGGTGGGGTGCTCGCCGTCCAGATCAGCAACGTCGGTCGCGCGGTTCCGACGCTCGCGCTGCTGACGGTCCTCGTCATCTCCGGCGACCCGTTCGGGCGCTCGACGCTGTCCGCCCTCGTCGCGTTCACGCTCTTCGCCGTGCCGCCGATCGTGACCAACACGTACGTGGGGATGCGCGACGTCGACCGGGGCGCCGTCGACGCCGCGCGGGGGATGGGGATGACCGGGTGGGAGGTGCTGCGCCGCGTCGAGCTGCCGCTCGCCACACCGCTGCTCATGACCGGCGTGCGGCTCGCCGCCGTCCAGCTCTTCGCGACCGTGTCGATCGCCGCGATCGTCGGCTTCGGCGGCCTCGGTCGGATCGTCACGTTCGGCGTCGCCAACCGGGACGTCGGCCAGGTGGTCGCGGGCGCCGTCCTCATCGCGGGACTGGCGATCCTCGTCGAGGTCGCGCTCGAGCGCGTCGGCCGGTGGGTCGACCCTCAGGGCAGGTCTCGTCGCGTGACGACGGACGTCACGACGGTGCCCGTGACCTGATCGTGACGGAAATCGGGATGCCGGGCCCACACGACTTCTGTTGACTGACGCATGCGGGTGCTGCTCGGCGCCCGCCGGACACGCGCGGTCGGGCGGCCGCGGGACACAGAAGGCGGTGGCCTCGATGGGGCGGACCCGGACCCTGACGATGCTCTCCCTGCTGACCGGTGGCGTGCTGGCCCTGTCGGCGTGCGCCGGCGACGAGGCGCTCGAGGGCGGCGGCGGCGAGACCGGCGGCTCGCGGGGCGGTGACGGCGAGACCGTCGTCGTCGGCGGCGCCAACTTCACCGAGATGCAGATCATGCAGGCGATGTACGTCGCGCTGCTCGAGGACGCCGGCTTCGTCACCGAGACCATCTCGGCGGACAACCGCGAGCTCTACTTCCCCGAGCTGTCGAGCGGCGCCATCGACGTCGTGCCGGAGTACGCGGCGACGCTCGCCGAGTTCCTCAACGTCGGCGCCAACGGTGCCGACGCCGAGCCGATCGCGACCAACGACGCGGACGAGACCGTCGAGGCGATGCGGCCCCTGGCCGAGGAGCAGGACGTCGTCATCCTCGAGCCCGCGGAAGCCGCCGACCAGAACGGCTTCGCCGTCACCGAGCAGTTCGCGCAGGAGAACGACCTCACGACGCTGAGCGACCTCGGCGAGCTGGGACAGCCGATCGTGCTGGCGGCGACGGAGGAGTGCCCCGAGCGCCCGTTCTGCGCCCAGGGCCTCACCGAGACCTACGGCATCGAGTTCAGCGAGATCCTGCCCACCGGCTTCGGGTCGCCGCAGACGAAGGCCGCCGTCGTGGACGGCGACGCCCAGCTCGGGCTCGTCGCGACGACCGACGGACGGCTGGCCGAGGACGGGCTGGTGCTGCTGGAGGACGACAAGAACCTGCAGCTGGCCGACAACCTCGTGCCCGCCGTGAACGCAGAAGCCGCGAGCGACGAGCTGGTCGAGGCGCTCAACCAGCTCGCCGACACGCTCACCACCGAGGACCTCGTCGAGCTGAACCGCCAGGTGGACGCCGAGCGGCAGCAGGCCGCCGACGTCGCCCGGGCCTGGCTCGAGGAGAAGGGCCTCATCGGCGGGTGACCGCGAGATGACCATCGCCGCGACGCCGGACCCGCCCTACGTCGCCGTCGTGTTCACGTCGACGAGGGCGCCCGGCGACCACGGGTACGCCGACACCGCAGCGGAGATGGAGCGGCTGGCCGCGCTGCAGCCGGGGTACCTCGGGGTCGAGTCGGCGCGCGATCCCGGCGGTCTCGGCATCACCGTGTCGTACTGGGTCGACGAGGCGTCGGCCGCGGCGTGGAAGCTGGTGGCCGCCCACCTGGTGGCGCAGCGCCGGGGCCGAGAGCTCTGGTACACCGGCTACCGGGTGCGCGTGGCGACCGTGGAACGCGACTACGGCTGCGACGCCGGGCTCACACCGGGGTGAGCTCGCCGGCGTGTACCTCGGCGGTCACGTGGTCCTGCGGCGGGGCGAGCGGGCACGCCCAGTCGGGGTCGTAGGCGCACGACGGGTTGTAGGCGAAGTTGAGGTCGACGACCAGCGAGCGGCCGGCCCCTCCGAGGTCGGCGCCCTTGACGGTGTCGAGCACGTAGCGGCCGCCGCCGAAGGTGCCCCGGCCCGCGAGGCCGTCGCGCAGCGGCAGGAAGAGGCCGCCTCCGTAGGTGCCCAGCCACCAGACGGCGACCCGGCCGAGCCCGTGGAGGGTGACCCAGCCGGCGAGCGAGAACGGCACCACGCCGTCCGTGCCGGTGGGGTAGGTGAACGCGACCTCCCGCTCGTCCGGGCCCGGCGTCTCGACCTCGGTCTCGAAGCGCAGCGCCGGGTCGTACGGGGCGACCGGCAGCCCGGTGAACGTCTCGCGGTCGGCCGGCAGCAGCGGCGACGCGGGGTGGGCGGCGAACAGCCCGTCGCGTCCGTCCCGCCAGGTGGTGTGGGCGGCTCGGGGGTCGGTCGCGGCCTGAGCGCGGACGTCGGCGTAGAGTCCCGCGACGCGGCGACGCCAGTCGAGGACGTCGAACGGTGTCACTCGGCCAGTGTGCCGCGTGACAGGAGTGACACGCGTGACGCGGCGTGCCTGCGTCCGGATCGTCCCCGCGCGGCCTAGAGTGCGGACCCGTGAGTCCCGCCAGCCGTCCTCGAGGTCGTCATCGAGCCCCCGAGCGCCGTGGATGGGCGCCGCGCGCCGTCCTGGGCGCCCTGACCGCGCCGCTCGGCGTGGTCGGCGGCGTCGGGCTGGCCGTCGCCTCCGCCGCCCTGGACCGTCCCGGGCTCGCCGTCGTCGGGGTCGCGCTCGCCGGTGCCCCGGCCGTCTACCACGCGGCTCGCTCCGCGGTGCTGTCCTCGCAGGTGGACGCCGTCAGCGCCGCCCGCCGCGAGGCGCTCACCGAGCTCGTCACGGTCCGCCGACAGCTGGAAGACCTGCGTCGCGCGGTCGCCCAGCGGCCCGTGGTCGAGGAGCCCGTGGTCGAGGCGCCCGTGATCGAGGCGCCGCAGTCGACGGGGGCGTTCGGGCTCGTCGACGCCCGGATCGACACCGGCGAGCTGCAGCGCATCTGGGACCTCGACCCGGCCGTCGACGCCGGCCGGCTGCCGGTGACGGTGGCCGAGCCGCGGGTGCTCGTCGGCTTCGTCGGCGCTGCGCCCGCCGTGGCCCGCCGCCGCGCCGGCACCACCGACGACCGGGTGTTCGACGCGATCCTGCACGCCGAGGCCGACCTCGTGACGCGCGCCCTCGAGCTGCCCGCACGCCGGGGCCGGCACGCTGCACCGCTGCCCGCGGACGCCCCGGCCGGTCCCGGCCGCGACCTCGCCGACGCACGCACCGACGGGCTGGGCGCCGGCCGGCCCCGGCTCGAGGTCGTCCGCAGCACGCGCCGCGGCCGCCACGTGGCCTGACCGGCTACTTGTCGACGTCCCCGACGACGAAGAACATCGAGCCCATCACGGCCACCAGGTCGGCGACGAGGCAGCCGGGCAGCAGCTCGGACAGCACCTGCACGTTGTTGAAGGACGCCGAGCGCAGCTTGAGGCGCCACGGGGTCTTGTCGCCCCGCGACACCAGGTAGTAGCCGTTGAGGCCCAACGGGTTCTCGGTCCAGGCGTAGCACGCGCCCTCGGGCACGCGGAGCACCTTCGGCAGCTTCTGGTCGACGGGCCCGACGGGCAGCGACCGGAGCCGGTCGGTGCACGCCTCGGCGAGGTCCAGCGAGACGTGCACCTGCTCGATCAGCACCTCGAAGCGGGCCAGCGCGTCGCCCTCGGTGCGGGTGACGACCCGGCCGGGGCCCCCGGGCGCGAACAGCTCGCCGTAGGCGAGGTACGGCTCGTCGCGCCGCAGGTCGAGGTCCAGCCCGCTGGCCCGGGCGATCGGCCCGCTGACGCCGTAGGCGGCGGCCAGCTCCCGGGTCAGCACGCCGACCCCGCGGGTGCGGGCGCGCAGGATCTCGTTGCCCACGAGGAGCCCCTCGAGGTCGGGCATCCGGCGGCGCACGGTGCCGACCGCGGCGTCCACCCGGTCCAGCCACCCCGCCGGCAGGTCCTCCTTGAGGCCCCCGACGCGGTTGAACATGAAGTGCATGCGGCCACCGGAGATCTCCTCCATCACCGCCTGCAGCTCCTCGCGCTCGGTGAACGCGTAGAAGATCGGGGTGATCGCGCCCAGCTCCAGGGGGAACGAGCCGAGGAACATCAGGTGGTTGAGCACGCGGTTCAGCTCGGCCAGCAGCGTCCGCGCCCAGACCGCCCGCTCCGGCACCTCCATCCCGAGCATCCGCTCGGTGGCGAGGACGACGCCGAGCTCGTTCGAGAAGGCGCTGAGCCAGTCGTGGCGGTTGGCCAGCACGATGATCTGTCGGTAGTCACGGGCCTCGAACAGCTTCTCGGCCCCCCGGTGCATGTAGCCGATCACCGGCTCGGCGCGCACCACCCGCTCGCCGTCCACGACCAGCCGAAGGCGCAGGACCCCGTGCGTGGCCGGGTGCTGGGGCCCGATGTTGAGGACCATCTCGGCCGTCGGCAGGCGGTCCGGGTCGCTCCAGCCGCGCCGTCCGGGGGTCTCGTCGGTGCCGACGCTGCCCGCGCCGAGGCCCACCACCAGCTCGCGTTCCGCCACGTCGGGGAGTCTGCCACCCCCGCGTGCCCGCCCGGGGTCTGAGACGATCGCGGCGTGACCGTCGACGACCCGTTCGCGCCCCCCGGGGTGACGTGGAGCCAGGTCTCACCCCGTCTCGCGACGGCCCGCCGCGTCGTCCTGCTCGTGCTGCTGGCGCCGGCGTTCCTGTCCGTGCTCGGTACCGCGGTGTTCACCCGCAGCGCCTGGCCACTGCTCGCGCTCCTGCCCTGGGCCGCCCTCGGTGCCTGGATCTGGTGGGTCGTGGGGCGGCAGGTCCGGGCCTGGGGGTACGCCGAGAGCGAGGACGACCTGCTGATCCGCAAGGGGGTGCTGTTCCGCTCGATGGTGGTGGTGCCCTACGGGCGCATGCAGTACGTGGACGTCGAGGCCGGCCCGCTGGACCGCCGGCTCGGCATCGCCACCGTCCAGCTCCACACGGCGAGCGCCGGGACGGACGCCGCGATCCCCGGCCTGCCGCCTCAGGAGGCGGCCCGGTTGCGTGACCGGCTGGCCCGCCGCGGCGAGGCCCGGCTGGCCGGCCTGTGACCGACCGACCGGTGCCGCGGAACTCCGGGTGGCAGCGGCTCCACCCGGTGACCCCGGTGATCCGGGGCTGGAAGGTCATCGCCGTCCTGCTGGTGCTCTACCTGCAGCAGAGCAGTGACCAGCTGTTCAGCGGTTCCGGACTGCCCGGAGGCGACGAGCTGCTGGTGTCGGTGGGGCTGCTGGTCGTGGGCGCCCTCGTGGCCGCCGCCTACTCGGCCCTGTCGTGGCGGATGACCCGGTACCGGGTCGACGACGACGCGGTGCACCTGCACAGCGGCGTCCTGTTCCGGCAGCAGCGGCAGGCCCGGCTCGACCGGCTCCAGGCGGTCGACGTCGTCCAGCCGCTGCTCGCGAGGCTCCTGGGCCTGTCGGAGCTGAGGCTCGAGGTGGCGGGCGGCACGGGTTCCGACGTCCGGCTCGCCTACCTGCGCGAGTCCGACGCGCAGCGGCTGCGCAACACGCTGCTCGCGAGGGCCGCCGGCGTCCGCTACGACACCGAGGACGCGCCCGAGGCGCCGGAGCGGGAGGTGCTCACCGTCCCCGTCGACCGGCTGCTGGCCTCGCTCGTCCGCAGCGGGACGACGGTCGGGCTCGTGCTCCTGGTCGTGGCGGTGCTCGGGGCCGTGGTGCTCGTGCGCGAGCTGGGCGTGCTGGCGGCGCTCGGCCCCGTCGGCCTCGGCCTCGTCGCCGCGTACTGGGGGCGGTTCAGCCGGGAGTTCAACTTCCGTGTCGCGGTGTCGCCGGACGGCGTGCGGCTGCGGCACGGTCTGCTCGAGCAGCGGGCGCAGACCGTCCCGCCCGGGCGCGTGCAGGCGGTGCGGCTGAGCCAGCCGCCGCTGTGGCGCGGCCCGGACTGGTGGCGCGTCCAGATCAACGTCGCCGGCTACGGCGGCGGTGCCGACAGCGGCCAGGCGGACCTGTCGGTGCTGCTGCCGGTCGGCCCGCGCGGGGACGCCGTGGCCGTCCTCTCGCTCGTGCTGCCCGACCTGGGCGTGGACGACGCGGTGGCGGCGGTGGACGACGGACTGTCCGGCACCACCCCCGAGCGCGGCTGGACCGTGGCGCCCCCGCGGTCACGGTGGGTCGACTGGGTGTCGTGGCGACGCCACGGCTACCTGGTGACCGGGGAGGCGCTGCTCGCCCGGCGGGGCCGGTGGTGGCGGCAGCTGGACGTCGTCCCGCACGCGCGCACCCAGAGCCTCGGGCTGGTGCAGGGTCCCGTGCAGCGCCGGCTGGGGCTGGCCTCCGTCGTCGCCCACTCCACCCCCGGCCCGGTCACGCCGACCGTCGCGCACCTCGACGCCGGCGTCGCGCTGCGCCTGCTGATGGAGCAGGCGGAGCGGGCGCGCCGGGCCCGCCGGTCGGCCGGGCCGGAGCGGTGGATGGAGCAGCCGGCGGCACCGGAGGGCTAGAGCCGGGACAGCACGATCGTCGACCTCGTCTGCCGCACCGGGTCGTGGTCGCGCACGGTCTCGAGCACCTGCTCGAAGTGGGACATGTCCGCGGCGCGGATCTGCAGCAGCGCGTCGGCGCCTCCGGTGACGGTCCAGGCGCCGACCACCTCCGGGATGTCGGAGACGATCTCGCGCAGGCCGGACGGTGGCACGCGGCCCTCGCAGTAGAGCTCGACGAAGCCCTCGACGCCCCAGCCCAGCGCGGCGGGGTCGACGCTGGCCGTGAAGCCGCGGAGCACGCCGTCCGCCCGCAGCCGGTCGACGCGCCGCTTCACCGCGGGCGCCGAGAGACCCACCCGGTCACCGACGGTGGCGAAGCTGCGCCGGGCGTCCTCGACCAGTTCCGCAATGATCCGCCGGTCTGTGCTGTCAAGACGCAACGAACTGACCTCCTGACGCGCTCAAACGGCCTTGGTGCTGCGTGTGCTGGAACCCTACCCTCGCGCCCATGTCGTTCCGCAGCAGGCGCTACCTCATGTGCGCACCCGAGTACTTCGACGTCGTCTACGAGATCAACCCGTGGATGGACGCGCGGACCCCCGTCGACCGCGACCGTGCCGTCGCGCAGTGGCAGGGGCTGGTCGACACCTACCGCGCCCTCGGCCACGAGGTGCACCTGCTGACGCCGCAGCCCGGGCTGCCCGACATGGTGTTCGCCGCCAACGGCGCGACCTGCGTCGACGGGCGCGTGCTCGGCGCCGCCTTCGCGCCGCCGCAGCGCCGCGCCGAGGCCGCGCAGCACCTGGACTGGCACGTTCGGCACGCCGCCGAGCTCGGCTGGGAGGCGGTCGTCGAGCCGGAGCACACCAACGAGGCCGAGGGCGACTTCGCGGTCGTCGGAGACGTCGTGCTGGCCGGCCACGGCTTCCGCACGGACCCGCGGGCGCACGCCGAGCTCGCCGACACCGTCGGGCGGCCGGTCGTCTCGCTGCGGCTGGTGGACGAGCGGTACTACCACCTCGACACCGCGCTGGGGGTGCTCGACGACCGCCCGGGCAGCGCCGACGTCGCGTACCACCCGGGCGCGTTCAGCGAGGGCAGCCGCCGCATCCTCGAGCGGCTCTTCCCCGACGCGGTGCTCGCCGACGAGACCGACGCCGAGGTGCTCGGGCTCAACCTCGTCTCGGACGGCGCGAACGTCGTCCTGCCCGAGCGGGCGGAGAAGCTCGCCGCCCAGCTCGCGGAGCGCGGCTACGTGCCCGTGCCGGTCGACCTGTCCGAGCTGCTCAAGGGCGGCGGCAGCGTCAAGTGCTGCACGCAGGAGCTGAGGCCCGCCGGCTGAACCGGGTCAGCAACGGGGGTCCGTCTCCAGGCGCGTGAGCTGCCCGGCGTCGTACGTGAGCAGCACCACCACGGAGTGACGGTCCGGCAGGTCGAGGAAGTCCTGCAACGTCGCCGGGGTCGACGACAGGCCCGGCGACGCGCCCTCGGTGGACGGCGGCACGCACTCGTTGAGCACGACCTGCACGTCGGGCGCCACCGGTACCCGGTAGGTGCGCTCCGCGTTCTGGTTGGTGAAGCGGTCACCGGTGTGCGGCACGACCGGCACGCCCTCGCGGGCCAGCGCCGCGTCGTCGACCCCGACCACCGTCCAGCGGTCCAGCTCCAGCACGACCTGGCCGTCGTCGGTCTCGGTCACGCCCACGACGGTGCCCGCGTCGTGCGCCCGGTCGCCCACCGCCTCGCCGCCCCCTTCGGGCTCCTCCGTCGCCGTGGGCTCCGTCGAGCTGGGCACCACGACGGTCCGGGTCACCGTCTCCTGCGGGGTGGCGTCGCCGTCGGCGCAGCCCCCGAGCAGCACGGCCGGGGCGGCGAGCACCGCGAGGGCACGCGTCACGAGGCGTCGGGGAAGCGGGGGCACGGTCGCACAGGATGTCAACGGGGCAGCCGGGATGTCCATCGCCCCTCGTCACGGCCCGACCAGGTCACGGACGGCGCGCCGCGCGGCGCTGCCCTCCGGGTGCAGCACCCAGCCGAAGCCGCCCAGTCCCTCCGGGTCGAGCAGCTCGGCGGCTTCCCCGGCGCGGCTCAGGGCCTCCAGGTAGGCGACCGGGTCGCTGCCGGCGAGGTCGGACGACGGGCGGCCGGGGTCCACCCCGAGGGCCCGCAGGGCCTCCCGCTGGCGCACCCGCGTGCTGCCGGGGCGCACGGCGGCGAGCGCGTCGAGCGCGACGTGCGCGGTGATGTCGCACCCGCCGTCCGGCACCGCCGGCACCCGCCGCCCGGCGGCGTACCCGGCCACGGTGCCCTGCGGCGGGCGGCCGGCGGCGTCGTGGCCGTAGTCGACGGCCAGGGCCAGGCCCCCGGTGCCGGCCAGCAGGCCGACCAGCCGGGCCCACGCCTCCTCCCGCGGACGACCCACCTCGACGCGGTCCCCGGGTCGCGTCACCGGCCACCACCGGCCGGCCCAGTGCGCGTCGTCCGGAGAGGCCGGGCCGCCGAGCCCCTCGCTGCCGTCCCGAGCGACCTCGACCACGCGCAGCCGGCCGTCGTCGTCCACCGCGAGGACCGGCACCGGCACGACGTCGAGCAGCTCCCACGCGACGATCAGCGTCGGGCGGTCCGGCGGCGTCGGGGCGGTGGCCCAGACGACGTCGTCCGGCAGCCCCGGCGGGCGGTCGACCAGGTCGACGCCGGTGAGCCGCAGGTCGGCGTCGGCGGCCCGGACGGCGCGCAGCAGCTCGCCGCGTCCGGCGCCGACGTCGAGCACCGCGGCGCAGCCCGCGGCGCGCGCCAGCCGCGCCAGAGCGGCCCCCAGCAGGCCGGTGGACGACGCGTGGGCGGCGGTCCGGAAGTGCCCGGCCGGTCCCTCGGGGCGCCGGTAGAAGCCGGCCGGCCCGTACAGGGCGTCCTGCCAGGCCTCCTGCCAGGGACGCCGGTCAGGCACGACGCAGCACGACGGCGACGTCGGTCACCGTGAAGAGGAACTGCCCGGCGTCCGCCAGCCCGCGCAGCCCGTCGAGCCAGCCGGCCGCGCGGGCGGCGAGCTCGGCGTCGTCCCGGGCCGCGGCCAGCATCCCCATCGCGACCTTCCACGCGACCGAGCCGTCGTCGAAGCGACGGTGCGGATCGGCCCACGAGTCGACCCGCTCGAGCTCGAAGGGGCCGCCGCGGTCGGCGCTGGCGTCGGCGAGGGCGAGCAGCTTGCGGCCCATGAACCCGTCGGCGCGATCGGCCCAGCGCGGCACCACCTGCACGAACCGGTCGACCAGCTCGCGCGTGAGCGTGTCGTCGGTGCTCGTGAACAGCGCTGTGTCCCAGTCGCTGTGCGCGAGCACCATGAGACCGTCCGGGCGCAGCACGCGGTGGCACTCGGCCAGGTGCGCGACCGGGTCGGCGAGGTGCTCGACGACGTTGAGCGACACCACCCGGTCGAGGGTCTCGTCGGCGAACGGCAGCACCTCGTCGAGGTCGGCGATGCGGCTGCGGACGCGCATGTCGTGCAGCAGGTCGTCGTCCAGCGCCGAGACCTGGTCGACCGCGTGGACGACGGCCGGAGAGGGGTCGTGGGCGAGCAGCGCGCGGACCACGCGGCCCTCCCCGCAGCCCAGGTCGGCGACCGACAGGCCGTGCTCGTCCAGTCGCGCCAGGGCGGCGACCTGCGCGTGGCGTCCCACGGTCGCGAGGTTAGCCGCGACGGCGCCCGGGTAGCGTCGCGGTCGTGAGCGACGCACCGCAGCAGCGCCCCGGCCGCCTCGGCGTCGGCGTGGTCGGCGCCGGCCGGGTGGGCGCGGTCCTCGGCAGCGCCCTGCGGGCCGCCGGGCACGCCGTCGTCGGCGCCTCCGGGGTCTCGGAGGCCAGCCGCGAGCGGATCGAGACCCTGCTGCCCGGCGTCCCGGTGCTCGAGGTGCCGCAGGTCGTGGAGCGGGCCGAGCTGGTGCTGCTGGCGGTGCCGGACGACGCGCTGCCCGGGCTCGTCGAGGGACTGGCGGCGACCGGCGCCTGGCAGGGCGGGCAGCTCGTCGTCCACACCTCGGGCCGGTACGGCGTCGGCGTGCTCGACCCGGCGCGGCGCCTCGGCGCCATCCCGCTCGCCGTGCACCCGGCCATGACGTTCACCGGCACCTCCATGGATCTCGCGCGCCTGGCGGACTGCTGCTTCGGCGTGACCGCCCCCGGCCCGGTGCTCCCCGTCGCGCAGGCCCTGGTCGTCGAGATGGGCGCGGAGCCGGTGGTCGTCGACGAGGACGCCCGGCCGCTCTACCACGCGGCCCTCGCCCACGGCTCCAACCATCTCGTCACCCTGGTGGCGCAGGCCGCCCAGCTGCTGCGCCAAGCCGGTGTCGAGCACACCGACCGCGTGCTGGGCCCGCTGCTGCAGGCCGCGCTCGACAACGCCCTGCGCAGCGGGGACGACGCCCTGACCGGGCCGGTCGCCCGCGGCGACGCCGGCACCGTCGCGGCCCACCGCGACACGATCGCCACCGCCGAGGCCCGCAGCGGCACGGCCGACCTCCTGGAGACCTACCGGGTGCTCGCCCGGGCCACCGCCGAGCGCGCGCTCGCCCACGGCCGCCTCAAGGCCGAGGTGGCCGAGGCGCTGCTGGACGTGCTCGCCGGCTGAGTGACGCGCGCGACAGCCGGGTCCGGCTGCCGGCGCTACCGTGTGCGCTCGTGCCCGACGCCCCGACCCGCCGGCCCGTCGTCGCGCGCACGCGCGACGAGCTTGCGGCCGCCCGCGGCGCCCTGGAGGGCCCGGTGGCCGTCGTCATGACGATGGGCGCCCTGCACGAGGGGCACGCGACGCTCGTCCGGGAGGCACGGCGTGCCGCGCGCTCGGTGATCGTGACGATCTTCCTCAACCCGCTGCAGTTCGGCGCGAACGAGGACCTCGCGAAGTACCCGCGCACCTTCGACGACGACCTCGAGCTGTGCGCCCGCGAGGGCGCCGACCTCGTCTTCGCGCCCGGTCCCGACGTCGTGTACCCGGACGGCGACCCGGGGGTGCGGGTCGGCGCCGGCCGCCTCGGCGACGTCCTGGAGGGCGCCGCGCGCCCGGGCCACTTCGACGGCGTCCTCACGGTGGTGGCCAAGCTGCTGCACCTGACGGCGCCCGACCTCGCCTACTTCGGCCAGAAGGACGCCCAGCAGCTGCTGCTCATCCGGCGGATGGTCCGCGACCTCGACTTCGGCGTCGACGTCGTCGCGGTGCCCACGGTCCGGGAGCCGGACGGCCTGGCGATGAGCAGCCGCAACACCTACCTCACGCCGTTCGACCGGGAGGTGGCGCTGGTCCTCTTCCGGGCCTTGCAGGCCGGCGAGGGGGCCGCGGCCGAGGGGGCGAGTGCCGTCCGCCGGGCCGCCCGCGACGTCCTGGCGGCCGAGCCGGGGTGCCGCGTCGACTACCTGGCGCTGGTGCACCCGGAGACGCTCGACGACGTTCCCGAGTGGTACCACGGCCCGGCGCTGCTCGCGGTCGCCGGCCGCGTCGGCGCGACCCGCCTCATCGACAACGTGCTGCTCTCCGTGGGGGTGTGATGCTCCGCCCGATGCTGCTCGGCAAGATCCACCGGGCGACGGTCACCGCGGCCGACCTGCACTACGTCGGGTCGTGCACCGTCGACGCCGACCTGCTGGACGCCGCGGACCTGCTGCCCGGCCAGCAGGTGGACGTCGTGGACGTCACCAACGGCGCCCGGCTCACCACCTACGTCATCCCGGGGGAGCGCGGCAGCGGCGTCGTCTGCATGAACGGCGCCGCCGCCCACCTCGTGCACCCCCGCGACCTCGTCATCCTCATCGCCTACGGGCTGCTCGACGACGCCGAGGCGCGCTCGTACTCCCCGAAGGTCGTGTTCGTCGACGCCGACAACCGCCTCGTCGAGTCGTCGGCCGACCCGGGGCAGGTGCCGGAGGGCCACGGCGTCCGGCCCTCCGGCGTCCCCTTCGCGGTCGCGCGGGGATGACACCGGCGCCGCGGCTCGCCCGCCGGCTGGCCGCGCCCGGCCACGGCTGGACGACGTCCGCGGATGTCGTCGTCGTCGGCTCGGGCATCGCCGGCCTGACCGCGGCGCTGCGGCTGCGGCGGCGCGTCGGCTCGGTGCTGCTCGTGACGAAGACCGTGCTGTCGTCCGGGTCGACGATGTGGGCGCAGGGCGGCATCGCGGCGGCGCTCGCGGACACCGACACCCCGGAGGCGCACCTCGCCGACACGCTCACCGCCGGGGCCGGGCTGTGCGACGCCGACGCGGTGCGGGTGCTCGTCACCGAGGGGCCCGCGCGGGTGCGCGAGCTGGTCGCCCTCGGCGCCCGGTTCGAC
Source organism: Actinomycetes bacterium (assembly GCA_046566185.1). Taxonomy (GTDB): domain Bacteria; phylum Actinomycetota; class Actinomycetes; order Actinomycetales; family SCSIO-59966; genus SCSIO-59966. Next base: position 22,926 of record JBKHXE010000082.1, on the reverse strand, counting down.
ACCGAGCCGAACGGCGAGATCGCCCTGACCCGGGAGGGCGGCCACCACGCGGATCGCATCGCGCACGCCGGCGGCGACGCGACCGGGGCCGAGATCTCCCGCGCGCTGGTCGCCGCGCTCGAGGCGGTGCGGCACGACCCGGGCATCGAGGTGATCGAGCACGCCCTCGTCATCGACCTGCTGACCGGCGCGCCCGGCACGGGCGGCGAGCCCGGCCAGGTGTGCGGGGTGAGCCTGCACGTCATCGGCGAGGGCAGCCGCGACGGCGTCGGCGCCGCGCTGGGCCGGGCGGTCGTGCTCGCGACCGGCGGAATCGGGCAGGTCTTCGCCTCGACCACCAACCCGAGGGAGGCGACCGGCGACGGCACCGCCGCGGCGCTGCGGGCCGGCGCCGCCGTCGCCGACCTGGAGTTCGTGCAGTTCCACCCGACCGTGCTGTGGCTCGGGGCGGGAGCGCGCGGGCAGCAGACGCTCGTCTCCGAGGCGGTGCGGGGCGAGGGGGCGCTGCTCGTCGACGCGAACGGGCACCGGTTCATGACCGACGTCCACGAGATGGCCGAGCTGGCCCCGCGCGACGTCGTCGCCAAGGCGATCGTGCGGCAGATGGCCGCCACCGGCGCCGAGTCGGTGTTCCTCGACGCCCGGCACCTCGGCCGCGCCGTCCTGCGGCGCCGGTTCCCGACGATCGGTGCGGCGCTCGCCGAGCACGGGTACGACCTGGCCGAGGACCTCGTGCCGGTCGCCCCCGCTCAGCACTACCACTCCGGCGGCGTGCTCACCGACGTGCACGGGCGCACGACGCTGCGCGGGCTCTACGCGGTGGGGGAGACGGCCTGCACCGGCGTGCACGGCGCGAACCGGCTGGCGAGCAACTCGCTGCTGGAAGGGCTGGTCTTCGCGCACCGCATCGCCGACGACGCGGTGGCCCGCATCGAGGCGGGCGACCTGCCGGCGGTCGACCCGGTGGAGCGGCCCGGCGAGCCGGCGCTCGTCGCCGCCGCGTCGCGGGTCGCCGTGCAGCGCGCGGCCACCGACGGGCCGGGCGTGATCCGGACGGCGGCGGGCCTGGCGGCCGCCGCCCGCGCGCTCGCCGAGGTGCCGACCGACGCCCACCGGCGCGGCGACGTCCTGGCCGGGCCGGCGACCGCCGAGTGGGAGACGACGAACCTGCACCAGGTCGCCACGGCGCTCACCGAGGTGGCGGCACGGCGCACGGAGACCCGCGGCGGGCACTACCGGGAGGACTTCCCGGAGCCCGACGACGCCTGGCGGGCGCGCCAGGTGGCGTGGCTGGACGCCGACGGGCGGCTCGACGTCCGGAAGGCGCCGATCAGCAGCGACTGACGGCTGGGCCGTGGTTGGATCTGCGCCCGTGGGACGACACAGCGCCGGGGAGCCGGCCAGCGAGGGCGGAGTCGGCGGGGCGCGCGGCGGGCTGACCGCCGCCGGGCTGGACCCCGACGAGGTGCTGGACGTCGTCGAGAGGGCGCTGTCGGAGGACCTCGGCGGCGATCCGGGCCGGGACGTGACGACCGAGGCGACGATCCCCGCGGAGCAGACCGGCACGGCGCACCTGGTCGCGCGGGCGGACGGCGTGGTCGCCGGGCTGCCGCTGCTGCCGGTCGTGCTCGGCGCGGTGGCTCGCCGCCTCGGGCTGGACGTGCCGGCCGTCGAGACGCGGGTCGCGGACGGCGACCGGGTGGCCCGCGGTGACGTGCTCGCGGAGCTGCGCGGCCCGGTGCGGGTGCTGCTCGTCGCCGAGCGGACGCTGCTCAACCTCGTGTGCCGCACCTCGGGTGTGGCAACGGCGACCCGCGCGTGGGCCGACGCGCTGGAGGGTACCGGCGCGACCGTCCTCGACACCCGCAAGACGACGCCGGGCCTGCGCGCCCTGGAGAAGTACGCGGTGCGCTGCGGCGGCGGCACGAACAAGCGGATGGGCCTGTACGACGTCGCGATGGTCAAGGACAACCACGTACTCGCCGCCGGCTCGGTCGCCGCCGCCTACGCCGCGGTGCGCGAGCGGTTCGGCGACGTCGACGTCCAGGTCGAGGTCACCACCGTCGACGAGGCGCGTGAGGCCGTCGACGCCGGCGCCCGTTTCCTGCTCTGCGACAACATGACGACCGACGCGATGCGGGACGTCGTCGCCGCAGTCACGGGCCACGCCGTCGAGATCGAGGCGACCGGCGGGCTCACCCTCGACCGCGCCCGCGAGGTCGGCGAGACCGGCGTCGACTACCTGTCCGTCGGCGCCCTCACCCACTCGGCGCCGGTCCTCGACCTGGCCCTCGACCTCGCCCCCTGAACAGCACGGGGTGGCCCTCCTACGGTAGGACCGTAGCGGGCCACCCTGTGCCGTTCCGGGAACGTCGTGATGCCACCCAGTCAGGGGTGGGGTATCGGGGTCCACCCGCTCCAGCCGGGCCCCGCTGAGATCGAGGTCGGTGACGGTCGCGCGGGCCAGGTCGAGGGAGCGGACGACGCAGTCCTCCAGCCGCGCCTGCTGCAGCCGGGCCTCCCGGGCCGTCACGGCGTCCAGCGTGCAGTGCCGGAAACGTCACCCGGTCGAGCCGGCACTCGTCGAGCCGGACGTCGCCGAGTACCTCCCCGGCGACCGACTCGTCGGCGAAGGTCCGCCGCTCGTGGTCGCCGTACGGCTGCAGCTGCACCTCGCCGACCCTGCGGCGGCCCGCCGGTAGCCTTGGCCGTCGTGACCTCGCAGCAGAAGGCCCCCGACGTCCCGCTCGACGACGTGCAGGCGGACGACGTCCCCGAGCAGATGCGGGTCCGCCGGGAGAAGCGCGAGCGTCTGCTGTCCGCCGCCCCCGAGTCGCAGCCGTACCCGGTTGGCGTCCCGCGCACGCACTCGCTCCGCGAGGTCCGCGAGACGTGGGGTCACCTGGCCGCCGGCGAGGAGACGGACGACGTCGTCGGCGTCGCGGGACGGGTCGTGTTCGTCCGCAACACCGGCAAGCTGTGCTTCGCGACGCTGCAGGAGGGCGACGGCACGCGCCTGCAGGTGATGCTCAGCCTCGCCGCGGTGGGCGAGGAGCGCCTCGCGGCGTGGAAGGCGGACGTCGACCTCGGCGACTTCGTGTTCGCCCGCGGCCGTGTCGTCAGCAGCAAGCGCGGCGAGCTGTCGGTGTTCGCCGAGGAGTGGCGGATGGCGGCCAAGGCACTGCGCCCGCTGCCGGTGCTGCACAAGGAGATGAGCGAGGAGACGCGGGTCCGGCAACGCTACGTCGACCTCATTGTCCGACCTGAGGCCCGTGAGACGGTGCGCATCCGCTCGGGCGTGGTGCGCAGCCTGCGGAGCACGTTCCACCAGCGCGGGTACGTCGAGATCGAGACGCCGATGCTGCAGACGCTGCACGGTGGCGCGGCGGCTCGGCCCTTCGTCACCCACTCCAACGCGATGGACCTCGACCTCTACCTGCGCATCGCACCCGAGCTGTTCCTCAAGCGCGCGGCGATCGGCGGGCTGGAGAAGGTCTTCGAGATCAACCGCAACTTCCGCAACGAGGGCGCCGACTCCTCGCACAGCCCCGAGTTCGCCATGCTCGAGTTCTACGAGGTGTACGCGGACTACGACTCGATGGCGGCCCTGACCCGCGAGCTCGTGCAGACCGCCGCGCGCGACGTCCTCGGGTCCACGACCGTCGCGCTCGCCGACGGGAGCGGGTACGACCTCGGTGGCGAGTGGCCGGTGCTGACGATGTACGGCTCCCTCTCCGAGGCCCTCGGCGACGAGGTCACCCCCGAGACGCCGCTGGACGACCTCGTGAAGGTCCTCGACCGCAACGGCCTCGAGCTCGACCCGAAGGCACTCACCCACGGCAAGGCCGTCGAGGAGCTGTGGGAGCACCTCGTCGGTGACGACCTGTGGGCGCCGACGTTCGTCAAGGACTTCCCGGTCGAGACCTCGCCGCTCACCAAGCAGCACCGCGAGATCCCGGGTGTCGTCGAGAAGTGGGATCTCTACGTGCGGGGTTTCGAGCTCGCGACCGGGTATTCCGAGCTGAACGACCCGGTGGTGCAGCGAGAGCGTTTCGAGGAGCAGGCCAAGCTGGCCTCCCTCGGCGACGAGGAGGCCATGCGCCTGGACGAGGACTTCCTGCGCGCCATGGAGTACGGAATGCCCCCGATGGGCGGGGTCGGAATGGGGATCGACCGGCTGCTGATGGCTCTTACCGGCCTCGGAATTCGCGAGACGATCCTGTTCCCGCTGGTCAAGCCCGAGTGACGGCACGCTCCGGGCGCTGACGTACCCTGGGGCCATGGACGCCCTGGCCGCGCTGATCCCGTCGCTCGGGGTCGCTCTCCTCTTCTGGTACGCGGTGCGGCTGATGATCCAGGCCGACCGGCGTGAACGGACCGCCGTCGCGAAAATGGAGGCGGCCGAGAAAGAGCGGGTCGATAAGCCGTCGGAGTCCGCGGACCCGGAAAACCGGTCCTGAATCTCGCTGACCGGCACTGTGCCGTCTCGAATTGTCGTGAGGCATTTCCCCGTGGCACGATGATCACGCGCGGTGGATTTCCCCCGCCACGCGCCACGTCTTTTCCTCCGAGAATTCAGGAGCCCCGATGGCACAGAAGGTCCAGGTCGTCCTCGTCGACGACCTCGACGGCGGCGAGGCCGACGAGACCGTCTCGTTCGCCCTGGACGGCGTCAGCTACGAGATCGACCTCACCTCCGCCAACGCCGCCCGCCTGCGCGACGAGCTGGCCCCGTGGGTCGGGCACGCTCGCCGGGTCGGCGGCCGCAGCTCCGGCGGACGTCGCTCGGCCCGCAAGCAGGCCGCCTCGTCGTCCGGCGGCGCCGACACCGCGAAGGTCCGCGAGTGGGCGCGCGAGAACGGGTACAAGGTGAGCGAGCGCGGCCGCATCTCCGCGGACGTCATGGAGGCGTACGCGAAGGCGCACTGAGCCCGGGACGACGTCAGGGCGCGACGAGCACGACGTCGAGCCGCCGGGGCCCGTGGACTCCCTCGACCCGGTCGAGCTCGATGTCGCTCGTCGCGCTCGGGCCGCTGATCCACGTCAGCGGCCGCGCCGGGTCCAGCCGGGTCAGCGCGAGCGGCACCGAGGCGACGACGTCGGCGGCGTGCAGCACGCAGACGTGGTGGTCGGGTACCAGGCTGATCGCTCGGCGCCCGGTGCCGGGGCCGCCGTCCAGCACGATGGTCCCGGTCTCGGCGATCGCCACCCTCGCCCCGGTCAGGACGGCGTCCACCTCGTCGAGCGCGGCGACGTCCAGCCGGTCGTCGACGACCAGTCGTCCCCCGGCCGTCGTCCACGCCGCCGACCAGCCGTCGTCGAGGTCGGCCGGGACGACGCAGGTGCGCGCGTCGCCGAGGGCCTCGGCGACCGCGTCGGCCAGGCCGGCGGCGGCCACCCGGCGCACCGACGCCTTGTAGTCGAGGAGCCGGTCGGTGAGCAGGTCGAGCAGCTCCTCGACCGGCCGGTCGTCGTGCTGCCGGTAACCGCGGGGCACGTCCACCGGCGCCGTCCCGGCCACCGCGGCGCGGACCGCCGCGAGCACCTCGTCCCGCGCGGTCACGACCGCCCTCCTCGCTCGCGAGACCACCACTGCCGGAAGGTCTCCGCCGCCGGCAGCGGAGCGTCGCGGCTCGTCGTCCACGCCGACAGCGGCCACGGGAGAGCGGCGATGCGTCCACGGCGGCCGACGAGCCGCCCCGCGCGCGCGAGCCGCTGGGCGGTGGCGAACCGGCCCGCGTCGCTCATCGTCCAGGACGCCGCCCGCATCGCCTGCCGCTCCGCCGAGCCGGGCCCGAGCGGACCGCGCGAGCGGTCGGCGTCCACCACCTTGCTCCGCAGGTGCACGAGCATCGACGGGATGTCGATCTTCACCGGGCAGGCGTCGAAGCACGCCCCGCACAGGGACGACGCGTACGGCAGGGACGACGCGGGGTCGTCGTGGCCGGCGACCCCGAGCAGCTGCGGCGTGAGGACCGCGCCGATCGGGCCGGGGTACACCGAGCCGTAGGCGTGCCCGCCCGCCCGCTCGTAGACGGGGCAGACGTTGAGGCACGCGGAGCAGCGGATGCAGTGCAGCGCCGACCGCCCGTCGGGGTCGGCGAGCACACGGGTGCGGCCGTTGTCGAGCAGCACCAGGTGGAACTCCTGCGGACCGTCGCCCGGCGTCACGCCCGTCCACATCGAGGTGTACGGGTTCATCCGCTCGCCGGTCGAGGAGCGCGGCAGCAGCTGGAGGAACACCTCGAGGTCGCGCCACGTGGGCACGACCTTCTCGAGGCCCATCACCGTGATGAGCGTCTGCGGCAGGGTCAGGCACATCCGGCCGTTGCCCTCGGACTCCACGACGGCGAGCGTGCCGGTCTCGGCGACGCCGACGTTCGCCCCCGACACGGCCACGCGGGCGGACAGGAACTTGCGGCGCAGGTGCGCGCGGGCGGCCATCGCGAGCCGCCGCGGCTCGTCGGTGAGGTCGGCAGGGGCGTCCGGCATCTCGCGCAGGAAGATCTCGCGGATCTCGCTGCGGTTGCGGTGGATCGCCGGCACGAGGATGTGGCTCGGCCGGTCGTCGGCGAGCTGGACGATGAGCTCGGCGAGGTCGGTCTCGGTCGCGGCGACGCCGGCCTCCGCGAGGGCCTCGTTGAGGCCGATCTCCTGCGTCGCCATCGACTTCACCTTGACGACCTCGTCGCTGCCGGTGGCCCGCACGAGGTCGGTGACGATGCGGTTGGCCTCGTCGGCGTCCCGCGCCCAGTGCACGACGCCGCCGCGGGCGGTCACCTGGCGCTCCAGCTGCTCGAGCAGCTCGGGCAGCCGGGCCATCGTGTCGGCCTTGATCGCGCTGCCGGCGTCGCGCAGCGCCTCCCAGTCCGGCACCTCGCCCACCACGGCCGCCCGCTTGGCACGGATGACGGACGTCGCGTGCCCCAGGTTGCGCCGCAGCTGCGTGTCGGCCAGCGCCTCGCGGGCGGCGGCGGGGAAGGCCTCGCCGGTCCGCAGCGGCATGCCCACGAAGGTGCGGCTCACGGCTTCTCCTCCCGGACGGGGGACTCGGTGGACGCGAGGATCTCGGCGAGGTGCACGGTACGGACGCCGGTGCGCAGCCGGGACAGGCCCCCGCCGATGTGCAGGAGGCACGAGGAGTCGCCGGCGGTGACCACCTCCGCCCGGGTGGTCAGCACGTTGCTCATCTTGTCGGCGAGCATCGCGGTCGAGGTGTCGGCGTTCTTCAGCGCGAACGTGCCGCCGAAGCCGCAGCACACGTCGGCTGCCGGCAGCTCGACGAGGTCGATGCCCCGGACGGCGCGCAGCAGGCGCAGCGGCTTGTCGTCGACGCGCAGCATGCGCAGCGAGTGGCACGTCGGGTGGTAGGTGACGCGGTGCGGGTAGACCGCGCCGACGTCGGTGACGCCGAGGACGTCGACGAGCAGCTCGGACAGCTCGTAGGTGCGCCCGGCGACCGCCTCGGCCCGCCGGGCGAGCGGCTCGTCCCCGGCCCGCCGCGCCACCATCGCGTGCTGGTGCCGCACGCAGCCCACGCACGACCCGGACGGCGCGACGGCGACGTCCCAGTCGGAGGAGTCGAAGACGTCGACGTGGTGGCGCACCAGCGGCAGCGCCTCGTCGAGGTAGCCGGTGTTGACGTGCATCTGCCCGCAGCACGTCTGCTGCTCGGGGAAGACGACCTCGTGGCCCAGGCGCTCGAGCAGCGTCACGGTGGCGCGCGCGGCCGCCGGTGCCACCGTGTCGGCCAGGCACGTGACGAACAGGGCGATGCGCACGCGTGTCACCTCACGGGGAGTAGTCGACGACCGGCTGCCAGGCATCCTGTCGGTCCCGAGGCGCCTCCGCCAGGGCGAGCAGGGCGTCGGCGACGAGGTCCGGGTCGTGGGGGGTGCCGCGCTCGAGGACGCCGCGCACCATCAGGGTCGCGGCGCGCACGCCGCGCGGGGCCAGCTCGGCGTCCAGGGCCTGCACGAGGTTGCGCAGCGCCGCCTTCTGGACGCCGAGGGTCGCGGCCCCCGTCATCGGCCGGTCGGCGGTGCCGCCGCCGGTGGCCAGCACGGTGGGCCGGTCGGCGCGCAGCATCGCCGGCAGGACGGCGCGGACGGCGGTCAGCAGGCTGCCCACCCCGACGGCGAGGTCGGCCAGCAGGTCGGTGGCAGAGGTCTGCGTCGCCGTCGCCCCCCGGTACACCGAGACGTTGTGGTGCAGGACGTCGACGCGGCCGGTCTCGGCGACGAGCGGCGCGAGCGCCAGCTCCAGCGCGGGCTCGTCCGCCACGTCCACCGCCGTCCAGCACGCGCGGGCCCCGCCCGCCCGCAGGGACCGGCCGATCCCCCGGAGGGTCTGCTCCCGGCGTCCGACGAGCGCGACGTCGTAGCCCGCTCGGGCGAAGCGGTGCGCCGCGGACGACCCCAGCCCCGGGCCCGCGCCGACGACGAGCACGACCTTGTCCGCCATGGGCGGCGATGATGCCATCGGCACCGGCCGGGCCCTCACGAGCGCTACGCCCGCAGCGAACGCCCTACCGGAACACCGCTCGGAGCCCACAGGTTGGTCTGCATGTGAGGCCGGGCGCCGGGTAGGCATCCGAGCCCGGGGATAGCATCGAAAGGTCAGTAGAGGACCGCCCGCTGGGGGTCCGCTCGCCGACCGCTCGCGAGGAGCGCTGCATGTTCGAGAGGTTCACCGACCGAGCCCGTCGTGTTGTCGTCCTGGCCCAGGAAGAGGCCCGGATGCTCAACCACAACTACATCGGGACCGAGCACATCCTGCTCGGCCTCATCCACGAGGGGGAGGGCGTCGCGGCCAAGGCGCTGGAGTCCCTGGGGATCTCCCTGGACTCGGTCCGTGAGCAGGTCCAGGAGATCATCGGCCAGGGCCAGCAGGCGCCGTCCGGCCACATCCCCTTCACCCCGCGCGCCAAGAAGGTGCTGGAGCTGAGCCTGCGCGAGGCGCTGCAGCTCGGCCACAACTACATCGGCACCGAGCACATCCTGCTCGGCCTCATCCGCGAGGGCGAGGGCGTCGCCGCCCAGGTGCTGGTCAAGCTGGGGGCCGACCTCAACCGCGTGCGCCAGCAGGTGCTGCAGCTGCTGTCGGGCTACCAGGGCAAGGAGCCGGCGACGGCCGGCGGGCCCCAGGAGGGCACGCCGTCCGGCTCGCTCGTGCTCGACCAGTTCGGGCGGAACCTCACGCAGGCCGCGCGCGAGGGCAAGCTCGACCCCGTCATCGGGCGCGAGAAGGAGATCGAGCGGGTCATGCAGGTGCTGTCCCGCCGCACCAAGAACAACCCGGTGCTGATCGGCGAGCCCGGCGTCGGCAAGACGGCCGTCGTCGAGGGGCTCGCGCAGGGGATCGTCAAGGGCGAGGTGCCCGAGACGCTCAAGGACAAGCAGCTCTACACGCTGGACCTGGGCGCCCTGGTGGCCGGCTCGCGCTACCGCGGCGACTTCGAGGAGCGCCTGAAGAAGGTGCTCAAGGAGATCCGCACCCGCGGCGACATCATCCTGTTCATCGACGAGATCCACACGCTGGTCGGCGCCGGGGCCGCCGAGGGCGCGATCGACGCGGCCAGCATCCTCAAGCCGATGCTGGCGCGCGGAGAGCTCCAGACGATCGGCGCGACCACCCTCGACGAGTACCGCAAGTACGTCGAGAAGGACCCGGCGCTCGAGCGGCGCTTCCAGCCGATCCAGGTGCAGGAGCCCTCGCTGGCGCACGCCATCGAGATCCTCAAGGGCCTGCGCGACCGCTACGAGGCGCACCACCGGGTCTCCATCACCGACTCCGCACTGGTGGCCGCCGCGACGCTGGCCGACCGCTACGTCAACGACCGGTTCCTGCCGGACAAGGCGATCGACCTGATCGACGAGGCGGGCGCGCGGCTGCGCATCCGCCGGATGACGGCGCCGCCGGACCTGCGCGAGTTCGACGAGAAGATCGCCACCGTGCGGCGGGAGAAGGAGTCCGCGATCGACGCGCAGGACTTCGAGAAGGCCGCCTCGCTGCGCGACGACGAGAAGAAGCTCCTCGCGCGCAAGGCCGAGCGCGAGAAGCAGTGGAAGGCCGGCGACATGGACGTCGTGGCCGAGGTCGACGAGGAGCTCGTCGCCGAGGTGCTGGCGACCGCCACCGGCATCCCGATCGTCAAGCTGACCGAGGAGGAGTCCAGCCGCCTGCTCCGCATGGAGGAGGAGCTCCACAAGCGGATCATCGGTCAGGACGACGCGATCAAGGCGCTCGCCCAGGCGATCCGCCGCACGCGTGCCGGCCTGAAGGACCCCAAGCGCCCGGGTGGCTCGTTCATCTTCGCCGGCCCCACCGGCGTCGGGAAGACCGAGCTCGCCAAGGCCCTCGCGGAGTTCCTCTTCGGCGACGAGGACGCCCTCATCCAGCTGGACATGTCCGAGTTCTCCGAGAAGCACACCGTGTCGCGGCTGTTCGGCTCCCCGCCCGGCTACGTCGGCTACGAGGAGGGTGGCCAGCTGACCGAGAAGGTGCGGCGTCGTCCGTTCTCCGTCGTCCTCTTCGACGAGGTGGAGAAGGCGCACGCCGACATCTTCAACTCGCTGCTGCAGATCCTCGAGGACGGCCGCCTGACGGACTCCCAGGGCCGCACGGTCGACTTCAAGAACACCATCATCATCATGACGACGAACCTCGGCACGAGGGACATCGCCAAGGGCCTGCAGACCGGCTTCCAGGCCAGCGGGGACCTGTCGACGTCCTACGAGCGGATGAAGACCAAGGTCAACGAGGAGCTCAAGCAGCACTTCCGTCCCGAGTTCCTCAACCGCGTCGACGACGTCGTCGTGTTCCCGCAGCTCTCGCAGGACGAGATCGTCCAGATCGTCGACCTCATGGTCGCGAAGCTGGAGGAGCGACTGCGGGACAGGGACATGGGCATCGAGCTCACGCCCGCCGCCAAGTACCTGCTGGCGACCAAGGGCTACGACCCGGTCCTGGGTGCTCGGCCGCTGCGACGCACCATCCAGCGGGACCTCGAGGACACTCTGTCCGAGAAGATCCTGTACGGCGAGCTGCACGCCGGCCAGATCGTGCTGGTGGACGTCGAGGGCGAGGGTCCCGGGGCCACGTTCACCTTCACCGGGACGACGAAGACGGCCGTGCCGGAGGTGGCCCCGGTCGAGGCGGCCGGCACCGAGTAGGCGCCGCCTCGCGACCGGTCAGGAGGACGCGGCCCGGGCCTCGGCCAGGCTCGCACCGTGCGCGGCGGCAGCCTGCACGGCGCGCAGCAAGGTCGAGGCCTGGCTGCCCTTGCTCACCACGGCGAACGCGCCCGCGGCCAGGGCGTCCTGCGCCCGCACGCGTCGCCGCTCGGCGGTGAGGACGACGACGACGGAGCGGGGACAGGCCTGCCGGATCCTCACGGTCGCCTCGACGCCGTCGACGTCGGGCATCCCCAGGTCCATCACCACGACGTCCGGCCGCAGCGTCATGCAGGCGGTGACGGCTGCGCGTCCGTCGGCGGCCTCGCCGACGACGCGCGCGACGCCGGACTCCTCGAGCACCGCCGTCAGGCCCCAGCGCAGCACCGGGTGGTCGTCGACGACGAGGACGGAGATCAGCCCTTGGGCAGGGACACCGTCACGCACGTGCCCACCCCCTCGCGGCTGCTGATCCGCACCGAGCCACCCGCCTCCGCCACCGTGTCCTGCACCAGGCGCAGCCCCAGGTGGCCCCGCCCGCTCCAGCCGTCGCCGGCGAAGCCCCGGCCGTCGTCGCGGACCGACAGCACCACGGCGTCCCCGCGGTCGGTCAGGGTGACGTCGACCTCGTCGGCGTCGGCGTGCTTGGCCACGTTGGTCAGCGCCTCCCGTGCCACGCGGTAGAGCAGGAGGGCGCTGGTGCCGTCGACCTCGACGTCGGGAACGTCGATGCGCACCGTCGTCCCGTGGGCGCGCAGTGGCTCCGCGAGGAGGGTCACCGCGCCGGCCAGGCCGAGGCTGTCGACGTCAGCGGGGTAGAGCTCGGCCAGCATCTCCCGGAGCGTGCGGACGTCGCGTTGCACGATGTCGCAGGTCCGTCCGATCAGCGGTCGGGTCGAGTCGTCCACGCGGGAGGCGGTGGACTCCAGCGCGTAGGCCACCCCGGACAGGTCCTGGATGACGTCGTCGTGCAGGTCTCGCGCGATCCGCCGTCGCTCGAGGTCCGACGCGGCGACGGCCTGCTGCAGCAGCCGCCGGCTCGCCGCGTGCTCGCGCTCCACGCGGCGGGCGAGGCTGGCGGCCATCGGCAGCTGGATGAGCACCAGCAGCCCGAGTGCCCCCAGCCCGAGCGGCAGGATCCTCATCAGCAGGTCGCCCTCGAGCTGGTGCACGCCGTCCATCGGGAAGTAGGCCTCGACGAGGACCGGGTCGCCGGTCGGGGCCGTGGCGGCGGCGTAGACCTCCACCAGCTGCGTCCCGCGCGGCTCGAAGAGGTTCTCGGCGGACTCCACCCGCTCGACGACCGCTGTGGCGCCGCCGCTGCTCAGCAGGTCCACGACGCTGGGCTCGAGGTCGAACCGCCGGCCGACGAGGTCGGTGGCGTCGGAGTAGACGACCCGGCCGTCGGCGTCCCACACCTTGATCCGGACGATCGACCCGTCGCTGATCCGGGCGCGCACGACCGCGTCCAGCCGCTCCAGGGCCTCCGGTTCGCCGTCGAGCACCGCGCGGTCGACCAGGGGGGCGACGGTGCGGACGGCCAGGGCGAGCGCGCCCAGCTCCTGCATCTCGAGAGCGTGCTGGCGGGCGATCCACCGCATGCCGAGCACCGTCGGCGTGGCGATGAGGGCCAGCGCCAGCAGCCCCACGAGCGCCGAGCGCAGCAGGGCGGTGCGGACGACCGAGCCGCCGAGGTCGGCCCGGGACTCGTCGGCCCCCGCACGGCGGACGGCGCGACTGGCGGAAGCGGTCGAGACCACGTCGTCGAGGTCGGCCGGGGGGAGCACCTGCTCGATGGTGGCCGGACTCATACCCTCGAGCATGGGCTCGCGACCTTGGGGCGACCTTGGACCGGTCACCGTCGGTCAGCCGATCCGCAGCAACCCGCGACTTGCCGCGGTGACGACCGCCTCGAGCTGCGAGTGGGCGTTGAGCTTGACGAGGATGCTCTTGATGTAGCCGCGGCACGTGTGCGGGCTGATCCCCAGCTCGCGGGCGATGCGGCGGGCGTCGTGGCCGGCTCCCATCAGGGCCAGCACGTCACGCTCCCGGGTCGTCAGGTGGTCGTGGTACCGCTGGACGACGAAGGGCACCGGCCCCAGCTGCGACAGGACCTGGGGTGGGACCGAGAGACTGCCGCGCCGAGCGCTGCGCAGCGTCTGCAGCATGGCTTGGAGCGAGCCGCCCTTTGGCAGGAAGCCGCAGGCCCCGGCCTCGGCGGCGCGCGTCACCAGGTCACGGGTGGTGTGCGCGGTGAGGATGACGACGCGGGTACCTGGATCGGCGGCGACGATGCGGGAGGTCGCCTCGATGCCGTCGATGTCCGGCAGCTCGATGTCCATCACCACGACGTCGGGGTGCAGGGCGGCGGCCAGGCGGGCTGCCTCGCCGCCGGTCGACGCCCGGCCGAGGCAGAGGAAGTCGCCCTCGCGTTCGAGAGCGCCGACCAGGAGCTCAGCGAAGGTCTGGTGGTCGTCGACCACCAGGACCCGCGTCCGCGTCGTGGTGTCCATGCCACCCCCAGCGCCTGTCACGTTCCCGCCAGCATGCGACGGTGACGGTGCGCGACGCAGGGGTTCGACGATTTACCCCGTTGTGCAAGGGCTTTGAGCGCTCAACCCGTGGCGTCCAAGAGTCGTCCGATCACTCTGCGTGCCTCGACGAGGGACGAACGGGGCATCGGGACGTGGGTCGTCAGGACGTCGTGCAACCGGACCACGGCTGCCACGGCATCCGCCAGGGCCCCGTCGTCCTCGGCGGCCAGGTCGAGCAGCGTCGCGTGCCGGTGCCGCAGCGTCGGACCGGGGGAGCAACCGAGCTCCTCCGCCAGGGCCCGGCGGCACCTCTCGTAGGCGCGTAGGCCGTCCGTCGGCCGGCCCGCGGCGATCTGGGCCGCCAGGAGCACCTCCCAGGCCTCCTCGTCCAGCCCGTCCCGGTCCACCGCCTGCCCCGCCCACTCCAGGGCCCGGCCCACCTCGTGCGCCACGAGGGCGGCGCGGGCGCCGCGAACCAGCAGCTCGCCCACGCGACGGTCGTGCAGTGCGCGTGCCGTCGCGACCCAGTCGCCGAGCGACCCGGGGAGCAGGTCCGCCGAGCCGAGGCGGATGGCCTCGGCGAAGGCATCGACGCCGACCCCTCCGCGCCGGCAGGCGTCCGCGAGCAGGTCGAAGGAGTAGAGGTCGACCTCGACCCGGTGCACGTCGATCGCGTAGCCGCCGGCGACGGTCCGGATGAGGCTGTCCCGCACCGGGGTCCCCGGCTGCAGCGTCCGGCGCAGGACGCTCACGTACGACTCGAGCGTCGCCAGCACGTTGCGTGGCGCCTCCGCCGCCCACAGCAGGTCGATGACACGCTCCTTGGAGACCGGGGTGCCGCGGGCCAGGACGAGCGCCTCGAGGACCTGTCGCGGCTTGTTGCCGCAGAGGTCTCCCGCGTCGAGGTGCCCCTGCTCCGTGTCGACGCCGAAGCCGCCCAGTACCTGGATCCGAACCGGTGGTGCCATGCCCCCTCCTCCGGGTACCAGGGTGCGCGACCGGGTCGGCCGGGGGAAGCCCGCCGTGAGGGGTGCCGACCGCTGAAACGCGGGGGGCGGACTGCTCACCCAGCGTCACCACGTGTCGTGCGGGTCGCCGCGGCGGTCGACGCTCAAGGATTCCCCAAGGTCCTCGCTCCACGCTGCCCGCAGAAGCCGAGCAGCCGGTGAGGGAGGCGGACCATGCGGACTCACGAGCGTGACGCGCAGGTGGGGTGCACCGCCGGACGGAGCCGTGTCAGGCATCCCCTGGCCGGCGCGGTGACGGGCGGTGCACTACTCGCCCTGGCCGTCATCGGCGTCCAGCAGCTGCTGCACGACCACCTCGAGGAGGCCGTGCCGCTGCCGCCGCTGCTGCACTGGCTGCGTGACGGGCTGCTCGCCGTCCCGATCGGGGTGCTCGCCGTCCTCCTGGCGCGCCAGGTCGACCGACGCCACGGCGCGCTGGCCGGCGCGCTCGCCGGCTCCGGGTTGTTCGCCGTCGCGAGCGTGCCGGCGGGCGAGGTCCACGGGTGGCTGTTCCAGGCAGGCCACGTCGACATGTCGTTCCTCCAGCACGCCAGGAGCGACGGGATGGTCGTCTGGCTGGTGGCCCTCGTCTGCCTCTGCCTGGCTGCTGCCGACCGAGGCCTCTGGCAGGCCGCCCGGACGGCGTGGGACGCAGCGCCCGAGTCACCCCGGGCCCCCGTGGGGCGCCGTCGGGTGGCGGTCGTGGCGGCCGCCTCACTGGCGTTCCCCGCGCTACCGGTCGCGGGACTGGTCGCTCCGGCCGCCGCGGCAGCCGGAGCGTCCTGCGCGGTGACCCGCTCGTACGACGTCGCGGCCATCGACCTCGACGTCCCCTACAACCGGTGGGGCCAGCGCGACGACGACGGGATGATGTACGTCCTGCAGCAGGACAAGGCGGCGGTGAAGAACTGGGACGTGCCGCTGAACCAGGTCCGCACCGGGGACGGCACGTACGCTCCCGGCGTCGACCCGGCCGCCGGGCGGCGGCTGCGCCCACGGCCCTTGGTGCTGCGGGCCAACGAGGGTGACTGCGTCGTCGTCACCCTCACCAACGAGCTCAACCCGAGGTCGCACGGCGGCACGCTGGCGAACCCGCGGGTGTCGATGCACATCAGCGGCGCGGCGTACGACGTCCAGACCTCCGACGGCAGCGCCGTCGGCTTCAACGACGACTCCACCGTCGCGATCGGCCAGTCGATCACCTACACCTGGATCGCGCCGGAGGAGGGCGTCTACCTGTTCCGCGACCACGCGGCGATCGCCGGCTCGGAGGCCGACGGGGGGTCGACCGTGCACGGCATGTTCGGCGCACTCGCCGTCGAGCCGCCCGGCTCGACGTGGACCGACCCGGTGACCGGCGCGCGGCTGGACTCCGCGACCCCGTACCAGGACCCGGTGACCCGCGCGCAGAGCGGCGACCTCTACATCGACGCGGACATCCACACGCCGTCCGGGTCCTTCCGCGAGAGCGTCCAGCTCGCCCACGACGAGATCCCCGGCATCGGGTTCGGCTTCAACTACGGCTCCGAGCCCGGTCCGTCTCGGGAGGCCGGCGGGCTGTGCCCGGACTGCGTGGGCGAGGAGACCTCCCTGTCGTCCTGGACCTACGGCGACCCCGCGCTCGTCAAGCTGGCGAGCGGGCTCGGGCCGTGGCCGCCGACCCCCGGCAGCACGGCCGTCGAGGACTGCGGCCTGCCGACGTCCTGCTGGGTCTCCAACGTCACGCACGCCTACCGCTGGGACGCCACGAAGATCCGGTACGGCCTGGCGGGCGTCAAGGAGACCCACGTCTTCCACATGCACGCGCACCAGTGGCTGATGGAGCCGAACGACACCGGAGCCTCCGGCGGCAGGCCGCGGCCCGGCGCGATGCCGGAGTCCACGACCGTGGACTCCCAGACCTTCGGTCCCGGTGACATGTTCACCGCCGACCTGCTCTTCGGCGCCGGCAGCAACCCCGGCACCGTCGGGGACTCCATCTTCCACTGCCACCTGTACCCGCACTTCGCCGAGGGCTTCTGGGCGCTCTTCCGGGTCCACGACGTCCTGGAGGACGGCAGCGGGACGACGCCGGACGGGATCGGCGTCCGTCGACTCGCGCCGCTCCCCGGCGGCTGGCAGCCACCCGCCCCCACGGCGGACAACCCCGGCTACCCGCGGTTCATCCCCGGCCAGGTCGGGTGGCGCGCGCCGCAGCCCTACGGCGGCGTGTCGAACCCCGGCGCGCCGGGCACACCGGCGGACCGCATCGTCGCCGGGCGGGCCCTCGACCAGTCGGTGCTGGACGCGACCCAGCGGATCCACAACACCTCGACCCGCGTCGACGAGGTGCAGCAGGTGACCACGACGTCAGCACCGCGTGACGAGGTCCAGACGGTGGACGTCGCCGCCGACGGCGGCACGTTCACGCTGCAGTCGGGTGCGACCGGGACGCCGACGTCCCCGATCGCGTACGACGCCGGCGCGCAGGCGCTGCAGGACGCCCTGGCGGTCGTCGGCGTCACCACCGTGGTCACGAAGTCCGGGACCGGGAACAGCTGGTCGGTGACGTTCCCCGGCGGTACCGACGTGCCGCAGCTGGTGGCCGACGGGGCGCTGCTGACCGACAGCGTGACGGGACTGGCCGGCAGCGTCACGGTCGCGACGGCGACGGAGGGCGCGGACGGCGGGACGTTCACGTTGCGGCCCGGCGCCACCGGGACGCCGACCGCGCCGGTCCGGTACGACGCCACTGCCCAGGCGCTGCAGGACGCCCTGACGGCTGTCGGCGTCCAGGCCTCCGTCACCAAGGCGGCCACCGGCAACAGCTGGTCGCTGACGTTCCCCGGCGGCGTCGACGTGCCCGAGCTCGTCGCCGACGGGACCTCGCTCACGAGCGGGGCGGCGACCGTCACCACCGAGACGCAGGGCGCCGACGGCGGCACGTTCCGCCTGTCCTTCGGCGGCGAGACGACCGGCGCCCTGCCCTTCGACGCGACCGCCGGCGCCGTGGAGACGGCGCTGGAGGCGCTGGGCACCATCGAGGCCGTCACCGTCACCGGCTCGGGGACGTCCACCGACCCGTGGGTCGTCCGGCTCGACGTGTGGAACCCCGTCGACTCGCTGGTCGTCACCGCCACCGACGCGCTGACCTCTGGTGCCACGACGATCCAGTCCGACCCGTTGCTCACCGGCGACGCCGCCGCGGCCCGGATCGCCCACCAGCTGATGGTGGAGCGGCACGTGCTGCGACGGGCCTACGACGCGGGCTACGACCCGCGGAACCCCTCCGCCAGCCCGACCGAGCCGAGACCCGGGGCGCCGATGAGCGACCCGTGCCCCAGCGGAGCGCGTGAGGTCACCTACGACGTCACGGTGCTGCAGCGCGACGTCGTCTACAACGAGGCGGGCTGGCACGACACCCAGGGACGTCTCCTCGTCCTCGACAAGGACGTCGAGGCCGTGCTCTCCGGCGCCAAGGCTCCCGAGCCGCTGTTCATCCGCGTGGCCGCCGGTGACTGCGTGAACTTCAACCTCACCAACGGGCTGCCCAACTGGTTCGGCAACGACGCGTTCGTCAGGCTCACGCAGACGAACATGGTGGGCGAGCACATCCACCTGGTGAAGTTCGACGTCCTCGGCTCGGACGGCTCGAGCAACGGGTGGAACTACCAGCAGGCCGCCTTCTCCCAGCTGCAGCGCGAGTTCAACGACGCCGTGGTCGCGGGTACGAGGCCTTGCAGCCGGGCGGCCGGCTGCCGGCTGCCGCTGCCTGCCGACTACAGCCCGTCGTGGACGGGACTCCAGTCCGGGCAGACCATCCACGAACGCTGGTACGCCGACTACGAGCTGCGCACCGTGTTCACCCACGACCACCACTTCCCGGCCGTGGACCAGAACCGGGGCCTGTACGGCGGCCTCATCGTCGAGCCGGCCGGCACGGACTTCCGGCACCCGCGGACCGGTGAGGTGCTCTCCCCCTCCGCCTCGCTGTGCGCCGCGGGTGCCTCGTGCGTCGGCGCCGCGGCCGGCGCGATGATGGACGTCATCGGGCCGCTGGCGGACGACGACTTCCGCGAGTTCGGACTGAGCTTCCAGGACTTCGTCTCGCTCACGAGGCCCGGTGGCAACCCACGGCTGGCGTCCGACGTGTTCAACCCGCCGGAGGCGCCGGAGGCGTACCCGGACGAGGACCCCGGCGTCATGGGCATCAACTACCGCAACGCGCCGTTCCTGCTGCGCGACACCAAGAACGGGGCCTGGGTCGACCCGGCCTACCGGTTCAGCTCGACGGTGTTCGGTGACCCGAGGACACCGCTGCTGCAGGCCTACGCCAAGGACAAGGTCCGCATCCGCCTGATCGGCGGCTCCCAGGAGGAGCAGCACGTCTTCGCGCTGCACGGGATGCGGTGGCGTGACGAGCCGGACGACCCGCAGTCGCCGCTGGTCAACCAGCGCGCGCTCGGGGTCTCCGACGCGCTCAACTTCGAGATCCCCGAGATGGACTGCGGCGTGGACGAGGACTGCCGCGGCGACTACCTCTACTCGAGCACGTCCGTGGACGCCACGTACCTGGGCATGTGGGGCATCATGCGCGTCTTCGGCAGAGGGACCCAGGACCTGCTGCCGCTGCCGGACAACATCCCGCAGGCGGTCCGCGGCACCGTCAACCTCAACCCCACGGGCGAACCGCCGCCGATGGCGAACAAGCCCGGCACCCCGTGCGACCCGTCGGCGCCGGTACGCGCCTTCCACGTGGTGGCCACGGACGGGAAGATCACCTACAACAAGGCCGGCGACAACGACCCCTACGGCCTCATGTACGGCCTCGTGGAGCCGGGCGAGACGGCGGCTCAGGCGGCCGAGCGCGTCCGGAGCAACCCGGTTCCCCTGGTGCTGCGCGGCAACGAGGGCGACTGCCTCGAGGTCCGGCTGACGAACGCGATCGACCCGAACGGCCGCTTCGCCACCGAGCACGCCCCGCTGGGCGCCGCCGACGGCGACGCGAAGCTGCCGCTCGAGCCGCCGACCGGTACGCGTGCCGGGCTGCGTGTGTCGCTGCACCCCCAGCTGGTCAAGTACGACGTCCGCGGCTCGGACGGGGCGACGGTCGGCTTCAACCGCGACCAGACCGTCGCGCCCGGGCAGTCGATCCTGTACCGCTGGTGGGCGGACGACGTCGCGCCGGGCGAGCTCGGCGCGACCAACCTGGTCGACTTCGGCGACCTGCGCGGGCACCGGCACCACGGTCTGTTCGCCGGTCTCACCATCGAGCCGAAGAACGCGACGTACCACGACCCGTCCACCGGCGCCCAGGTGCGCAGCGGCGTCACGGCCGACATCCGTGTGCCGGGAGCGCCTGACTTCCGCGAGTTCACAGCGTTCTTCTCCGACGGCATGAACCTGCGGGACGCCGCCGGCGCGATCATCCCGTCCCCCAACCACGACGGCGAGCCGATGGACGCCGAGGACGAGGGCGAGAAGGGATTCAACTACGCCAGCGAGCCCTTCAAGCACCGCCTCGGGGTGGAGCCGGTCACGGCGACGCAGGAGAACCCGCTCGACGGCGCAGCCCTGAGCGACGTGTTCAGCTCGAAGGTCCACGGCGACCCGTCGACCCCGATCTTCCGCGCCTACGCCGGCGACCCCGTGCGGATGCGCGTCCTCCAGGGCTCCGACAAGCCGCGCCAGCACGCCTTCCAGCAGTCCGGGCACGCCTGGCGGGCCCAGCCCGACGACCCGGGCTCGACCCTGGTCGGCACGCAGGGCGGCATCAGCGTCGGCAAGACCCTGAACCTGCACCTGGCGGGAGCCGGCGGCCCGGGCGCCGTCCCCGGTGACTACCTCTACGGGTGCGCGGTGGCCTTCCACCACCGGTCCGGCGGGCTGTGGGGGATCACCCGGGTCTACCCGCAGCCGGCGGCCGCGTCGGTCTTCACCCCGACGTCGATCCCGGCCGTGGACGACCCCAGAGCGCCGGGGAACCGACCGATCATGCCGCTCGAGCAGGTCTCGGTGTCCGGCTCGGTGTACCGCGACTCGAACCTGAACCGTGAGCGCGGCAGCGACGAGGGCGGCGTGGGGGCGGTGCTCGTCACGCTCGTGAAGCGCGGTCCAGGCATGGACGGCGCCCTGTACACGGCCGACGACACGGTCGCCGAGCTCGACCGGCGGGCCACCGACAGCAGTGGCCGCGTGACGTTCCACGCCGCGCCAGGCGTCTACGACGTCGAGCCCGTCGTCCCGGCCGACTGGGACGCCACGACACCGGCGTCGGTGCGTGTCGACGCCAGCGCCGAGAACGCCTCCGGCAGCGCTGCCTTCGGCATGGTGCAGCTCGCCGACGTCACCGTGCACGTGTACCAGGACAAGAACGGCAACGGTCTCATGGTCGGCGGCGACGGCAGCCGCGAGCCGGGCGAGGTGGACCTCACCGACTGGTCGGTGACCCTGACCGGCGCCGGCGTGAGCCGGACCGGCGTGACCGACGGCTCGGGCCAGGTCTCCTTCGACGGCCTGCGTCCCGGCACCTACTCGGCGACCGCCACGGCCAAGCCGGGCTGGTACAACACGCACACCGTTCCGTGGACGTTCGCGGTGGCGGAGAACGCCAGCCTCACCGGAGCTGCCGAGGTGCGCCTCGGCTACGCGCTCAAGGCGGGTCTGAGCGTCCAGCTGTTCAACGACTCCAACGGGAACGCGGCCCGCGACGCCGGTGAGAGCTACCTCGCGGGTTGGCAGGTGGCGGCCGAGGGCGGACCGCCCGGCGTCTCGGTGCGCGCCACGGGCACCACCGACGCGAACGGCGTCGTGACGTTCGAGGACGCGGACCCGGAGGTCGTGGGACTGCGGCCGGGAACCTACGTCATCAGCCAGACCTACCAGAAGGACTGGTCGTTCGGCAGCGCTCGCGCCACGACGAGGACCGCGACGCAGACCGGGGACACGCCGGACTTCTCCTGCGCCGACGGGCGGTGCACCACGGTGCTCGTCGACGACACCACCCAGGTCGTGACGATCGGCAACCGGAACCCGAACTCCTGGGTGGTCGCCGCCCCGTTCAACGACGTGAACAACGACGGCAAGCGCCAGGACAAGGAGTCCAAGCTCGTCGGCTGGACCGCGGAGCTGTTCGCCGCGGACGGCGTCACGCCGGTCAAGCCCTCGGGCTGGACCAGCAACGCCACCGTTACGGGCCCGAACGGTCAGGCGGTCTTCTACCCGCTGCCCCCGGGGTTCTACCGGGTGCGCATGCTGCCGCCGCCGCCGTCGCCGGACCCGCTGGTCCTGGACTGGACCGGGACGACGCCGGCCCTGGTGCCCGTCGGCGTGATCGCGGGTGAGACCGCGCGGACGGCGTTCGGGTTCGCCAGGTTGGGCACGGTCGGCGCAACGGTGTGGCACGACCATGACAGCGACGGGCTCTACGAGGAGGACGTCGAGGAGGCCCTGGCCAACCGCAACGTGCGGCTGTACGACCACAACGGCAAGACGCTGCTCGGCAAGGGCGTCACCGACGCGAGCGGTACCTTCGCCTTCAAGGTCTCGCCAGGGGTCACGTACCAGCTCGAGGTGCTGCTGCCGGACGGGTCCGTCGCGACCTCGCCACTGGGCTCCAACGGCACGCCCGTCACCAGGGTGAAGGTGACCGGCCCGTCCGGGACGACCAGCGAGAACCGCTACTTCGGTCAGTACCAGCAGAACGACACGACACCGCCGCCGAACCCGACGGCCACCCCGCCCGGCGGCACCTACAGCGCTGCCCAGTCGGTCAGCCTGGCGTCCGAGGACGGCGCGACGTTCCGCTACACGCTGGACGGCAGCACCCCGACCGCGACCCAGGGTCAGCTGTACGACGCGCCGATCGCGATCTCGACGTCCCGCACGCTCAAGGCGGTGGCCCTCGACGGTGCCGGGAACGTCAGCGGCGTGACCACCGAGGTCTACGAGATCACCGGCGGCGGCACGACCACCGCTGCGCCGGCCGCGCCAGGCCGGTGGGAGGTGCTGAAGGGATCGGTCGTGTCCGGCACGGTGGCGAACCTGTCCGCGAACGACGGGACCTACCTGGTGACGCGCTCGGCGAAGCAGGGCAACAAGCAGGTCGTCGAGGCGTACGGCTCCTACACGGTGCCGGCAGGTCAGCGGAGCGTCACCGCGCTCTCCGTCGCCTACGACGGCGGCGCCAGCCCCGGCGGCTTCGACCGGACGCTGTCGCTGTACAACGTCAGC
>JBKHXE010000081.1:0-19531 GCA_046566185.1 Actinomycetes bacterium | reverse complement strand
CAGCCCCAGTCGGCGGCTCCGACGCCCGCGAGCGTCCCCCCTCCCGCCAAGGACCCACCCGCGAGAGACAACAACCTCGGCCCACCGTGGAAATCCACCGCAGAACTCCAAGCAACAGGCTCGATCTTGCACTTCCGGGTGATCGTGCACGTGCACGATCACCCCGAAGTGCAAGATCACGGACGGGTGGGGTGGGGGTCAGGGCCAGGTGCCGTCGCGGCTGGTGCGCACGGTGACGGCGCCGGGCGGCTGCGCCTCGGGCCGCACCGGGACGACGGACAGCAACCGGCCCTCGTCCTGGGCGGAGGCGACGAAGACGACGGCGCCCGCGATCTCGGCGCCGCGCGGCACCGAGATCGCGACGGCGACGACGTCGTCGGTCACCAGGTCACCCAGCTGGAGCTCGACGGAGGCCCGGTCGGCGACGTCCACGGTCTGCCGCCCGACCGCCTCACCCGCGGCGTCGAGCGCCTGCACCTCGACCTGGCCGCCGGTCTCGTCCGACGCCAGGGCGAGGACGGCGCCGAGAGGACGGGGCGGCAGGGCGACGACCGCGGTGCCGCTGAGGGGCTGGCCCGCGGGGCTCCAGGCGATGTCGTGCGCGGCGTCGGCCGGCCCGGTCGTCGTGCGGACGGCGGCCACGACCGGGACGTCCGCGTCCACGGCCACCGCGTACGTGCCGGGCGTCAGCCCCTCGACGGGGATGTCGACGACCGTCCCGGCGGGCACCGTGGTGGCCGCGGCCTCCCCGGCGACGGGTCCGTCGGTGCCCAGCACCGTCCACCGCACGACGGCGTCCTCGGCACCCGGCACGGCGATCCGCAGGTTCGGCGGCGACCAGGCGTCGCGGGCCAGCACGCCCGGCACGACGTGGTGCTGCGCCGCCACACCGGCCGCCACCGACGACTCGACGCCCTGGGGCGTCAGCCCGTCGATGCGCGTCTCGACGAGGGTGGCGGCGACGCGACCGCCCGACGCCTCGACCCGCACCGCGAGCGCCTCCGCCCCGGGCACCAGACCCTCGAGCAGCAGCCGCTGGGTCTCACCGGGCGCGAGCGCGACGTCCTGACCCGCCTGCGGCTGCTCGGCCCCGGACGGCGTGAGGACCGTCAGGTCGACCGTCGCGGTCGTGGGACCGGGGTTGACCAGCTCGAGGCGCGCGCTGCGGCCGACGACGGTGCTGCCCGCGACGACCCAGGCGTCCTCGACCGGCTCGGCACAGCCGGTGACGGCGAGACCCCGCAGGTCACCGCTGCCGGTGAGCGCGAGGTGCGCGGCGGCCAGCCGGGCGGCCCCACCGGCCTCGGGGACGGCGCCGGCCGTCGTGGCCTGCGTTCCGGGCGCCTCGGCGACCGCCAGCGACCCGGTCACCTCGGCGGCGCGCTCCTCGTCGCCGGCCACGAGCCGCAGCGCCGGCGGCTCGCCGTCCCCGGCGGCCACGGCGCGCAGCCCCGTGACGGTCTCGGCGTCCGCGGCGAACTGCTCGTCGGTCTCGGGCTGCTCGGCCACGTCGAGCAGCTCCGGCGGCGCGGGGCACGCGAGCGCCGCGTCGCCGGCAGCGAGCCGCACGGGCTGGCCCGGCACTGCGCGGAGCGTGACGGCCGACCCGGCGGAGCCCGCGGCGACCACACCCGCGGCGGCGGCGAGGACGGCGGCGCCGCTCACCAGCCGCCCCCACGACGGCCGCCTCAACGCGACCTCACCGTGCGGGTGCCGCCGCCGACCGGCACCGCCAGCAGCGCCGTGAGCGTGAGCACGACGACCTGCAGCGCCGTCCACGCGCCCTGGCCGGGCAACCGGTGGCGCACGAGCACCTCGCCTCCCTCGTCGCCGAGCACGAAGGCCTGCGCCCAGCCGTCGTGGACGGCCGGCTCGAGGCGCCGGTGGTCCAGGTAGGCGGTCCAGCCGGGGTGGGCGCGCTCGGCGAGCACGAGCAGCCGGCCCTCCTCGCCGGCGGGCACGGCGGCGCGGACGTCGACCGGGCTCGCGGGCAGCACGGCCTGCGGGGCGCCGTCCGGCCCCAGCACGCGGGCCCGGGCCGCCCGCCGCGGGGAGTCCGGACCGGCGTCACCGCTCGGCTCGACGCGCCACAGCACCCCGGCGGCCACCTCACCCGCGCGGGAGAGGCCCTGGACGCCGTCCAGGTCCTCGGGGGTCAACGGCCCGGTCGTGGCGGCGGAGTCCAGCAGCAGCACGTGTCCGACGCCGAGGTCGGCCAGCAGCGGGCGCGGGTCGTCGGCGCCGGCGACCAGCGCCGCGACCGAGGCGCTCAGCGCCTGCTGCGCGGCGTCCGGCGGGCTGGGCATCGCGTCGGAGAGCCCGCCGTCGACGGAGCGGGCGGCGTCCACGGTGGACGTCGCACCGAGCACCTCGGCGGCGGTGCGGGCGACCGCGGCCGACACCGTGCCGTCGTCCGTGGAGCGCAGGACGAGGGTGCGGGCGCGGTCGGGTGAGGCGGCGGCCTCCGCCGCCACCGCGGCGAGCCGGGGCGCCTCACCGCGCTGCAGGGACCCCTCGCCGCCGAGCTCCGCGCCGGTCCAGGCGGCGAGCCCGCCGACGGGCGCCAGCACGGCGGCCCCCGCGAGCACGGCCGCGACGGCCGACCGCCAGCCTCGGCGCGGCCCGAGGCGGCCCCGCACACCGTCGGTGCCGGCGAGCACGGCGACCAGCAGCCCGACGAGCACCAGGCTCGTGGCGCCGCCGGCCCAGCCACTGACGGTGGCTCCGTCGGGCGCTGCCCCGACCACGACCCGGGTCGCGGCGAGCGCCGCGAGCAGCCCGACCACCGCCACCGCCCACGCGGCCCGGACGGCGGCACCGCGCGTCCCGCCGCGCAGCAGGGCCAGGACGGCGACCAGGACGAGCACGCCACCGGCGGCGACGGCCACGGTCCCCGCGACCTCCGGGGGCAGCAGCGGCCACGGCGCCACCTCGGCCGGCTGGGCGAGCAGCAGCCGCCACTCCTCGGGAGCCGGGGACGAGGTCACCCGCCCGGGGTCGGCCAGCAGCAGCCGCGGCTCGCTCGCCGCGGCCACCAGCCACGGACCGCTCAGCGCCAGGGCCGGCAGCGCCGTCCACACGAGCGCCAAGGGACGTCGCCCGGCGAGCCGCCCGGACACGGCGACCACCAGCAGGGCGAGCAGCCCCGCGGGCAGCAGCACCGGTGAGGCGGTCGCGGCCACGGCCAGCACGAGCCCGCCCGCGGCGGCCACCGTGGCGGCGCGCCGGCCGGTGGGCGCGGTGACGGCCCTGCCCACCGCGAGGGCCACCCACGGCAGCGCCACGTGCGCGACCGCCGGCCCCAGCCGGCCGGCGTCCAGCGCGGCGAGCAGCGGCGGCCCGGCGGCCCAGGCCAGCGCCGCCCAGCCCCGCAGCCAGGCGGAGCGGGTCAGTGCGCCGGCGGCCAGCCAGGCCGACAGGCCGGAGGCCGGGACGGCGAGCAGCAGCAGGACCGTCACCGCGAGCGCCGGCGAGCCGAACGGCGCAGCGAAGGCCGTGAGGGTGGTGAGGAATGGGTCGGGTGGGCCGACCGTGCCGAGCCCGGACGCCACCCACGACGACCGGGCCGACGCCCACAGGTCGCCCAGCTCGCCCGGGGCCGGCGGCAGCGCGCCGCCGGCGACGGCGCCGGGACCGACGAGCCGGTGCAGGGCAAGGCCGGAGACGGCGGCGAGCAGCAGGGCACCGACCACCGGCACGCGACGGCCGCCCGCCGTCGGCACCTGCTGCTCGACCGGCACGAGCGCGGCGCGCCGCCGGGCGCGCCAGCGGTGCCAGCGGTCGCGGTGCCAGCGCGCCACCTCACCGTGGCTGGCCCGCAGCGCGGTGACGGCGCGGCGGGGCACCCGGCGGGCGCGGGCGCAGCGCCGCCGGGCCCGCCACACGAGGTCCGGGCGCCCGAGCGCGGCCAGGACGGCGGTCAGCTCGCCGAGCGCGCGTCCGGGCTCCTTGGCGGCGGTGCGGGCGAGGACCCGGGCCGCCGCACCGGCCAGGACGGCGAGGACGACGAGCGGCAGCAGCAGCGCCCGGGCGTCGACGAGGCGGCGGTGGGCGACGCGCCGCCGGGCCGCCCACCACAGTGGCCGGCGGGCGGCCGGGCCGGCGCGGTGGCCGTGCCGGGTGGCGTCGGCGTGGGCGACGACGGCGGCGGGGACCACGACGACGCGGTGACCGGCCGAGCGGACGAGCAGGCACAGGTCGAGGTCGTCGGTGGCGGCGAGGCGCTCCCAGACGTCGCGGCGCACGAGCATGCCGGCGGTCCCCACCGCCAGGACGTCCTCCCGGGTGTCGGTCTGCCCCTGGTCGACCTCCCCCGCCTCGACGCCGGTGAGCACGCGACCCAGGCGGCTGACGGTGAAGCCGGTCTGCAGCAGGCGGTCGGGGGCGTCCCAGGCGCGCTGCTTGCAGCCGGCGACCGCCACGGACGGCGCCAGCTCGACGGCGTCGAGCAGGTGCTCGAGCGCGTCCGGGGCCGGGGCCGAGTCGTCGTGCAGCAGCCAGACCCACTCCTGGTGACCGGCCTCGCCGGCGACCGCCGCGTGCGGGTCGGCGGCGGGGGTCAGGCCGGCTGCGTCGAGCGCGGCCAGGCCGGCGCGGGCGGCGTCCAGGAAGCCCGCGCCGGGCGCCGCGCGGACCACGTGGCCGACGTGGGCGGCCAGGACGGCGGCGCTGTCGTCGTCGGAGGAGGTGTCGACGCCGACGACGGCGTCCGGGAGCCGGGACTGGGCGGCCAGCGCCGCGAGCACCCGCGGCAGCCAGCGCTCGCCGTTGTGGGCGACGACGACCGCGGTGACCCGGGCCGGCCCGGGGCCGTTCCGCGCCACGGGGGCCGCCGCCTGGGCCGCGGCGGGGTCGGGCGGGTGACCGGGCACCGGGGACCGAGGGTCCCGCCGGGCGCGCCCGGGTGCTGCCGAGAGGTCGAGTGCCAGGCTCAGACCGCCTGCTTCTTCACCCGGCGGCGCTCGCGCTCGGACAGGCCGCCCCAGATGCCGAAGCGCTCGTCGTTGGCGAGGGCGTACTCGAGGCACTCGACGCGCACCTCGCACGAGGAGCACACCTTCTTGGCCTCACGGGTCGAGCCGCCCTTCTCGGGGAAGAACGCCTCGGGATCGGTCTGCGCGCACAGGGCGCGCTCCTGCCAGTCGAGCTCGGTCTCCTCCTCGGTGCCCGCGAACCGCGGGTCCCACAGGAGGTTGTGCATGGACTGCGAGTCGACCGTTCCTGCGATCTCTGCGAACCCTGCCATGGCCCCGACCCTTCCTGAACCCCCACTGGATGCCCCTGCGGCGGGCGCCCCCGACGCTTGTGACATGCCTGGAATTACACGCGTGTCGTACGGGTCGAGTCAAGTGGAACTCTGATACTCCCGCCACCCGGTCGTCCGAACGGACGAGTGCGGCAGGATGCCGCGCATGCGGATCACGGCCCTGGCCGGCGGGATCGGAGGGGCTCGCTTCCTCCGCGGCCTGCTGCACCACCTGCGGACCTCCTCCTCGCCCGAGCGGCGCGAGGCCGAGGTGACGGTCATCGGCAACACGGCCGACGACATCACGCTGCACGGTCTGCGCGTGTGCCCGGACCTCGACACCGTCATGTACACCCTCGGCGGGGGGATCGAGGAGTCGCAGGGCTGGGGACGGCGGGAGGAGACCTTCTCGGTGGCCGAGGAGCTGGCCGCCTACGGGGCCGAGCCGCAGTGGTTCACCCTCGGTGACCGGGACATCGCCACGCACGTGCTGCGCACCCACCTCCTCGGCCTGGGCTACACGCTCTCCCAGGTGACGGCCGCCCTGTGCGCCCGGTGGCAACTGGGGGTGACCTTGCTGCCGATGAGCGACGACTCGGTCGAGACGCACGTCGTCGTCGCGGACGACGACGCCGAGGGCGGCCAGCGCGCCGTCCACTTCCAGGAGTGGTGGGTGCGCCTGCACGCGGCGGTGCCGGCCCGGCGCATCGTCGCCGTCGGCGCCGAGCGGGCCGGCCCCGCGCCGGGGGTGCTGGAGGCGCTGCGGGACGCGGACGTCGTCCTGCTGCCGCCGAGCAACCCGGTGGTGTCGATCGGCACGATCCTGTCGGTGCCGGGCGTGCGCGACGCGCTGCGCGGCACCCGCGCCCCCGTGGTCGGGGTGTCCCCCGTGATCGGCGGCGCGCCGGTGCGCGGCATGGCGGACGCGTGCCTGGCCACCCTGGGTCTGCCGGCCACCGCCGAGGCGGTCGGCGGCCTCTACGCCGACCTGCTCGACGGCTGGCTCGTGGACACCACCGACGGCCACCTCACCGGGCTGCCGGGCGCCCGGGCCCGGGTGCTGGCCCGCCCCCTGCTGATGACGGACGTCGAGGCGGCCGCCGGCATCGCCGGCGCGGCGCTCGACCTGGCGACGGAGGTGCGCCGGTGAGTGCCCTGTCGGTGTTCACGGTGCCCGGGCTGCCCGAGGTGACCGAGGGGGACGACGTCGGGCGACTCGTCGCCGACGCGTGCCGGTCCGCGGGCGTCGAGCTGCGCGACGACGACATCGTCACCGTGGCGTCGAAGATCGTGGCGAAGGCCGAGGGCCGGTCGGTGCCGGCGTCCGAGCGCGAGGTGGCGATCGCCCGCGAGACGGTGCGTGTCGTGGCCGAGCGGGAGCAGCCGGACGGCCGCGTCACGCGCGTGGTCGAGACCCGGACCGGACCGGTGATGGCCGCCGCGGGGGTGGACGCCTCCGACGTCGCCGAGGGCACCGTGCTGCTGCTGCCGGCCGAGCCCGACGCCTCGGCGCGCCGGATCCGCGCCTCCCTCGCCGCGGCGCTCGGCGCGCGACCTGCCGTCGTCGTCACCGACACCTCGGGACGTCCGTGGCGGATGGGCGTCTCCGACTTCGCGCTCGGCGCCGCCGGGCTGACCGTGCTCGACGACACCCGTGGCCGCCTGGACCGGTTCGGCCGGCCGCTCGAGGTGACGGTGCGGGCGATCGCCGACGAGGTGGCCGCCACGGCCGACCTGGTCAAGGGCAAGGCCGCCGGCACCCCCGTCGCCGTCGTGCGGGGCCTCGGTCGGTACGTCGTCGAGGACGACGGTGACGGCGCCCGCGTGCTGGTGCGCACGGGTGAGTCGGACTGGTTCCGGTACGGGCACGTGGAGGCGGTGCGGGCCTACCTGGGCAGTCCGCCTGGCGGCGCTCTGGGCGAACCCGGGTCCCCCGCGCCGGCCGTGCACCAGACTGGTCCCGCTGCAGCCGTCGACCCAGGGGGGACCATGCCCGTCACGCCGCACCTGCTCAACGTGTTCGTCGCCGAACGACCATGGGGCCAGTTCCAGCAGCTCGTCGAGAACCAGCGCGTCACCGTGAAGATCATCACGGTGCAGCCGGGGCACCGCCTGAGCCTGCAGCGGCACGGGCACCGGGACGAGATGTGGCAGGCGCTCGACGTCCCGATGGCGGTCACCGTCGACGACCGGTCCTGGACGCTGGAGGCCGGCGAGATGCTCGTCGTGCCGGCGGGCTCGCTGCACCGCCTCGGCAACGACTCCGACCGTCCCGGGAGGGTGCTGGAGATCGCGTTCGGGGAGTTCGACGAGGCCGACATCGAGCGCCTCGAGGACGACTACGCCCGCTGAGCCGTCAGCTGCGGCCCCGCGTCGCGGCCGGGGTGTGCCGCGGCAGCGTCATGCGCGGACCGAACCGCGGCCGCGTCACGCCCGCCAGCTCCAGCAGCCGCTGCACGCGGTAGCGGTGGCCCTCGTAGCAGGCGATGACCTCGGCGCAGCCGTCGTCGTCGAGCACCCTCCCGGTCAGCGCCCACGACACGTTCCTGGCGGCGTGGTAGTCGCCGAACGAGAACGCGTCCGCGTCGCCGTGGGCCCGCTGGCGCACCTCGGCGGCCGTCCAGACGCCGACCCCGGGCAGCGAGCGCAGGGCGCGTGCGGCGTCCGCGTGCGGCAGGTGCACGGTCTGCTCCAGCCGGCCCGCCGAGCGCGCCGCCACCTGCACGACCCGTCGGCGGCGCTCCTCCACGCCGGCGCGCAGCCACTCCCACGTGGGGATGAGCGCCCACTCCCGCGGCGTCGGCGGCAGGCGCATGCCGGCGGCCGGGCCGTCGTCCGCCTGCGCCGGCCCGGGCGCGGGCTCGCCGAAGCGGTGCACCAGCCGCCGCCACGCGCGGCGCGCCTCCAGCCCGGTGACGACCTGCTCGATGGCCGCGGCGGCCAGGGCCTCGAACACCGCGCCGCTGCGCGGCACCCGCCAGCCGCGCCGCTGCCGCCAGGCCTGCACGAGCGCCGGGTGCTCGGGGCGCGGGCGGAAGCCGGCGTCGTCGTCACGGGCCCCCAGCAGGTCGGGCAGGCCCTCGAGCACCCAGTCGCGGCCCTCCCCCCAGGCGGTGCCCTCGACCACGCCGGCGCGGACGGCGACGTGCAGCAGGGCCGGCCCCGCCGGCGTCCGGGTCGCCCGCCAGACGCCGCCGTCGGCGGCGAACCGCATCGCCGGGTCGCCGCCGCCGCGACGCAGGGCCGCGACCGTCGCCCGCACGTCGACGGGCCGGTCGGGTCGCCAGGTGCGCACGGCGTGGGCCACCCGCCCAGTGTGCCGGTCCCGCGTGGAACCAGCCGGGCCGCCCGTTCGTACACTGTGCCGGGCCGACCGAGGAAGGGACGTCGTGGGCAAGAGCAGCGTGGACAAGGACCGCAAGGCGCGCGTCGAGCAGATGCGCCGCCAGCAGGAGGCCGCCGAGAAGCGCCGCACCATGCTCGTCATGGGGGCCGCGCTGACCGTCGTCCTGATCCTCGTGGGGCTGGTGGTCTTCGCGATCGTCGACTTCCGGCGCGACAACCCCGAGCTGGCCGCCGGGTCGGTCGCCGAGGTGGGGGTCGAGGCCTCCGCCGCCTCGTGCGACGACGTGATCGCCGAGCCCGCCGAGGGCGTGAACGCGCACGTCGGCCCCGGTACCAACAACCCCGTCGAACGTGTCGAGTACCCCTCCGCCCCACCGGCTTTCGGCGAGCACTTCCCCCAGCCGCAGTACCCGGCCGCCGAGTTCTACACCGCGGAGGACCGGCCGCCGGTGGAGTCCCTGGTGCACAACCTCGAGCACGGGTACACGGTCGTCTGGTACGACGAGGCGCTGCCCACGGAGCAGCAGGAGCAGCTGCGCCGCATCGCCGAGCTGGCCCGCGAGATGGACGAGACCCAGGGCAAGTTCATCGTCACCGCCTGGGACGCCGGCTACGGCGAGTTCCCCGAGGGGAAGCCGGTCGCCATCTCCCACTGGGGCGCCGAGGAGGGGTACCGCCAGTACTGCGGCGCGGTCTCCGGCGAGGCGATCCAGCAGTTCGTGGAGGACTACCCGTCCACCGACTCCCCCGAGCCCAACGCCGCGTGACGCTCTCGCCGGCCCCGCGCGACGTCCCGTCGCTGCTCGCGGCACTGGTCGCCTCGGACCCGGGCCGGCCCCGCCTCACCTGGTACGGCGCGGACGGCGAGCGCGTCGAGCTGTCCGCCCGCGTGCTGGACAACTGGGTCGCCAAGACGGCGAACCTGCTCGTCGAGGAGCTGGACGCCGGCCCGGGCACCCGGGTGCGGCTCGACCTGCCGCCGCACTGGCGGACGGCGGTGTGGCTGCTCGCCGTCTGGGCCGTCGGGGCGGACGTCGTCGACGAACCGGCCGTGGACGTCGTGGTCGCCACCGACGCGGCGACGGACGCCGGCGACGCGCGGCTGGTGCTCGTCGCCCTGCCGGCCCTCGCCCGCGGCGTCCCCCACCTCCCGAACGGCGCGCTGGACTACAACGCGGAGGTCAGCGGCTTCGGCGACGTCCTCCTCGCGGACGAGCCGGCGGTCCTGCCGGCCGTCGGCCCCGCGCCGGCGCGCGCCCGGGTACTCGTGACGTCGTCCGCGTGGTCGACCCCGGCATGGCTGGCTCCCCTGCTCGCCGACGGCTCCGTCGTGCTCGTCGACGAGCGGCTCGACGAGCAGCGCGTCGCCCGCATCACCGAGGACGAGCGGGCCACGACGCAGCTCTGAGTCGGGCTCGCTACAGTCGCGCTCACGACGGAGTGAGGGTGGTGCATCGATGGACAAGGTCGTCCGCAGCGCCGCGGAAGCGGTGTCCGACGTCGGGGACGGCGCGTCGTTGGCGGTCGGTGGTTTCGGGTTGTGCGGCATCCCGAGCGTGCTGATCCAGGCGCTGCTCGACAAGGGGGTGACCGACCTGGAGGTCGTCTCCAACAACTGCGGCGTGGACGACTGGGGCCTGGGGCTGCTGCTGCGCGAGAAGCGGATCGCCCGGATGGTGTCTTCCTACGTCGGGGAGAACAAGGAGTTCGCCCGGCAGTACCTGTCCGGCGAGCTGGAGGTGGAGCTGACGCCGCAGGGCACGCTGGCGGAGCGGCTGCGGGCCGGCGGGTCCGGGATCCCGGGCTTCTACACCGCGACCGGGGTCGGCACGCAGGTCGCCGAGGGCGGTCTGCCGTGGCGCTACGACGCCGCCGGCAACGTGGCGGTCGCCTCGCCACCGAAGGAGACCAAGGTGTTCGAGGTGGACGGCGAGCCCCGCGAGTTCGTCCTGGAGCGGGCGATCGTCGCGGACTTCGGGCTGGTGCGGGCCTGGAAGGGCGACCGGCACGGCAACCTGGTGTTCCGCCGGTCGGCGAGGAACTTCAACCCGCTGTGCGCGATGGCCGGGCGCGTCTCGGTCGCCGAGGTCGAGCACCTCGTCGAGCCCGGGGAGATCGACCCCGACGCCGTCCACCTGCCCGGGGTGTTCGTGCAGCGGGTCGTCCCCCTGACCCCGGAGCAGGCCGCCGACAAGCGGATCGAGAAGCGCACCGTGCGCGCGAGCAAGGAGGCCTGAGCCGTGCCCTGGACCCGGGAGCAGATGGCCGCCCGCGCCGCCGCCGAGCTGTCCGACGGCTCCTACGTCAACCTCGGCATCGGCCTGCCCACGCTCGTGCCGAACTACGTGCCGGACGACGTCGAGCTCGTGCTGCAGTCCGAGAACGGCATCCTCGGCGTCGGCGCCTACCCCACCGAGGACGAGGTCGACCCGGACCTCATCAACGCCGGCAAGGAGACCGTCACCCTGCGCCGGGGCGCCTCGTTCTTCGACTCCGCGACCAGCTTCGGCATGATCCGCGGCGGCAAGGTCGACGCGGCCATCCTCGGCGCCATGCAGGTCTCCGCCCGCGGCGACATCGCCAACTGGATGATCCCCGGCAAGATGGTCAAGGGCATGGGCGGCGCGATGGACCTCGTCCACGGCGCCAAGCGCGTCATCGTCCTGATGGAGCACGTCGCCAAGGACGGCTCCTACAAGATCGTGAACGAGTGCTCCCTGCCCTACACCGGCAGGGGCGTCGTCCAGCGCGTCATCACCGACCTGGCCGTCCTCGACGTCACCCCCGACGGCCTCGTGCTCGTCGAGACCGCCCCGGACGTCACCGCCGACCAGGTGCGCGAGAAGACCGAGCCGCCGGTCCGCACCTGACCGGCGGCGTCACCGCACCAGCGTCAGGGCGCCCCACCCCCAGCCGATCTGCTGCGCGCCGAGGAAGCCGCCCGTGCCGTTGCCGCGGTAGAGCCAGAGCGTGCCGTCGGTGCGGCGCGCGACGAGGTCGATGCGGCGGTCCCCGGAGAAGTCGCCGACGCCGACGATGGCGTCGATGACGTGCCAGCCGGTGCCGATCGCGCGCGGCTGCCCGAAGCCGCCGCGGCCGTCCCCGGGGTACAGCCACAGCCGAGCCGTGGAGGGGTCGCGGGCCACGAGGTCGGGGCGGCCGTCGCCGTCCCAGTCCCCCACCGCGCTGACGAGGTCGCGACCGGGCAGCTGCCCGACCTGGCGCGCGCGACCGAAGCCGCCACGGCCGTTGCCGGGGTAGAGCACCAGCACCGCGTCCGAGGCGCGCCGCGCGAGGACGTCGACGGCTCCGTCGGCGTCGAGGTCGCCGGCACCGAGGACGACGTCCATCCCGGACCAGCCGCTGCCCACCTGGGCGCTCCCGAGGAAGCCGCCGGAGCCGTTGCCGCGGTAGAGGTACAACCGGCCGTCCCGGGCACGGGCCAGCAGGTCGCGGCGCTTGTCGCCGTCCCAGTCCCCCACCTGCAGGACGCGGTCCATGCCGCCCCAGCGCCGGCCGATGGTGGCGGCGCGGCCGAAGCCCCCGGCGCCGGTGCCGGGGTAGAGACGCAGGTCACCGCCCGAGGTGGTGGCCAGCACGTCGGGCGCGGCCCCGGCGTCCCAGAGCCGCGGGAACGCCAGCGCCGGGCGCGGAACGGCCGGCGGGCACGGCGTCCAGCGGGGCTGGGAGTAGGGCGGGGCCAGCTCGCCGATGTAGACCTGGCAGGTGCCGTAGTCGTAGCGCTCGGTGGCCACCCCCGTCCACCACGACGTGCGCTGCAGGGCGCCGTCCCAGCTGAGCGAGACGTGGATGTGGTCGGTGTGCGGGCTCGCGCCCGTGTAGGCGGTCCACGCCCCGTTCCAGGCCTTCCACACCTGCCGGTCCCAGACGACGTACATGACGCCGAGCCGGCGCGCGTTGCCGGCGACGACGCCGGCGTCGTCGGGACCGGTGAGCCACTGCAGGAACGCCGTGGCGACGGCCTTGTCTGCCGGGTCGGCGGCGTCGAGCATCCAGTCCAGGGCCCGGCCGTCCTTGTGCTCGCTGCGGCCCCCGCTGCCGCAGGCGCGGAGCGTCCCGATGGACGCCGCGCCGTAGGTCGCCGTGATGGTCTTGGCCAGCGCCACCGTGCCGGGCTTCGCCGCCGGCTCGCACGAGACCTGGCCGACGTACGGGGCCGGCGCCTCCGGCGGCGTCGTGGGCGGCACCGGGGGGACCGGTACCGGCGGGGTCGCCTGCTGGGTGACGGCGACCGGCTCGGAGGTCGCCGCGCCGGCGGGTGCCGCCAGCGGCAGGGCCGTCACGACGGCGACCAGGGCGACGAGGGCGGGGCGGGCGGCGGTGGCGAGAAGGTGCCGGGTCATGACTGCCTTGGGTGACGGGGGCGGGGTCACCCAAGGCATCGGCCCCGGCCGCGCTCTCCTTGAGCCGAGCCCGGGTCAGAACGCCAGGCGGTAAGGTCCCCAGCCCGTCCCGACCTGACGTGCCCGCCCGAAACCGCCGTAGCCGTTGCTCGGGTAGAGGCGCATCGTCCCGTCGTCGAGGACCGCGACGAGGTCGGGGCGGCGGTCGCCGTCCCAGTCCCCCGGCCCGGTGAGGGTCCTGACGACGTCCCACCCGGTGCCGACGACCCGGCTGCCGGCGAAGCGGCCGGTACCGCTGCCGGAGTACAGCAGCAGCTGCCCGGCCCCGTCGCGGGCGAGGAGGTCCGGCTTCCCGTCGGCGTCCCAGTCTCCGGCGACGGTCAGCATGTCGAGACCCTGCCAGCCCCAACCGATCTGCGTCGCCCGGCCGAAGCCACCGGAGCCGTTGCCCGGGTAGAGGAACAGCCCGCCGTCACTGCGGCGGGCCACCAGGTCGACCCGGCCGTCACCGTTCCAGTCCGACGGGGAGAGGATGCGGTCGAAGCCGTTCCAGCCGGTGCCGATCACGCGGGCACGCAGGAAGCCTCCCGTGCCGTTGCCCGCGTAGAGCCAGAGCTCACCCGTGGCGGGGTTGCGGGCCACCAGGTCGGGCCGCCGGTCGCCGTCCCAGTCGCCCGTCACGGTGAGCGAGTCACGAGCCCCCCAGCCGCTGCCGATCGCCTTGCGGCCGGAGAAGCCGCCGGTGCCGTTGCCCGCGTACAGGTACAGCGTGCCGCCGCTGTCGGCGGCGAGCAGGTCGGCGGCGCGGTCTCCGTTCCAGTCGCGCGGAAGCCCGGGGACGACGGTGGGCGCGGGCGCAGGGGGCGGTGGCGGCGGCGCGATCGGCGCGCGGAGCGACTCCACGGCAGCGACGGGGTCCACGAGGCCCGCGCCGGTCGCCTCGTCGTAGCCGGCCTGCTCGAGGTCCTCCGCGGTCGACATCAGCAGGAAGCGCACGTCCGCCGGTGTCATCTGCGGGGCGAGGGCGAGCACCGCCGCGGCGGCGGCCGACACGTGAGGCGTGGCCATGGACGTGCCGGACGAGTACTGCCAGTCCCCGCCCGGCACCGTCGACAGGACGCTCTGCCCCGGCGCCGTGAGCGCGACGTACGGCCCGGTGTTCGAGAACGAGGCGGAGACGTCGTTGGAGGTGCTCGCGGCGACCGCGATCACCCCGGGAAGCGCCGCGGGATAGGTGGTGGGGTTGCCACTCAGTCGCTGGTTGCCCGCCGCGGCGACCACGACAACGCCCCGCGAGAGGGCGTAGTCGACAGCGGCCGCCACCGCCGCGCTGTTCTCCGGACCGCCCAGAGACAGGTTCACGACGCGGGCACCGCGGTCGGTGGCGTCGACGATCGCCTGCGCGACGTCGGAGGCGTAGCCGCCACCCGAGGAGTCGAGCACGCGCATCGGCATGACGACGGCCTCCGGGGCCAGCCCGATGACCCCGGCGCGGTTCTCGGGAACCGCCACGACGGCGCCCGCGACGTGGGTGCCGTGCCCGTTGGGGTCGACCGTCCCGTCACCGCCGGCGACGTAGTCGACACCGGGGACCAGCGCCGGCCTGAGGTCCGCGTGCTTGCCGTCGACGCCGCTGTCGACCACGGCGACGGTGACCCCTCCGCCGCGGGTGGCGCCCCAGAGGTGCTCGGCGTCGAGGCGGCTCATCCCCCACTGGTAGGGCCGCAGCGGGTCGGTGCTCGGCGGGTGGTCGAGTGCCCTCACCCGGTGGTCGAGCTCGATCGCGACGACGTCCGGGTCGCGACGCGCCGACTCGATGGCCGCGGCCGCCTCCTCCGGGTCGGAGGACGGCACGACCGCCACGTCCGGCCGGTCCCCGGCGGTCTCCTGCACGACGACGACGCGCACGGGTCCGCGGTCCGGCAGCTCGGCGAGCGCCTCGGCGGCCTGCTCGGCGCGGTCGCCGTCGGGCGGCTGCTGCCCGGACGCCACCGCGGGCGAGGTGGGCGTCACCAGGGAGGCGGAGACGAGGGCGGCGGCCAGCAGCCATGGGGCCGAACCTGTCGCCACGGCGGGCCGGGTCACGAGAGCTCCTCGACGACGAGACGGGACTGACCGCTCCACTGTCCGTGACGCTGTGTCGCCACGCAAATCCGGTAGGTCACGACGCTCAGGTCACCATCCTCATGCCGGACCAGCCGACCCCCACCGACCGCGACCCGACGAACCCCCCGGCTCCGTCGCCGAGGTAGACCCGCAGCTCGCCGGTCGACCGGACGCGCGCCAGCAGGTCGGGCGACCCGTCGCCGTCCCAGTCGCCCGGGCCGAGCACCCGGTCCAGCGCCCCCCAGCGCCACCCGACGGTACGCGGCCGGCCGAAGCCCCCGGCGCCGTCGCCGGGGTAGAGGCGCAGCTCGCCGGTCGCCACGTGGCGCGCGAGGAGGTCCGCCCGGCCGTCCCCGTCCCAGTCACCCGGACCCGTCAGCTGGTCGAACCCGCTCCAGCCGACACCGATCTGCCGCGACGACGCGAAGCCGCCCGAGCCGTTGCCGGAGTACAGCCACAGCGCACCGGTACCGGCGTGCCGCGCCAGCACGTCGGGCCGGCCGTCGCCGTCCCAGTCACCGGGTGAGAGCAGCTCGGCGAACCCGCCCCAGCCGCGACCCGCCTGCCGGGCACCGG
Source organism: Actinomycetes bacterium (assembly GCA_046566185.1). Classification (GTDB taxonomy): domain Bacteria; phylum Actinomycetota; class Actinomycetes; order Actinomycetales; family SCSIO-59966; genus SCSIO-59966. The sequence continues at coordinate 3,895 of JBKHXE010000081.1, read as the reverse complement.
CGAACCCCCCGGCGCCGTCACCGCTGTACAGCCAGAGCGTCTGGTCCGAGGCTCGGCGGGCGAGCAGGTCGTGCCTGGCGTCCCCGTCGAAGTCCCCGGCGAACAGGACGGCGTCCATCCCTCCCCAGCCGTGGCCGACCTGCTGGCGCCGGCCGAAGCCGCCGGCCCCGTTGCCGGGGTACAGCCACAACCGGCCCGCGGAGTCGGACGCCACGACGTCCGCCGCGGCGTCCCCGTTCCAGTCGCGGGGGTGGCTGGCGACCGGCACCAGCAGCCACGACGACCTCAGCCGCAGCGCCGCGCGCAACGCCGCCCCGGTGACGACGACGCTCCCGGCGCTGCCCTCGACGGACGCCGACTCGACGCGCCCGCCCCACGCTCCCTTGCCGTCCCTGCTGAGGACGCGGAGCCGGCGGAAGTCGCCGATCGACGGGTAGGCCGCCTCGATGGTGGCTGCCGGGACCACCTCGGTCCAGGAGTGGACCGGGTTGTCGACCAGGCCGTCGTAGGGGTCCGGCCGCGCCACGAGGTAGGGGTGCGACGAGCCTCCGGCCGCGGTGTGCCCACCGTTCGAGGCGCTGAACTCGGTGAGGGCCGGCCCGGTCCGGCCCCGGGAGTCGGTCCAGGTCAGCACGACGCCGGCCGTGGCCGAGACGGCAAGATCCGTGCGGGAGTGCTCGCCGGTGGAGATCAGCTCGCCGGTCGCGGTGTACCGGGCGGTCCCCGCGAAGACCTGGCAGGCGACGGTGTCGCAGGTGTCCCACAGCGGCGAGGGAGGCGCCGTGCGCAGCCGGGCCGCGTACGTACGGGCCGCGACCGCTTGCGCCTTCAGCGCGCTGATGTTCCAGCTCGGCGGCATCTCCGCCGGCACGACCGAGCGGAGGTACTGCTCCGTGGGCATCACGGCAACGGTGCGCACCGTCGAGCCGTCGAAGACGGCGCGGACGGCGTGGCGGAGCTCCTGGCGGGTGCCGTCCGGCCGCACCAGCCGGAGCAGGCCGCTGCGGTTGCCGAACGTGACGTCCGCACCGATCGTGCCGGGGTAGGCGTAGGGACGCCACGTCCCGCCGGCGTCCCGGTACTGCATCCGCAGCTCGGTCGCCGAGCGGACCACACGCCAGGACGTGATGAAGTCGGCCGCGGGCAGCGCGTGGCTGGCGCCGGCCGTCCGCGTGTAGAGCCCGGTCGACGGCTCCAGCTCGGTGGTGCCGTCGGCGTCACCGCTGATGAGGACCCGGGTCATCGGGTCGCCCTGGACGGAGCGCTGGGTGCCCGGGTAGTAGAACTCGAGGATCTGGGCCCAGGTCAGCCCCGACGCCGCCGCGCCGTAGGCACCCCACTGCGACATCCCCCGGCCGTGGCCGTAGCCACGCCCCTCCACGGTCACCGCCGACGTCGCCGCAGCGGCCGACGGGGCCACGAGGGCGCCGGAGGCGACGACCGTGGCGGCCGCGACCAGCGCGATAGAACGAAACCGGCTGCGGTACGTCACGAGACAGCACTCCCCCGCGGGAGGCCGAGGACGGTCACGGAGCCGGCGAAGCCTCCCAGGCCGTTTCCGCGGTAGACGAGGTCGGTTCCGGCGGCGGTGCGCGCGAACAGGTCGGCGTGGCCGTCACCGTCGTGGTCACCGGTGCCGAGCAGGGTCTGCATCCCGGACCAGCCGTGCCCGATCTGCTGGCCCGACCCGAGCCGCGCAGGCCCCGCTCCGGGATACAGGAACAGCGCGCCGTCCGAGGCCCGACGGGCCAGGAGGTCGGCGGTCGGACCGTCGTCCCACGTGCCCACGCCGACGACGACGTCGAACACCCCCCAGCCGGTGCCCACCTGCTGTGGCGGCGCGAACCGCCCGGCGGCGGTGAACGGGTAGACGAAGAGCTTGCCGGTGCCGGCCTCGCGCGCCACCAGGTCGGGGATGCCGTCACCGCTGAGGTCCCCGGCAGCCGTGAAGAGATCCATGCCGGACCAGTTCCACCCGATCTGCTCACGAGGCGCGGCCGAGCCGTCGGCGCGGATCCTCGACAGGAAGACGCTGCCGGCCCGGTCCCGCGTCACGACGTCGGGGCCGCCGGCCCCGTCCACGTCGCCGACGACGACGAGGTCACGGACGTCCGCGGCAGGGACCCCCAGCGGCCGGGGGGCGGCGTACTCGCGGCCACCGAGCCCGCGGTACAGCAGGAGGGCGCCCGTCGTGCCGTGGACGGCGAGCAGGTCGGCCAGGCCGTCCCCGTCCCAGTCGCCGGGCGCCACCACGACCCGCATGACGTCCCAGCCGGCACCCCAGCGCATCGAGGCCTCGAGCGTGCCGTCGCCCGCCCCGTAGGCGCTGAGCAGCTGCCCGCTGTCCAGGCGCGCTGTCAGGTCCGGGGCGCCGTCGCGGTCCCAGTCCCCGGTGCCGAGCAGGACGTCGGCGGCCCCCCAGCCGTCGCTGACGACGCGGGCACCCGAGAACCCGCCGCGGCCGTTGCCGGCGTACAGGCGCAGGACGCCGGTGCCGTCCACGGCGAGCAGGTCGGCCTTCCCGTCGACGTCCATGTCGCGGCCCGTCGTCAGCAGGCGCATGCCCTGCCAGCCGTGACCGATCGCGCTGCCACGGCCCAGGCCGCCGGTGCCGGTGCCCGGGTAGAGGTAGAGCCGGCCGGTGGCTGCGTGGACGGCGAGCAGGTCGGCCCGGCCGTCTCCGGTCCAGTCACCCGGGGTGACGATGTGCGCCATGCCGCCCCAGCCGGTGCCGAGCGGGGACACGCCGCCGAAGCCTCCCTTGCCGTTGCCGCGGTAGACCCACAGCCGGCCCGTCCCCGCCTCCCGGGCGACGAGGTCCCGGTGCCCGTCGCCGGTCAGGTCCGGGCTGCCCAGCACGACGTTCATGCCCTGCCAGCCGGAGCCCACCTGGCGAGGCCCGAGAACCGGGTAGGCCGTCCTGGCCAGGAGGCTGACCTGCGTGTTGCTGCGGGCCAGCATGTCGGGCAGGCCGTCCCCGGTGAGGTCACGGGCCAGGGGGACCGCGGGGGCGGGTGGAGCCGGTTCGGGCGTCGGCTCGGGCGCGGGCTCGGGGGCGGGCTCCGGCGCGGGCGGGTCGCCCTGGTAGCTCTTGGCGGCCGTCCGGATCCCCGGGATCTTCGCGTAGAAGGCGGTGCCGGGACAGGCGGTCTGACCCAGGTCCCGGTGACCCACGATGGTGGGGATGGTCCGGTCGTTCAGGGTGGTGGTGCCGGTGGCGCTCACGCCGTGCAGGCCGAGCTTCCAGGCGATGGCGCGTGTGACGGCGTCGATGGTGGTCGCCGACGGCGCGGCGGACTCGAAGGTGCCCATCACCGAGATGCCGAACGACCCGGTGTTGTAGTTCGCGACGTGGGCGCCGATGACCGGCCTGTCGATCCCGCCGTACCGGCCCTCCCACAGCCGGCCGAAGCGGTCCGCGAGCATGTTGTAGCCGATGTCGCTCCAGCCACGGCTCTGCACGTGGAAGGCGTAGATGCCACGGATGACCGAGGCGGTCTGCTCGGCGGTGTAGCTGTTGGAGCCGGCCGTGTGGTGGATGACGGCGGCCTTCAGCGTGCTCGCGTAGGACGGGCTGCCGACCCGCAGGGTCTCGTCGGCGCCCCAGTCGGCGCGTGAGAGCACGGTGGGCCGGGTGGCGGCGGCGGAGGCGGAGCCCGCCGGCACCTGCCCTGCGGCGGCGTCAGCGGCGGACCGACCGGGGTCGACGACCTCCAGCCGGACGCCGGCGGGCACACGGCCGGAGGTGGCGCTCACCCGGGCCTGGACCCGGTCGGCGCCGACGACGACGAACGCCTCGGTCCCGGACCGCTCCTCGTCCTCGGATGGCCCGGTCGGCGCCTCGACGTCGATGGCCTCCCACGGCGACCAGCGGCCCGCGGCGCGCTGGCGGACC
>JBKHXE010000080.1:0-30512 GCA_046566185.1 Actinomycetes bacterium | reverse complement strand
GCACCGACGTCGTACGTCGGGTAGGCCACCTCGGGGTGGACGACGACGTCGCCCGGCCCGAGGCCCAGCAGGGTGGGCAGCCACGCGACGAGCTCCTTGGAGCCGATCGTCGGCAGGACGCCGTCCGGGTCGAGCCCTGGCACCCCGCGGCGGCGGGCGAACCAGTCGACGACCGCCTCCCGCAGCGCCGGCGTGCCCCACGTCTGCGGGTAGCCGGCCGCGTCGGACGCGCGGCTCAGCGCCCGGCGGACGACGTCCGGCGTCGGGTCGACGGGGGTGCCCACCGACAGGTCGACGATGCCGTCCGGGTGGGCCCTCGCGGTGGCGCCGTACGGAGCCAGTGCGTCCCACGGGAAGTCGGGCAGCGCGACGCGCGAGGCGCCGGCCACGCCGTCGCTCAGTGGTCGTGCTCCTGCGGCGGCAGGGCGGAGATCAGCGGGTGGTCCTTGGGGATCACGCCGAGCTTGGCGGCGCCGCCGGGCGAGCCGAGGTCGTCGAAGAACTCGACGTTCGCCTTGTAGTAGTCGGCCCACTGCTCGGGGACGTCGTCCTCGTAGTAGATCGCCTCCACCGGGCACACCGGCTCGCACGCCCCGTAGTCGACGCACTCGTCGGGGTGGATGTACAGCGAGCGCTCACCCTCATAGATGCAGTCGACCGGACACTCCTCGATGCAGGCCTTGTCCTTGAGGTCGACGCAGGGCTGGGCGATCACGTAGGTCACGACGGTCCTCCTCGCGGGCCGCTGGGCACGGCTCGGCGGTGCTGGTACGCCTAGTATCGCGGATCTTCCGGCCGAAGCGATGCGGGGGTGGACGTGACCGGTCACCTGGTCGTCGGCACGCGCGTCGTGGTGCGGCGGCGCCTGCCCGACGGGCGTCTGGGTGACCTCCTCGGCACGCTGCTGGCGGCGGACGCCACCTCGCTGGTCGTCCGCACCCGCCACGGCGACGTCACGGTGGCCGTCGCCGACGTGGTCGCCGCCAAGGCGGTGCCGCCGCGGGCCACCCGCCGCGGACCAGCGCACCTCGCGCTGTCGGTCCGCGACCTCGAGGACGTCATGGCCGACGGGTGGCGCGCACCCGAGACCGCCTGGCTGGACGGGCCCGGGTCATGGCTGCTGCGCGCGGCCGAGGGCTTCACCGGCCGGGCGAACTCGGCGCTGGCGCTGCGTCCGACGTCCGCGCCCCTGGCCGAGGCGCTCGACCGTGTCGCGGCCTGGTACGCCGACCGAGCGCTACCGGCGACCGTCGCGCTGGCCGAGCCACTGCACGACGCCGACGAGGCACCCGTGCCGGGTCTGCGCGGCGCGCTGGACGCCGCGGGCTGGCTGGAGCGCAGCCCCACGCGGGTCATGGTCGCGAGCGCCCTGGCCGTTCCGCCCGTCCAGCCACCGCCGGGACTCGTCGTCCAGGCCGGCGACCGGCCGGACGACGGCTGGCTCTCGCTCTACCGGTACCGCGGCCAGGCCCTCCCGGAGATCGGCCTGCGGCTGCTGCTGTCCGCGCCGCACCAGGAGTTCGTCGCGGTGCGGGACGCCGGGACGACGGTCGCGGTGGGCCGGCTCGCCGTCTCCCGGGCCTGGGGCGGGGTGACGGCGATGGAGGTCGCGCCGTCACACCGCCGGCGTGGCCTGGCCCGCGTCGTCCTCGGCGCCCTGGCGCGCCGGTCGGCGGCTCTCGGGGCCAGGGCGTTGTACCTGCAGGTCGCCGAGGAGAACGAGGCAGGTCGCGCCCTCTACGCCGGCTCGGGCTTCACCGACCACCACCGGTACGCCTACTGGTCCCCCGCCCGGTAGCGCGCACGTCCCTTACCCCTTACCGGCGGGTATCCGCCAGGATGCGCACGTCATTCCCCCTCCCGTGGAGGTGTGCCGTGCTGCGCACTCTGTCCCGCCCCCTCGTCGCAGGCGTCGAGAAGTGGCTTCCCAGCGCCCTCGTCTTCGCCGTCGTGCTCACCGGCATCGTCGGCGTGCTCGCTCTCGTCCTCACCGACACGGGCCCCGTCGAGGTGCTCCGCGGCTGGGGCGACGGTCTGACCGGCCTGCTCGCCTTCATGACGCAGATGGCCCTCATCCTGCTGCTGGGCTACACGCTCGCGAACACGCGCCAGGTGCGGCGCCTGCTCGTGCGCGCGGCGTCGCTGCCCCGGACGCCGGTGCAGGCCTACGCCGGCGTGACGCTCGCCGCCGCCCTGGGCTCCCTGCTCTCGTGGGGCCTCGGCCTCGTGGTCGGCGCCCTGCTGGCCAAGGAGATGGCGCAGCAGGGCCGCGAGCGCGGCATGCGCCTGCACTTCCCGCTGCTGGTGGCCTGCGGGTACGCCGGCTACGTGGTGTGGCACATGGGCTACTCCGGCTCCGGCCCGCTCGCCGCGGCGACCCCCGGGTCGTTCGTCGAGGAGCAGCTGGGCCGCACCGTCCCGGTGTCCGAGACCATCTTCGCTCCCTGGAACCTCGCCGCGATCGTCGTCACCGTCGTCGTGGTCGTCGCCGCGATGGCGTCCCTGCGCCCCAAGCCCGAGGACCGCATCGTCGAGCTGCCGCGGGACGCGGTCACCGAGCCGCTCACCGACGCCGGGACGACGCACCGCGACCGGGTGGTGTCCCCCGCCGAGCGCATCGACACCTCCCGCGTGATCACCACGTCCGCCGGCCTCGTGCTCGTCGCCTACCTGGTCACGTACTTCGCCCAGGAGGGCTTCGCGCTCACGCTCGACATCGTCAACTGGACCTTCCTGGCCGCGATCCTGCTGCTCGTCCGTTCTCCCGTCGAGCTGGGCCGGCTCATCGGTGACGCGGCGCGCAACGTCGGCGACATCCTGCTCCAGTTCCCGCTCTACGCGGGCATTCTCGGCATCATGACGACGAGCGGCCTCATCACCGTCTTCGCCGACTTCTTCGTCGAGCTCGCCAGCCCTGCCACGCTCGGGCTGTGGGCGTTCCTCTCCGGCGGCCTCATCAACATGTTCATCCCGAGCGGGGGCGGCCAGTTCGCCGTCCAGGCACCGATCTTCCTGGAGGCGGCGGGTCAGCTCGACGTGGCCCCCGAGGTCGTCATCATGGGCATCGCCTACGGCGACCAGTGGACGAACATGATCCAGCCCTTCTGGGCCCTGCCGGTGCTGGCGATCGCCCGGCTCGGCATCCGCGACATCCTCGGCTACACGGCCATCGCGCTGCTCGTCAGCGGCGTGGTCTTCGGCGCGACGATGGTGCTGGTCGGCGCCGGCTGACGCGCCTGGCCGCCGAAGGACAGGGGCGGCGCCGGGCTCAGCTCTCGCAGATGACGTTGTCCTGCGGGATGTAGCGGGTACGGAACGTGTCCGTGCGCTGCACGGCGCCGCCCTTGACCAGCTGACGCGTCACGGTGACGTCGAAGCCGGGGTTGGGCGACTGGGTCACGCAGTCCTCGTCGCTGTCGCGGATCGTCTCCGGCTGCTTGACGTTGCGTCGCTCCGACTTCGTCGCGCGCACCTCGTCCCAGACCTTGGTGCTCCAGAAGCGCGTGTGCACCTGGCCGCCGCCGACCCACGTCTCGATGAGGACGCCGTGGGGCGTGTCGTTGCGGAACTTGAGGTCGACGTTGGGCCAGTTGACGGTCGCCTCGCGGCCCTCGGGGTACCGGGAGATGTAGAACGAGTGCGGCTTGTGCTCGACGTCCTCGAGCCCCGCGAAGAACATGCCGTTGAACAGCGTCGTGGCCATCTGCGAGACGCCACCCCCGACGCCCTCGGTGAGCCGGCCGTTCATGATGACCCCGGCCTCGCTGTAGCCCTTGGCGCGCGTGCGCTCGCCCAGGACGCCGTTGAGACTGAACGTCTCGCCCGGCAGCAGCAGCGTGTTGTTCACGGTGCTCGCCGCGATTCGCAGGTTCTGGGTGCGCCCCGGGTCGGCGGTGTGCGTGGTCGCGAACTGGGACACGACCTCGGTGATGCCGAGGGCCTGCACCTCGGCGGTGGTCACCTCGGGCTCGGAGACGACGGGATCGACCGCGGCGGTGCGCTCCGGCGCGACGAGCGCGGCGAGCGCGGCCTCGGCGAGCACGGTGGGGTCGATCGTCGTGCCGTCCTGCCCGGGGACGACGACGGGCGACCCGCCCTCGATCCGCACCGTCGCGTCGCGCGGAGCCGTCACCAGGTCGCCGTCCGCGCCGAGGGCGGCCGCCTTGAGCGCCTCGCCGTCCACGCGCGGCTCGAGGGTGCCGTCGACGGCCTCGAACGACAGCGCCGGCGTCACGGCGGTGGGCTCGAGCTCGACGCTCCGGTCGCCGACGACCACCGTCAGCGGCCCGGAGGTCGCCGGAACGGCGAACGAGTCCATCGCGGCGGTCACCGCGTCGGTGTCGACGGTGGGGGGCGTGATCTCGGCCGGCAGCTCGAGCGGGCGTGCACCGCTCAACCAGCCCTGCTTCAGCACCTCCGCGGCGCCCTCACGGTCCAGGACGCGGCCCTCCTGCGCCTCGGTCGCCACCGCTGCGCCGTCCTCGAAGGAGATGCTGCCCTCGACGACGTCCCCGTCGACCTGCTCCGCGAGGGCCGCGACCGCGGCGTCCAGGGCACCGGGGTCCGCGGTCGTCACCGGCTCGAGCCGGCTGTCGCCGGACAGGTGCCGCCACATCTGCCGGGGGTCGAGGCTGAAGCCCACCAGGTGGTCGACCGTCTCCGCCAGGTCGGCGCGCAGCCCGGCGGTGGCAGGGTCGACCTCGGCCTGCGCCGAGCCGACGACCACGGGCACCGGTGAGGACAGGTCCTGCTCCAGGCGCCGGGTCAACCGGTCGATCGCCGCGTCGCGCGACATGTGCCCGATCTGGACGCCGGAGACCTCGACGCCCGCCGGGACCCGGCCGGACAGCGCCCAGGCCGCGGCGCCGTAGGCGACGCCCAGGACCAGGAGCACGGCGAGCGTGAGCCAGATCCAGCGTGCCCGCGACGACGGGGAGGACGGCAGGGTCGTGCGGGTGTCGTCCGTGATCACAGGTGGGCTCCTCCCCCGGGCACCGGGTGTGCCGGGGCGGCTCGTCGACGGGCACAGCAGGTCGACCCATGGTAAGGCCCCGGGGGGTGCTGGTCAGCGCAGCGAGCGGTAGGAGCTGCGGTGGTAGACGAGGGGGCCGTGGCCGTCGGCGGCCAGACCGACCGAGAGCACCTGCCCGACGACGATGACGTGGTCACCGGCCGGGTGGACGTCGGTGGTGGTGCACTCGAGGGTCGCCAGGGCGGCGTCGACGAGCGCCACCCCGGTGCGCTCCCCCCGGTGGTGCGGGACGACGTCCAGCTGACCGACCAGGGGCCGGCCCGGCGTCGCCAGCCACTCGGCCGTGCCGCGCGCCCGGTCGTCGAGGATGCTGACGCCCCAGACGCCCGCCTCCAGCACCGCGTCGTGGAACCGCGAGTCGAGCTCGACGCAGACCAGCACCAGCAGCGGCTCGAGCGAGACCGACGTGAAGGCGTTCGCCGTCATCGCGTGGTCGCGGCCGTCGGCAAAGGTGGACACGACGCACACCCCGGTGGCGAACCGGCCGACCGCCCGACGGAAGGCGGCGACGTCCGGAGCCGGGGCGTCGTCCCTCACCGGTCGCCCGGTGCGCAGCTGCTCGGTCATGCCGCGACCGGGACGGCGAGGCGGCGCCGGGTGAGGACGGTCGCGGCGAGCAGCGCCAGCGGGCCGGCGACCAGCCACCCGAGGGACAGGGGCCGGGTCGGCTCGGCGACGAGCAGGTCACCGCCGGGCCCCGGTGACAGCGCGGCGGAGGTGGCGACCGCCCACCCCAGCACACCGCAGACGGCCACGGCGGGCGCCGGCCAGGCCGCCACCGCCCACGCCTGGGTGCTGGCGAGCAGGGAGACGGCGACCAGGAGACCGACCGGAAGGGTGAGCGGGCCGAACGCGATCACGACCAGGTGGGCGAGCGTGCCGGCCAGGGTGGCCGTGACCACGGCGAGCGACGCGACGGCGACTCCGAGGGGCGTGCGGCTCACCGCTTCAGGGTACGCGCGACCCTTCTCAGGGCAGGCCGGGCCGGGCCTCGATCGCCGTGAGGTCGACGACGACGTCGCGTCGCGCCGCCGTCAGCACGTCGGTGATCTCGTGGCCGATGAGCTCGTGCCGCTCGAGCAGCGCGTCCCGCAGCGCCTCGACGAGGTGCCGGTTCTCCGCCAGCAGCGTGCGCACGTGCTCCTTCTGCTCGCGCAGCAGGTCCTCCACCATGCGTCGGCCGCCCGAGTCGCCGAGGACGCGGGCGACGAGGTTCGCCCCGGACAGCCCGCTCGTCTCGATCGCGGCGAAGGACACCAGCGTGTCGCACATCCCGGCGGCGCCGACCATCTGGGCGGCGACGTTGGTGGCGTAGTACAGGTCGCCGCTCGGGCCTGTCGACACGTCGCCGAAGAAGATCTCCTCGGCGACCTGACCGCCGAAGGCGATGCGGATCAGGCCGAGCAGCTCGTTGCGGGAGCGGGTGTAGACGTCCTCGGCGTCCCCGTGGGCGAGCAGACCGAGGGCGCTGGCGCGCTTGATGATCGTGAGGATCTCCAGCCGTCGCCGCGGCGCCACGAGGTGTGCCACCGTGGCGTGGCCGGCCTCATGGGTGGCGATGAGCCGCATCTCGTGGTCGGTGTAGCCGACCGGCTGGCCGAGGCCCACCTCGACGACCATCCGGGCGTGCTCGAGGTCCGCCCAGCTCATCGCCGTGGCGCCGCGCCGGACGGCGTTGACGAGGCCCTCGTCCATGAGGTGCTCGATCATCACCGGGCTGTAGCCCTGGGTGACGCCGGCGAGGGCGTCGCGCCGCTCGTCGCCGTCGAGCTCGGCCTCGTGCGCCTTGCGGACGAGGAAGTGGTCGATGATCTCGCGACGTCCGCGCTTGTCCGGCAGGTCGAACGTGAGGCGCCGGTCGAACCGGCCCGGCCGCAGCAGGGCAGGGTCCAGGCTGTCGGCGCGGTTCGTCGCCGCGATGATGAGGACGTCGACGGGCTCGGGCCTCGGCCGCGGGATCTGCCGGGACGACGGCAGCAGCAGGTTCACGGCGTCCGCGGCCTTCGACTGCAGCTTCTGCCAGCCGGTCGGCTCGTCGAAGGACTGCATCTGGACGAGCAGCTCGTTGACGACGCCGCCGACGCCCTCGCTGACGACCCGGTCGACCTGCGTCGTCCCCGCCGGCGCCAGGCCCATCGTGGGCAGGCCCTCGAGTCCGCCGCAGGCGGTCAGGGACGGGGCCAGCCCGGCGGGTGCCGGGGTGGCGCTCATGCCGCCGCGGACGGTCGCGATCGCGTCGATCTCCTCGATGAACCCGATCGCCCCGCCCTCGCTGCGGGCGGCCTTGCGCAGCGCCTTGAAGTAGGCGCGGATCTTGCGTGCGGTGGCGCCGTAGTACATCGACTGGAACGACGTGCCCGACACGAAGAGGAACGGGACGCCCGCCTCGGCCGCCATCGCCTTGGCCATGTGCGTCTTGCCGGTGCCGGGCGCACCCTCGAACAGCAGCCCCCGCCGGGGCGTTCCGCCCATGTCGCGCCGGAACGTCCGACCGGCGAGGAAGAGGTCCAGCGAGCGCTGCACGTCCTCCTTGACCGGGGCGAGGCCCTTGACGTCGTCCATCCCGACGTCGATCTGCTCGGGCCGGTACACGACGTGCGGCGACCGGCCGGCGACCACCGTCGTCCCCAGCAGCACCACGATGAGGACCACGAAGAACAGGCCCGCCATGACGTACAGCGGGTCGACGGCCGGCATCGAGGGCCACCCGACCGGGTCCCCGGTCAGCAGCCGCCACCACAGCCACGCGCCCAGCGGCGAGAGCAGGAGGGCGACACGACCGAGCCGTCGCTGCCGGGCCCGCTCCCGCGTGCGTCCGACGTCGGCAGTGTCTCGGACCGCCCGGGACCTCGCTGCCTCGGCGACCGCCACGGTGTTCCCCTCTCGTCCCGGCCGCATCCTCGCAGGCTCCCCCACGGCTCCGCCGGTCACACTCAGTTGACCCTCGCTCCGGGCCGGTGTCACTGCGGCCTCACCCGTGCGGCGCAACGCCGGCTCACCCGGACGGCTCAGCCGGTCACCGACCGTGAGGAACACCGGTCGGGGTGTTCGGGCGCGGTGTCAGACGCCGGCGAACAGGTCCGACTCGCGGCCGTCGGCACGATCCTGGTCCGGCAGGGGCGTGCCGTGGGAGAGCCGGAAGTACTCGGTCGTGACGATCGGGCGCCCGACGCCGTTGCTCAGCGCGAAGTAGCCGCCCTCGACGACGACCTGGGTGGCGTGAGCGCGTAGCGCGGCCGCCGTGGCCTCGCGGTGGCCGGGTGCCTCCACGACCGTCGTCACCTCGTCGTCCGGCACCACCATCGGCGGCAGCGGCCCGTCGGGGTCCACCGGCTCGAACGGGTTGTCGGCGGCGGACTCGCGCAGCACCTGGCGCGCGGCGGACTCGGGCAGCACCGTCTCGTAGACCTTGGCCACCGCCCACGGCTCCCCGTCGCCGGCCTCGGACGCGGCGAGCTCGACCGCGCGCACCGTGACGCGGTGGGTCTGCACGTGGTCGGGGTGCCCGTACCCGCCGTCCGGCTCGTAGGTGACGACGACCTGCGGCCGTACCTCGCGGATGACGCGGACCAGGTGCCAGGCCGCCGCGTCGACGTCCGCATGGGCGAAGGCGTCGTCACCGGTGTCGGGGGCGGCGACCGCACGCCCGTGCGGCCCCCACGCCATCCCGGAGTCGCGGAAGCGCACGCCCGCGTCCGCGCCGAGGAAGCGGTGGTCGGTGACGCCGAGGGCCTCCATCGCCGCCGCCAGCTCGGCGGTCCGGCGCTCGCCGAGCGCGTCGCCGTCCCCTTCGAGGTGCACGAGGTCCGGCGGGATGACCTCCCCGCGCTCCCCGCGCGTGCAGGTCACCAGCGTCACCGAGGCGCCCTCGGCGGCGTACCGCGCCATCGTCGCCCCGTTGACGATCGTCTCGTCGTCGGGGTGGGCGTGCACGAGCAGCAGCCGCCGGGGGGAGTCGAGGCGGTCCATCGCCGCGACGTCCTGCGGCTCGAGCTCCCGCTCGGCCGCAGCGTCGACGACCTCGGCGACCTCGTCGAGCGCCTGCTGCTCCGCCGACGCCCGGTCCGAACCGTCAGGGGTGGTGGTCACCGCGCCAGGGTGTCACCTGATCGTCTCGGTGGGGTGTGGCGGGGCTACTGCCGGCGCGTGCGGCTCGCCTTCTTGGCGCGCTCCGTCTGGTCGAGCACCACCTTGCGGACGCGGATCGCGTCGTGCGTCACCTCGACGCACTCGTCCTCGCGACAGAACTCCAGCGACTGCTCCAGCGACAGGACGCGCGGCGGCACGAGCCGCTCCAGCTCGTCGGCGGTCGAGGAGCGCACGTTGGTGAGCTTCTTCTCCTTGGTGTTGTTGACGTCCATGTCGTCGGCGCGGGAGTTCTCCCCGACGACCATGCCCTCGTAGACCTCGGTGGTCGGCCCGACGAACAGCGTGCCGCGCTCCTGCAGGTTCGTGATGGCGTAGGACGTCGCGGCACCGGCACGGTCGGCGACCAAGGACCCGCTGGGCCGGGTGCGCAGCTCGCCGAACCAGGGCTCGTAGCCCTCGAAGACGTGGTGGGCGATGCCGGTGCCGCGCGTGTCGGTGAGGAACTCGGTCCGGAACCCGATGAGCCCGCGGGACGGCACGAGGAACTCCATGCGCACCCAGCCCGTGCCGTGGTTGACCATCTGCTCCATGCGCCCCTTGCGGACGGCGAGGAGCTGGGTGATGGCGCCCAGGTACTCCTCGGGCGCGTCGATCGTCAGGCGCTCGACCGGCTCGTGCAGCCTGCCGTCGACCTGCCGTGTCACCACCTGCGGCTTGCCGACGGTCAGCTCGAAACCCTCCCGGCGCATCGTCTCGACGAGGATCGCGAGCGCCAGCTCGCCGCGCCCCTGCACCTCCCACGTGTCCGGCCGCTCGGTCGGCAGCACGCGCAGCGACACGTTGCCGACCAGCTCACGGTCGAGCCGGTCCTTCACGAGGCGTGCGGTGACCTTCGCGCCCTTGGTGCGGCCCGCCATCGGCGAGGTGTTGGTGCCGATCGTCATCGAGATGGCCGGCTCGTCGACGGTGATGAGCGGCAGGGGGACGGGGTTCTCGGCGTCGGCGAGGGTCTCGCCGATGGTGATGTCGGCGATGCCGGCGACCGCGATGATGTCGCCCGGCCCGGCGCTCTCGGCCGGCACACGCTCCAGCGCCTCGGTCAGCATCAGCTCGGTGACCTTGACGCGCTCCACCGAGCCGTCGCGGCGACACCACGCGACCTGCTGCCCCTTGCGGATCTCGCCGGCGTGCACGCGGCACAGCGCCAGGCGCCCGAGGAAGGGCGAGGCGTCCAGGTTGGTCACGTGCGCCTGCAGCGGCGCCTCCTCGGCGTACTCGAACGCCGGGACGGCGTCGAGAATGGTCGCGAAGAGCGGCTCGAGGTCCTCGGCGTCCGGCAGCTCGCCGTCCCGCGGCCGGGTGAGGCTGGCACGCCCCGCCTTGGCGCTGGCGTACACGACCGGGAAGTCGAGGACCGTGGACTCGTCCGCCCTGTCGTCGATGAGGTCGAGGAACAGCTCGTAGACCTCGTCGACCACCTCGGCGATCCGCGCGTCCGGCCGGTCGACCTTGTTGATGACGACGATGACCGGCAGGCGCTTGGCGAGCGCCTTGCGCAGCACGAACCGGGTCTGCGGCAGCGGCCCCTCGCTCGCGTCCACGAGCAGCGCGATGGCGTCCACCATCGACAGCCCGCGCTCGACCTCGCCGCCGAAGTCGGCGTGGCCGGGGGTGTCGATGATGTTGATGGTGACGGGCGAGCCGCCGGACGCCGGCCCGGAGTACCGCACCGCCGTGTTCTTCGCGAGGATCGTGATGCCCTTCTCCCGCTCCAGGTCGCCGGAGTCCAGGACTCTCTCCCCCGTGCTGCCGGGTGTCTGGTGGGCGCCGAACGCCCCGGACTGCCACAGCATGGCGTCCACGAGGGTCGTCTTGCCGTGGTCGACGTGGGCGACGATCGCGAGGTTGCGCAGGTCGGTGCGGGAGGGCATGGGGGAACGGCTCGATCCTGGTCGGCAGCACGGAGGGGTCGCGCCATGCTACGGCCCGTCCCCTCCGCCGCCCGAATCGTCAGGTGCGGGTGACGGTCACCGTGCGGCCGCCGGTGGGACCACCGCCGTCCGACAGCCGGTCCGACACGTGGTCGGTGAGCTCGGCCAGCTCGGCACTGCGCTGGCGCCGCAGCCAGGCCTGGTGCTCGCGGTGGAACGCCCTCACCGTGGCGACCGCCATCCCGATCATCACCACGCTGAACGGCAGCGCCGTGATGATGGACGCCGTCTGCAGCGCCCCGAGGCCACCGCCGCCCACGAGCAGCAGCGCCGCCGCGACGGCCCCCTCGAGCGTCGCCCACATCACCCTGCTCCACCGCGGCGGGTCGACGTTGCCGCCGGAGGCGAGCATGTCCACGACCAGCGACCCCGAGTCCGATGAGGTGACGAAGAACGTGACGATGAGCAGCAGGGCCAGACCGATGGCGATCGTGCCGCCGGGCAGACCGTCGAGCATCCCGAACAGCGACGCCTCGGTGCCGACACTGCCGTCGTCCCCGACGAGGCCACCCTGACCGAAGAGCTCGCGGTACAGCGCCGTGCCGCCCAGCACCGAGAACCACAGGAAGGTGATGAGGGTCGGCACGATGAGGACTCCGGACACGAACTCACGAACGGTCCGGCCCCGCGAGATGCGGGCGATGAAGACGCCGACGAAGGGCGCCCAGGAGATCCACCAGCCCCAGTAGAACGTCGTCCAGCCCGCCTGCCACGTCTCGCCGTCCTCGCCCCGGAAGGCGCTGACGTCGAACGTCAGCTGCAGCACGTCGGCGAAGTAGTCACCGAAGCTCTGCACGAACTCGCGCAGCAGGAACAGCGTCGGCCCGGCCACCAGCACGAAGACGAGCACGAGCGCTGCCAGCCCCATGTTGAGGTTGGACAGCCACTTGATGCCCTTGCCGATACCGCTGACGACCGAGAGCGTCGCGATGCCGGTGATGAGGGCGACGAGGACGACCTGCAGGCCGACGTTGTCGGCGCCGTCACCCACCAGACCCACGAAATCGAGGCCGGCCGCGATCTGGGCCACACCGAAGCCCAGCGACGTGGCCACCCCGAACAAGGTGCCCACCACGGCGGTCACGTCGATGACGTCACCGAGGCGCCCCTTGACCCGGTCGCCCAGCAGCGGCTCGAGCGCCCAACGGATCGACATCGGGCGGCCCCTGCGGTGCACGGCGTACGCGACGGCCAGGCCGACGACGACGTAGATGGCCCAGGCGTGAACGCCCCAGTGCAGGTACGTCTGCGTCATCGCCTGGCGAGCCGCCTCCACCTCGCCGCCCTCGAAACCCGGTCGCGGAGAGGCGAAGTGGTTCAGGGGCTCGGCGACGCCCCAGAACACGAGGCCGATGCCCATGCCGGCGGAGAACAGCATGGCGAACCACGACCGCAGGCCGAACTCGGGCTTCTCGTCGTCCCGACCGAGGCGGATGTCACCGAAGCGGCTGAGCCCGACCCACAGCGAGAACGCGACGAAGCCGGCGATGAGCAGGACGTAGTACCAGCCGAGCGAGGTGATGATCCCGCTCTGCACGGCGCTGATCACCGCGCTCGCCGCGTCGGGGGCGAGGACGGCGAACACCACGAAGCCGCCGATGACGGCCAGCGACGGCCAGAAGACCAGCGGCGCGATCGTCGATCCGGAGACGCGTGGCTCCCGGGTGGGAGGTGAGGTGTGTGCTGTCGCCATGGAGGTACTCCGATGCTCGGGGACTGATGGCGGGCACGACGCAGGAGGCCGCGCAAACGACGCACCACCGTGCCCTAGACGGCCCACTGAGGCAAGTCGAGGTCAAGGTCAGGTCAAGAAAGCTACAGGCCGGCCCTCAGGGCACGGACCACCGGGACGTCCGCGGCCAGCCACCCGACGTCCAGCGCCCGGTCGATCGGCACCCACTCGAGGCGGTCGTGGTCCTCGAGCGGCTCCGGCTCGCCCGCCGTGATCTGCGCCGTCCAGACCCGCAGCACGGCCGACGGCGGCAGGGGCCAGTCGCCGCCGTCCGGGCCGGTGACGAGGTGGCCGAGGCGCACCTCGACGCCCAGCTCCTCGAACAGCTCCCGGTGCAGGGCGTCGACGGGCTCCTCGCCGTCCTCGACCTTGCCACCGGGCAGCTCCCACCCGCCGGCCAGGTGGGCGGGCTGGGTGCGCCGGGCCGCCAGCAGGCGCGTCGGACGCGCCAGGTCGTCGAGGATCGCCGCACCGACGACGAGGACCGGGTGGCGGATCACGGGCGCCACTGTCGCAGAGGTGCGCGTCGCGTTGACGATCGCGGTCCCGACGAGGGACGGTGAGGGCATGAGCCGACGCCTGGACGACGACGAGATCCGCCGGCAGCTGGGCGACCTGCCGGGGTGGTCGTGGCGGGACGACGCGCTGCACGCCATCGTCGAGGCGCCGGACTTCCGGTCCGCCGTCCGGCTGGTCGACGCGGTCGCCGACGTCGCCGAGGAGATGGACCACCACCCCGACATCGACCTGCGCTACCGGCGGCTGGTCTTCATCCTCTCCACCCACTCGGCGGGCGGCGTCACGCAGCTGGACGTCGAGCTGGCGCACCGGATCGTCGCGGAGGCGGCGTCGCTGGGCGCGCGGGTCGTCGATGACTGACACCCACCGTGACCACGTCCACGAGCCCCACGCCGACGACCTCGCGAGCCGGCTCAACTGGTTGCGGGCCGGCGTCCTCGGCGCGAACGACGGCATCGTGTCGACGGCAGGCCTCGTGGTGGGCGTGGCCGGTGCGACCACGGAGCGCGGGCCGGTGCTCGTGGCGGGTCTCGCCGGCCTGGTCGCCGGCGCCCTCTCGATGGCCGGTGGCGAGTACGTGTCGGTCAGCACGCAGTCCGACACCGAGCAGGCGGCGCTCGACCTCGAGAGGTGGGAGCTCGAGCACCTGCCGGACCACGAGCTCGACGAGCTGACGTCGATCTACCGCGACAAGGGCCTGTCGCCCGAGCTCGCGCGCCGGGTCGCGCTCGAGCTCACCGCCCACGACGCCCTCCGAGCCCACGCCGAGGCCGAGCTCGGCATCGACCCGCAGGAGCGCACCAGCCCCTGGAGCGCCGCGTGGTCGTCTCTCCTCTCGTTCACCGCGGGGGCGCTCCTGCCGCTGCTCGCGATCGTGCTGCCGCCCCTGTCGTGGCGCGTCCCGGTCACTGTCGTCGCCGTCACCGCCGCCCTCGTCCTCACCGGCGTCGTCAGCGCCCGGCTCGGTAGAGCACCCGCGCCGCCCGCCGTCGCCCGCAACGTCGGCGTCGGTCTGCTCGCCATGGGTGTCACGTGGCTCATCGGCTCGCTCGTCGGCACCGTCACCTGATTTCTGGCGCGGGGTGGCCCCGCTACGGTAGGTGCGTAGCGGGGCCACCCAGCGACGTTCACGGAACGTCGTAACTCCCCCCAGTGCACGGATATCCACAGGCAGTGCAGCACGCGCTCGGCGGTTTTCGTCATCGTGAGCGGCATGCCCAAACGTCGACGGGTCGACCCGGACGCACTGGCTGCCCTGCTGCCCCCCGGAGCCGCGGTCGCAAGCCACGCGCAGCTGCGGGCGATCGGCGTCCCGCTCAGCACCATCACGACACGCATCGGACCGCACGGACCGTGGCAGCGCCTGCTCCCCGGCGTCGTCCTCGGTCACCGAGGGACGCCGACCCGTCGCGAGAAGCGCCTCGGCGCCCAGGTCTACGGGGGCGAGACGTCGATGATCACCGGCCTCGACGCTCTTGCGGAGCACGGGGTCCGGACGGCGATGCAGCTCCTCACCTCGTCCGTGCACCTGCTCATCGCCCATGCCTCGCAGCGGACGTCGCACGGCTTCGCCGTCGTGACCCGTACCCGCGAGCTGCCACCGCCGGTCGAACGCCGAGGCATCAGGTGCGCGCCGCTCGCGCGAGCCCTCATCGACGCGTGCCGGCAGCTCGAGCGGCTGGACGACGTCCGCGAGCTGGTCGCCGATGTCGTCCAGCATCACGGCCTGGATGAGAAGGTGCTCTGGACTGAAGTCCTGCGGGCACAACGGCAGAGGACCGCGCTGACGCGCCTGGTGCTGCGAGAGATCGGGGCAGGCGTGCGGTCAGCCGCGGAGGCCAAGCTGCGTGAGATCTTCGCGCGCTTCGGCGTCCCGGAACCGCTGTGGAACAAGAGCCTCTACACGCCGGACGGCCGATTCGTGGCCTCCCCTGACGCTTACTGGCCCGAGTACGGCGTCGCGCTCGAGCTGGACTCGATGGAGTGGCACCTCTCCGCCGGCCGCTACAAGAAGACGCAGCGCCGTCAGCGACGGCTGGTCGTCCAGAACGTCGACGTGATCCCGGTGGCGCCCGGCGACGCGCTCGCCAACCCCGAGCGGCTCTGCGAAGAGGTCATGCTCAAGCTGCGCAACGCCGCAGGTCGCCCCCTGCCGGCGCTCGTCGTCCACGACCGCCAGGCCGCCTGAGGGCACACCGCAAAGGCTTCACTGGGCGGCATTACGACGTTCGACGAACGTCGCTGGGTGGCCCCGCTACGGACCTACCGTTGCGGGGCCACCCCGTGCCAATTGGGGGCCGCGTCAGATGACCTTGGTGTTGACCTCGGCGAAGTGGCACGCGACCTGCTGGCTGCCGCCGCGCTGGACGAGTGCGGGCTCGTCGGTGGCGCAGATGTCCTGCGCCTTCCAGCACCGGGTGCGGAAGCGGCAGCCGGACGGCGGGTTGAGCGGGCTCGGGACGTCCCCGGTGAGGATGACGCGTTCGCGGCGACGCTCCTCGTTCGGGTCGGCCGTGGGAGCCGCCGAGAGCAGCGCCTGCGTGTAGGGGTGCATCGGCCGCTGGTAGATGTCGTCGCGGTCGCCGATCTCCACGATCTTGCCGAGGTACATCACGGCGACGCGGTCGGAGATGTGCCGGACGACGGACAGGTCGTGCGCGATGAACATGTAGGCCAGGCCCATGCGGTCCTGGAGGTCCTCGAGGAGGTTCACGACACCGGCCTGCACCGACACGTCCAGCGCCGAGACGGGCTCGTCGAGCACGAGCATCTTCGGCTCCAGGGCGAGCGCGCGGGCGATGCCGATGCGCTGACGCTGGCCGCCGGAGAACTCGTGCGGGTACCGGTTGCCGTGCTCGGGGTTGAGGCCGACGAGCTCCAGCAGCTCGGCGACGCGGGCCTTGCCCTGCTGGTCGCTCTTCCACAGCCCGTGCACCCGCAGCGGCTCACCGACGATGTCGTTGACCGGCATCTTCGGGTTCAGCGACGCGTACGGGTCCTGGAAGACGATCTGCAGGTCGCGGCGGACGGCGCGCATCTCCTTGGGGTTCAGGCCGACGAGCTCCTTGCCGCCGTAGCGGACGGAGCCGGACGTCGGCACGTGCAGCTGCAGGACGGCGCGACCCGTCGTCGACTTGCCGCAGCCCGACTCCCCCACCACGCCGAGGGTCTCCCCCGCGTCGACGTGGAACGAGACTCCGGACACCGCCTGCACGTAGCCGACCGTGCGCCGGAGCAGCCCGCCGCCCTTGACCGGGAAGTTCATCACCAGGTCACGGACGTCGAGCAGGTGGTCGCGGCTGGCGTCCTCCCCGGCGGACTGGGGCGCCGTCCGGACGCCGGAGCGCGTCGAGGAGCTCATCGGGCGGTCTCGCTCTCGGTGCGGAAGAAGGCGGTCGGGTCCTCGGCCTCGGCCATCCGGTCCCAGTGGTGGCAGGCCGCGACGTGGAAGTGCTGATCCGTCTCGGCCAGTGGGGGCTCGACCTCGCGACAGACGTCCGTGGCCAGCGGGCACCGCGGCGAGAACGGGCAGCCGGGCGGCAGGTTGATGAGGGACGGCGGAGCGCCCTTGATCGGGCGGAGCCGCTCCGACTCGCCCTCCAGCGCCGGGATGGACCCCAGCAGGCCGCCGGTGTACGGCATCCGCGGCTGGTAGAAGACGCTGTCGACGTCCCCGATCTCCACCGGGCGCCCGGCGTACATCACGAGCACGCGGTGGGCCATGCCGGCGACGACGCCGAGGTCGTGCGTGATGAGCACGATGGCCGCGTTGACGGCGTCCTTGACCTCGATGAGCTTCTCGAGGATCTGCGCCTGCACCGTGACGTCGAGCGCCGTGGTCGGCTCGTCCGCGATGATCACGTCGGGGTTGTTGATGACGGCCATCGCGATCATCGCGCGCTGCCGCATGCCGCCGGAGAACTCGTGCGGGTAGTTGCGCAGACGCTGCTTCGGCTGGGGGATGCCGACGAGGTGGAGCATCTCCTCCGCCCGCTCGAGGGCGACGCGCTTCGGCACCGCCTCGTGCGACCGGACGGCCTCGGCCAGCTGCTCACCGACCGAGTAGACCGGGTTCAGGGCGGTCATCGGATCCTGGAAGATCATGCCGATCTTCCGTCCCCGCAGGCTGCGCTGCTCCTTCTGCGACATCTGCAGGACGTTCTTGCCGCGGAACAGGATCTTGCCGGTGATCTGCGCGGAGCGGGGCAGCAGGCCCATCACCGCCATCGACGACACCGACTTGCCGGAGCCCGACTCGCCGACGATGCCGAGCACCTCGCGCTCGCGCAGCGAGTAGGAGACGCCGCGCACGGCCTTGACCAGACCGTCGTCCGTGGGGAACGAGACCGACAGGTCCTCGACCCTCAGCAGCTCGGTGTCGGACGGCGGACGCGTCTCGTCCACGGACGTCGCGATGTGCGCGACCCCGGAGCCGATGGGGGTCTCGTACGGGGAGGCAGAGGTCATCACGCACGCACCCGGGTCTGTCGAGGATCGAAGGCGTCACGGAGGCCGTCGCCGATGAAGTTCACCGACAGGGCGATCGCGACGATGAACAGGCCGGGCCACCAGAACAGCCAGGGCCGGGTCGTGAACGCGGCCTGGTAGTCGCTGATCAGCAGGCCGAGCGACGTGTCCGGCGGCCGGACGCCGAAGCCCAGGTAGGACAGCGCGGTCTCCAGCAGGATCGCGGCCGCGCACGTCAGCGTCGCGTTCACGATGATCACGCCGAGGGTGTTGGGCATGATGTGGCGGAAGATGATGCGCCCGTTGCTGGCGCCCATGGCCCGGGCGGCCTCCACGAACTCCTTCTCGCGCAGGGACAGGAACTCGCCGCGCACCAGGCGCGCGAGCGACGTCCACACGATCAGACCGAGGACGATCGCCAGGGCGTACAGGCCCAGGTCACCGAACCGGCGACCGAGGACCGCGGCGATGACGAGGACCGGGATGGTGATCATCACGTCGGTGAACCGCATCAGCACGCTCTCGGCCCAGCCGCGGAAGAAGCCCGCGACGGCGCCGATGATCGAGCCGACGGTGGTGGCGACCAGGCCGACGACGAGGGCGATGGTGATCGAGCGCTGGGCACCGCGCATCGTGAGCGCGAAGTAGTCCTTGCCCACGTTGTCCTGGCCGAACGGGTTCTCGCCGATGGCGAACCCGTCACCGTCCAGCCACGGGATGAGGTCGAGCGTCGGCCGGCCGCCGTCGACGACCGGTGCCGTGCTGACGAAGTCCTTGCCCCACCAGCCGGGGATCGGGCCGAAGCCGATCGAGGTGTAGGCGAGCAGCAGGACGAACGCGAGCAGCATCATCCCGAAAAGGGCGCCGCGGTGCCGGAAGAACCGGCGCCGTACCAGCTCGGCCTGCGAGCGGGCCTTGATCTGCATGCCGCTGGCGTCGCTGGTGGACGTCGCGCGGGCGCGCTCGTCCTGGACCGCCACCGCGCGCTCGTCGGGAATGTTCTGTCCCGGTTGTTGTGCCATCAGGGGTTGTCCCTCGTTCTGTCTCGGACCGGGCGTCGTCGACCGGTCTGCCGGCTCGGGCGGAGGCTCAGCTGAGCCGGATCCTCGGGTCGAGGAAGGCGTACGCGATGTCGGCGATGAGGTTGAAGATGACCACCGCAGCGCCCACGACGAGGAAGAAGCCCATCACGGGAGCGGGGTCGGGCACCGGCCTCAGACCGGTGATGAACAGGTTGCCCATCCCGCGCCAGCCGAACACGGTCTCGGTGATCACGGCGCCGCCCAGGACGCCGGCGAAGTCGAAGGCCATCAGGGTGGTGACGGGGATGAGCGCGTTGCGGAAGGCGTGACGCATGACCACCGTGCGCTCGGTCAGGCCCTTGGACCGGGCGGTACGCACGTAGTCCTGGTTCATCACCTCGAGCATGCTCGCCCGCGTGTAGCGGGTGTACGTGGCGAACGAGATGAGGATGAGCGCCGCGCTCGGTAGCACGATGTGCGTGGCCGAGTCGAGGAACGACTGCCAGAAGCTGCCGTCGAAGTTGGGCGTGTTCGAGCCGATGGTCGCGATCGGGCGGCCGGCGACCTTGCGGCTGTAGTCGGGGAAGACCCGCAGGACGTGGTCGGCGAAGCCGAGGACGCTGACGACGAACGCGGTCAGCACCGCGGCCCGCAGGGCCTGCTCGCGGTCGATGCCGCCGAGCACCCAGCCGGCACCGCCGGCGACCGCCAGGGTCACGACGCACATGCCGAGCAGGAGCAGCCAGGACGGGTCGCCGAGGACGCCGAGGGTCACGAGGTAGACCAGGAAACCGATCGCGGCGGCGGCGAGCGTGGAGTAGAGCACGCTGCGGCGCGCGAGGCCCGAGATCAGGGCCGTCACCGCGAACGCGGCGCCGATGCTGAGCAGCAGCATCAGGGGGACGCCGAGCGAGGGGTACTTGAACCAGCGGACGGCGGACAGGTAGACGAGCAGCCCCGCCGTGCCCACCAGGGCGACACCGAAGACGACCAGTCGTCGCCTCGTCGCGCGCCCGCCGAGCACCGCCGTCCAGAACAGGGCGCTCAGCAGGGACAGCCCGACGAGCCAGGGCGCGGTGATCACCGGGTCGTTCAGCCAGGTGTTGAGCCGGATGGCGCCGTACTGCTTGAGCAGGATGGCGACCCAGAAGATCGGCAGCGAGAAGAAGAGGAACGACGTCAGGGTGATCGAGTAGTCGAAGGCGCTGTACTGCCGCAGGGCCGAGACGATGCCGATCGTCACACCGGTGATGATGGCCAGCACGGTGGCCGCCAGGACCAGCTGAAGGGTGGCGGACAGCGCCTGGCCGAGCAGCGTGGCGACGTCCTGACCCTGGATGTTCGTGCCCAGCGTGCCCTTCACGAACGGCAGCAGGTAGCCCAGCACGCCGGCCAGCCAGACCAGGTACCGCTCCGGGATGGTCTTGTCGAGCATCAGGAGGTCCGACCGGGCGTCGATCCGCCGCTCCCGGTCGGCGACGTTGGTGATGCCGTACAGGTCCTCGAAGGGGTCCCCGGACAGCGACGTCAGGGTGTACATGATGAACGTCGCGACGACGAGCACGAAGAAGGAGACGATCAGTCTCCTGACGATGAAGACGACCATGCGGTCCTCCTGGTCGTGACCCGGGGGCGGGGGTGCGGCGCTCACCGGGTGCGGGGGCGGCTGCCGGGGGCCCGCGGTCGGTGGGCGGGGCAAGCCTACGAGCGGTTCGTGGTGCAGATGAACGGGCCGAAGCGTAAGGAACGGCGTCAACCGTAGAACAGGGGGCCGGGAGCATGGGCTCCCGGCCCCCTGTCACGCGGTCACTCAGGACCGTGTCATGCGAGGGACGTCACTCCGCGATCGTCCACTCGTGCATGTTCCAGCTGACCTGCGTCTGCGACGGCTGAGGCTTGACGCCCTCGACGTTCGTCGCGTGCGCCACCACCGCCGGGAAGGCGAAGATCGGGATGGTCGCCAGGTCGTCCCAGAGGATCTTCTCGATCTGCTTGATCAGCTCGAGCTGGGCGTCCGGGTCGGGCGTGACGTCGAGCTCGTTGACCAGCGCGTCGACCTCGGGGTTGGAGTACTTGCCGTTGTTGTTGCCGCCGCCGGTGATGAACGTCGACGACGAGCCGGTCACGATCGGCGAGCCCGCCCAGGCGAACAGGGCCACGTCGAAGTTGCCGGCGGCCAGGCCGTTGCCGAAGAAGTCCTCCTGGCCGGCGTCCTGGATGTCGAAGCCGGCCTCGTTGCAGGACGAGCGGATGAGGTCGACCTCGTTGGTACGACGCTGGTTCGGCGTCTGGTAGCCGATCCGGACGGTGGTGCCGGTGAGGCCGTTCTCCTCGAGGATGGTGCGAGCCTCTTCCACGTTCGGCTCGTCGTACGAGCCGTCGTAGATGGCGCTCACGACGTCCTCGTAGTTGGGGCTGAACGGGAACTCGTAGCGCGAGTTCATCACCTCGGCGTTGGCGTTCACGGGCTTGATCAGGTTGTCGATGATCAGCTGGCGCGGAACGCACAGCGCGAAGGCGCGACGGAGGTTCTCGTCGGCCATCGCACCCGCGAAGTTCGGGTCCAGGTGCTCGTAGGTGTACTCGTCGAACTGGAGCACCTCGACCTGGTCACCCAGGCCCTCGAGCTGCGAGACGACGTCCGGGTTCGGCTGGGGTTCGGCGATCTGGATCTCGCCGTTCGCCAGCGCCTGAGCCTGCTGCTCCTGCGGGATGAAGCGGACGACGATGGTCCGCGACTTCGCCGGGGTGCCCCACCACTCCTCGTTGGCGGTCAGCGTGATCGACTGGCCGGCCTGCCAGGAGTCGATGGAGTACGGGCCGGCGGACGGGGTGAGCGCCGTGTCGATGTCACCCGGGTTGAAGACCCAGCCGGTGTTGTAGAACTCGGCCGCGGCGGCGAGCGCCTCCTGGTCGTCGTTCGTGATGGCCTCGACCAGGTCGATGCCGCCGGCCTGCTCCTCGACGATGTGCGCGGGGAGGATGGCCAGGCCGCCGTACATGGAGTCCCAGTCGGCGAACGGCTCGGTGTAGACGACCTCGACCTCCGTGTCGCCGTCGGCGCACTCGGGCTTCTCCTGCAGCTCGTAGCCGGTGGTGCCGGCCGTCGAGAAGAGCAGGCCCTCCTCGCCGGTGGTCGGGTCGGTCTCACCGGTCTTGTAGGCGCCGGAGTTGGCGGCCCAGGTCAGCAGGAAGTCGTCGCAGTCGATGGCCTCGCCGTCGGACCAGGCAGCGCCCTCGGCGAAGGTGTACTTGACGGTCTGGGGGTCCTCGCTGGTGAGCTCGTAGGTGCCGAACTCGGTGTCGGGCTGGACGGTGCCGTCGTCGCCGAAGAACCAGAAGCCGCGGAGCACCTGGTTGAGGACGAACGTGTTCTTGACCGCGTTCTCCTCCAGCGTGTTGCCGTTGTACGAGCCGAACTCCTGCTCGTGCGCGACGGTGATGGTGACGTCCTGCGTCTCGCCGCCGGCAGCGCCGCCGGTGGTCTCCTCGCCGCCGCCCTCTTCGCCGCCGCCACCCGTGGAGCAGGCGGAGAGAGCGAGCGAGCCGCCGACCAGGAGCGCCAGGAACTTGGCGCCCTTGCGCGATGTGCTCAAGGTCTGGGTCCTCCCTCGTGAGTTCGCACGGGCCGCCCCGGGGTCCCCGCGGCGCGACCGACGGCGTGCTCGTGCACGCCACGTGCATGGGACGGGGCTTAACCAACACCCACGAACCGGGCAGTAGCAAGGACCGAACAGGGGGTGTTATCGAGATGAGACACACCTGAGACGTCGCCGCCGTCCTGGCGGAGGGGACCCCGGGGTCAGACGTTGAAGCGGAACTCCACGACGTCGCCGTCCGCCATGACGTAGTCCTTGCCCTCGATACGCACCTTGCCGCGAGCCTTCGCCTCGGCCATCGACCCGGCGTCCACGAGGTCGTCGTAGGAGACCACCTCGGCCTTGATGAACCCGCGCTGGAAGTCGGTGTGGATGACCCCCGCCGCCTGCGGCGCCGTCCAGCCGCGCCGGATCGTCCAGGCGCGGGCCTCCTTGGGCCCGGCCGTGAGGTAGGTCTGCAGGCCCAGGGTGTCGAACCCGACGCGCGCGAGCTGGTGGAGGCCCGACTCGCTCTGCCCGATGCTCGCGAGCAGCTCGGCGGCCTCGTCGGGGTCGAGCTCGGTGAGCTCGGCCTCGACCTTGGCGTCCAGGAAGATGGCCTCGGCCGGCGCGACGAGGTCGGTCAGCCGCTTGCGCAGCGTCTCGTCGGTGAGCCCCTCCTCGTCGACGTTGAAGACGTACAGGAACGGCTTGGTCGTCAGCAGCGACAGCTCGCGAAGGGGCTCGGGGTCGATCTCGGTGCGGGCCGAGTACAGCGTCCGGCCCTCCTCCAGCACCGCCTGCGCGGCGAGCGCGGCGTCGAGGACGGCTCGCTCGGTGCGCTTCCCCTTGACCTCCTTGTCGAGGCGCGGCACGGCCTTCTCGAGGGTCTGCAGGTCGGCCAGGACCAGCTCGGTGTTGATCGTCTCGATGTCCGATTCGGGGTCCACCGTGCCCTCGACGTGGACGACGTCCGGGTCGGAGAACGCGCGGATCACCTGGCAGATGGCGTCGGCCTCGCGGATGTTGGCGAGGAACTTGTTGCCCAGCCCCTCCCCCTCGCTGGCACCGCGGACGATGCCAGCGATGTCGACGAACGACACGGTGGCGGGGACGACGCGGGCGCTGGAGAACAGCTCCGCCAGCCGGTCCAGCCGCTCGTCCGGAAGGGGGACGACGCCGACGTTGGGCTCGATGGTCGCGAACGGGTAGTTCGCGGCGAGCACCTGGTTGCGGGTCAGGGCGTTGAAGAGCGTCGACTTGCCGACGTTCGGGAGTCCGACGATGCCGATGGTGAGAGCCACGGGGGGTAGATCCTACGCGGTGGCCGGCGCGCGCTCCGGCCCGCTGTCGGTGGCGCCTGCCACGCTCCGGTGCATGGACTCCTCCACGTGGGCAGTGCTGGCGGCCCTGGTCGTCGGTCTCGTCGTCGGCGGTGTCGCAGCGGTCGTCGTGGCGCGGGCGAGGCTCGCCGCGGTCACGGCCGAGCGCGACCTGCTCGCCCGCCGGGTCGGCGACCTCGAGCAGGCCGGCGCGGACGACGCGGACCTGGCGCTCGCGCTGGCACCCCTCACCTCGAGCCTGGCCCGGGTGGAGCGCCAGGTCGGCGCGATGGAGCGTGAGCGGGCGGAGCAGCTGGGGCGCCTCGACGCGCAGCTGACCGCCGTCGCCGCCTCCGGTGAGGCGCTGCGTCAGCAGACCGCCGCGCTGGCCGGCGCCCTGCGCTCGCCCAACGTGCGGGGAGCGTGGGGCGAGGTGCAGCTGCGACGGGTCGTCGAGCACGCCGGGATGCTGCACCGGGTCGACTTCGACACCCAGGCCACCGGGACGACGCCGGACGGCGCGGTGGTGCGCCCGGACGCCGTGGTCCGGCTCCCGGGCGGCAAGAACGTCGTCGTGGACGCCAAGGCGCCGCTGGCCGCCTTCCTCGAGGCGGCCGCGCGAGGGCAGGGCGACGCCGCCGAGTCCGAGCGCCGCCGCGCCACGGCCACCGCCGAGCACGCCAGGGCCCTGCGCGGGCACGTCGACGCCCTGGCGGCCAAGCAGTACTGGACGGCGTTCACCCCCTCTCCCGAGCTCGTCGTGTGCTTCGTGCCGGGTGAGGCGTTCCTCGCCGCAGCCTGTGAGGCCGACCCGGCGCTGCTCGAGCACGCGATGGGCCGGCGGGTCGTGCTGGCCACCCCCACGACGCTGCTGGCCCTGCTGCGCACCGTCGCCCTCACCTGGCAGCAGGACGCGCTGACCGGCAGCGCCCGCGAGCTGTTCGAGGTCGGCCGCGAGCTGCACGCCCGGCTCGGCACCCTGGGCACCCACGTCGGCAAGCTGGGGCGCACGCTGTTCCGGGCGGTGGAGGACTACAACGCGGTCGTCGGCACGCTCGAACGGCGCGTGCTCGTCACCGCGCGCCGGATGAACGACCTCGACCTCGCCGAGACGGAGCTGGAGCGGCCCGAGCCGCTGGAGTCGGTGCCGCGGCCGTTGACCGCGCCCGAGCTGCTGGAGGGCGAGCCGCGCGCCTCCTGACGGCGGCAGGTCTCAGGCGCGGGCGGCCTTCAGGTCGCGCCGCAGCTCCCGCGGCAGCGAGAAGAGCAGGTCCTCCTCCGCCGTCCGCACCTCCTCGACGGTGCCGTAGCCGCGCTCGGCCAGCCAGGCCAGCACGTCCTCGACGAGGATCTCGGGCACGGAGGCGCCCGAGGTCACGCCCACCGTCGAGACGCCGTCCAGCCACGCCTCGTCGATCTCCTCGGCGCGGTCGACGCGGTGCGACGCGCGCGCGCCGTGCTCGAGCGCCACCTCGACGAGGCGCACCGAGTTCGAGGAGTTGGCCGACCCGACGACGATGACGAGGTCCGCCTCCGGCGCGATCTTCTTGACGGCGACCTGGCGGTTCTGCGTCGCGTAGCAGATGTCGTCGCTCGGCGGGTCCTGGAGGTGGGGGAACCGCTCGCGCAGCCGGCGCACCGTCTCCATCGTCTCGTCGACGCTGAGCGTGGTCTGCGAGAGCCACACGACCTTGTCCGGGTCGCGCACGGTGACGTTGTCGACGTCGTCCGGCCCGTCGACCAGCTGCACGTGGTCGGGCGCCTCACCGGCGGTGCCCTCGACCTCCTCGTGCCCGGCGTGGCCGATGAGCAGGATGTCGAGGTCGTTGCGGGCGAAGCGCACGGCCTCCTTGTGCACCTTGGTGACCAGCGGGCACGTGGCGTCGATGGTGCGCAGCTGCCGCGCGGCCGCCTGCTGGTGCACGGCGGGCGACACCCCGTGCGCCGAGAAGATGACGAGCGCACCCTCGGGCACCTCGTCGGTCTCGTCGACGAAGACGGCCCCGCGGTTCGCCAGGGTCTCCACGACGTACTTGTTGTGGACGATCTCCTTGCGCACGTACACCGGCGCGCCGTGCAGCTCCAGCGCCTTCTCCACGGCGATCACCGCGCGGTCCACGCCGGCGCAGTAGCCACGCGGCGCGGCGAGCAGCACACGCTTGGTCACGGACGGGGCGACGGTTTTCGACACCGCCCCATCGTAGGTTGGCCCCCGTGGTCGACGCCTCCCGCCCCGATGCGCCCCGGCGCGTGCCCGCGACCGCGGCCGAGACCACCGCCGACCAGCCGTGGCCGGTGCGCCTGCTCACCGCCAAGATCACCGAGTACGTGGCGCGGATGTCCCCGGTGTGGGTGGAAGGACAGGTCGTCCAGCTCACCCGCCGCCCCGGCACCAGCACGTGCTTCCTCACCCTGCGCGACACGGACGTCGACATGTCGCTGCCCGTCACCGCCGGCGCGCGGCTGCTGGACGCGCTGCCCGGGGGGCTGACGGAGGGCGCGCGCGTCGTCGTCCGCGCCAAGCCCGAGTTCTGGCCGAAGCGCGGCACTCTCCAGCTCGTCGCCGGGGAGATCCGCGCGGTGGGCGTCGGCGAGCTGCTCGCGCGCATCGAGCACCTCAAGCGGGTGCTCGCCGCGGAGGGCCTCTTCGACGCCGACCGCAAGCGGCCGCTGCCGTTCCTCCCCCGGGCCGTCGGCCTGGTCTGCGGACGTCGCAGCGCCGCCGAGCGCGACGTCGTCGTGACGGCGCGGCACCGGTGGCCGGGGGTGCGCTTCGAGATCCGGGAGGTCGCCGTCCAGGGCCCGGACGCCGTGCCGCAGGTGTCGGCGGCGCTGGCCGAGCTCGACGGCCACCCCGAGGTCGACGTCGTCGTCCTGGCCCGGGGCGGCGGCTCGCTGGAGGACCTGCTGCCGTTCAGCAACGAGTCGCTCGTCCGGGCGGTCGCGGCCTGCCGGACGCCGGTCGTGAGCGCGATCGGGCACGAGGTCGACACGCCCCTGGTCGACCTCGTCGCCGACGTCCGCGCGTCCACGCCTACGGACGCCGGGCGCCGCGTGGTGCCCGCCGTCGCCGAGGAGCTCAGCGGGCTCGCGCACACCCGCGGCCGCCTGCGCCGCGCCGTCCGGCACCGTCTGGACGCCGAGGCCGACCGGCTGGCGTCCCTGCGGGAGCGCCCGGTGCTCGCCGACCCGCACCGGGCGATCGACGCCCGCGCCGACGAGGTCGGGCTCGCGCTGGGCAGGGCCCGGCGGGCGCTCGGCGCGCGGCTCGACCGAGCTCGCGACGAGGCGGAGCACCTCGCGTCGGCGGTGCGCACGCTGTCGCCCGCCTCCACCCTGCAGCGGGGCTACGCGGTCGTGCAACGGGCGGACGGCGTGGTGGTCCGGTCGCCGGACGACGTGGCCGCCGGCGACCGGCTGCGCGTGCGCCTCGCCGAGGGCGAGATCGCGGCCGAGGTGACGTAACCCCGAGTTGACGCGTCAGGAGGCCTGGCCTGCAACTGTTGTGCCGACGCGCCCCTGTTACGTATTGCTAGCATCTGGTCATGCAGGCTCGGGGGGTGGCTGCCATCGCACTCGTCGTCGCTCTCTGCGGGTGCACCCCGCCCGAGGTGGCCAGTGACGGCGAGGCCGCGGCGGTGACCGATCAGCCAGCTCCGGCGCCGCAACCCTCTGAGACCGCCGCGGCGGACTGCGGCCCCGTCGAGGACGTCGACGACAGCCCGGCCGAGTTCCACGCCCGTGCGCTGTGCGCCGGGACGGCGCTGCTGAACCGGACGTTCTCCGTCCGATGGGCGTCACCCTCGGGGTCCGAACAGGTCATCCACGTCATGACCGACGGCACCGTCGACCTGGTGAAGGATCGTGCCCTGCTCGTGACGACGACCTCGGCTCAGCCACGCGAGCTCGCCCAGCAGCTCGGTCAGGCAGCGGTCGAGATGGCTCTCGACGGCGAACGGATGTTCGTGCGGCCGATCAGGGCGGAGCAGCAGCCGTTCGTCGAGCTGGACCGCGACGCGTTGGACGACGTGCAGGAGTCGTTGGCCATCGCGCCGGCGAGCAGCGACAGGGTGCCGGCGCTGCTGGCGCCCCTCTCTCTGCTGGACGAGACGCGACCCGGCGACCAGCCCGGCACCTTCCTGGTCTCCGCCGAGGACGCCGCGCTCCTCCTGCTCCCCCGAGTGCTCCAGCAGCTAGGGGGCGCCGCGGCGGTCGCGGAAGCCGACGCGGTCGCCACCGCCACCCAGACCGTGTACCCGGGTAAGCGCTCCATCACCTGGGACCTCACCGCAGTCGTCCACGAGGCGGCCGTCGGCGTGGCCGACGCCTCGGTCCGAGACGCCCTGCTGCAGGCGCAGTACTCGCTGTCCTTCACGGTCTCCCAGCTAGGCGCGCGGCTCTACGTGGAACCGCCGTCGGCGGCGGACCTCTCGGCCGGCGATGGAGTGGACGGCGGATAGGTTGGCGGGGTGAGTGCAGCGCCGGTCGACGACCTCTCGTACGAGCAGGCCCGCGACGAGCTCGTGGACGTCGTCCGGCGGCTCGAGGCCGGCGGCTCGTCGCTGGAGGAGTCCCTCGCGCTCTGGGAGCGCGGCGAGGCGCTCGCGGCGCGCTGCCAGCAGTGGCTGGACGGTGCGCGGGCGCGGCTGGACGCCGCGATCGCGCAGGAGCAGCAGCCGGAGGACGACGACTGAGTCGCGCCGCCTCCCGTTCGCGGTCCCCTGGCCCCAGCCGGCCGCCGATAGCATCGGCGGCACCCGCCCGGCCAGCGATCGAGGAGGATCCGCGCCGATGACCGACCCCGCGCCGTCGTCCGAGGCCGACGCCGTCCCCCTCGTCCCGGGCGAGGCGGCCGTCGACCCGCAGGTTCCGGACCGCAACCTGGGCCTCGAGCTGGTCCGCGTCACCGAGGCCGCCGCGATGGCGGCCGGGCGCTGGGTGGGGCGCGGCGACAAGAACGGTGCGGACGGCGCCGCCGTGGAGGCCATGCGCGCGCTCATCGCGACGGTCGAGATGCGCGGCACGGTCGTCATCGGCGAGGGCGAGAAGGACGACGCGCCGATGCTGTTCAACGGTGAGCAGGTCGGCGACGGGACCGGGCCGGAGTGCGACGTCGCGGTCGACCCGATCGACGGCACGCGGCTCACCGCGCTGGGCATGAACAACGCCCTCTCGGTGCTGGCCGTCGCCGAGCGGGGCGCGATGTTCGACCCGAGCGCCGTGTTCTACATGGAGAAGCTGGCCACCGGACCGGAGGCCGCCGACATGGTGGACCTGCGGCTGCCGGTGCGGGAGAACATCCGCCGGGTCGCCAAGGCCAAGGGCGGCTCCGCGGACGACGTCACGGTGGTCCTGCTGGACCGGCCGCGGCACGACCGGCTGGCCCAGGAGATCCGCGAGGCGGGCGCCCGCATCGAGTTCATCACCGACGGCGACGTGGCCGGCGCCATCATGGCCGCCCGCGACGGCACCGGCGTCGACCTCATGCTCGGCATCGGCGGCACGCCGGAGGGCATCATCGCCGCCTGCGCGCTCAAGTGCATGGGCGGCGTCATCCAGGGCAGGCTGTGGCCCAAGGACGACGAGGAGCGGCAGAAGGCGATCGACGCCGGCCACGACCTGGACCGCGTGCTCACGACCGACGACCTCGTGCGCGGCGACAACTGCTACTTCGTCGGCACCGGCATCACCGACGGCAACCTGCTCAAGGGCGTCCGGTACCGCCGCGGCACGATCACCACGCAGTCGATCGTCATGCGGTCCAAGTCGGGCACGATCCGCGTCGTGGACGCCGAGCACCAGGCCAAGAAGCTGCACGCCTACTCCTCCATCGACTTCGGCGGATGGCGGTGAGCGGCGTCCTCGTCGTCGGTGAGGCGCTCGTCGACGTCGTGGTGCGGCCCGACGGGTCGACGGCCGAGCACCCCGGTGGCAGCCCGGCGAACGTGGCGCTCGGGCTCGCACGCCTCGGCCGGGAGACCCACCTGCTCACGCACCTCGGGGACGACGACCGTGGCCGGCTGGTCGCCGACCACCTCGGCGCCTCGGGCGTCCGGCTCGTCGGCGGCTCGGTGCTGCCCGGGTCGACGTCGGTGGCGCAGGCGACACTGGACGAGAACGGCTCTGCGACCTACACCTTCGAGCTGGAGTGGGCGCTGCCGGCGACCCCGTTGCCGCCGGACCCGCTCGCGGTGCACACAGGCTCCATCGCCGCCGTCCTGCAGCCCGGCGCGGCCACCGTGGAGCGCATCGTGCTGGGTGCCCGGCACCACGCCACGGTGACCTACGACCCGAACCTGCGGCCCGACCTCATGGGCTCACCGGCCGAGGTCCGTTCACACGTCGAGGGTCTGGTGGCGGCCGCCGACGTCGTCAAGCTCAGCGAGGAGGACGCCGCGTGGCTCGCCCCCGACACCTCGCCCGAGCACCTGATCGAGCAGTGGCTGCAGCTCGGGCCCTCGGTCGTCGTCCTCACCCGCGGCGACCAGGGCGCGCTCGCGCTGTGCCGCGCGGGGCAGGCCCACGTGCCGACGCCGGACGTCGTGGTGTCCGACACCGTCGGGGCCGGCGACTCGTTCATGTCGGGGCTGATCGACGGGCTGTGGTCGGCCGACCTGCTCGGCGGCGGGCGCCGGGACGCGTTGCAGCACATCGAGGTCGAGACCCTGACCGACGTGCTGCGTCACGCAGCCGCGGTCGCCGCCGTCACGGTCTCGCGGCCGGGGGCCGACCCCCCGACCCGGGCTGAGCTGTCGTAGGT